>CAVGTL010000138.1:0-7386 GCA_963632005.1 Succinivibrio sp.
CCGGTGATATCTCGCCTGTAAATGCTCCGCTTTCCTCAAAATGCATGTTCTGTGCCTATTGCCCATACAGGCTCATAGGCTATTACAGTTTTGAGCATTTCCTCCGGCGTAACATCTGCAAGTGACGTATTGAGCATATCGCCTACAGCGTTTTCGTAATTTCCAGACTCGCGTTCTTCAAGCGTTTCGCCTACGCAGAGTATAGGTCTGATATTGTGCGCTACAGCCGCCTTTACTTTCTTTGCACACGCTTCGCTTGTCTCGCCGAAATACTGGCGGCGTTCTGAGTGTCCGATTATTACGCACTCTATTCCCATGTCCTTGAGCATCGCCGGTGATATCTCGCCTGTAAATGCTCCGCTTTCCTCAAAATGCATGTTCTGTGCTCCCACCATTATGTTGCGGAGCACGAATATTACCTTGAGCGCCGCCATATGTATGTAAGGCACGCATATGGCTACGTCTACCTTCTTGAGGTCTACGTTTTCTCTTTTAAGATATTCAACGATGTCCTCACCGTATCTTACAGAATCCTCTACAAGCATATTCATTTTCCAGTTTGCTGCTATAAAAGGTTTTCTCATTATATAAAACTCCTTGTTAAAACTCAGGCCCGCATCAGCTTTCCGGCAAATGCGGACCAGGTCAAGATCTTTTTATTTGATTTTTTAACTAAAATCGAGCTGCGGCTTAAGCCGCGGAAAGCACAGCCGGTGACGGCTGCAGTTATTAAAGCATTTATTATGCGTCCAGCAGGCACGCTACGCCGGGGAGCACCTTTCCTTCAAGGAATTCAAGCGATGCTCCGCCGCCTGTTGATATATGCGAGATATTTGCTTCGAGGTCGAACTTGCGGGCTGCTGCTGCACTGTCGCCTCCGCCTACTACAGTTGTACCAGCACATTCATTCAGGGCTTCTGCAATAGCCTTTGTGCCTGCTGCGAAGTTATCCATTTCAAATACGCCCATAGGTCCGTTCCATACTACGGTCTTTGAATCGAGTATAGCCTGTCTGTAGAGCTCGCGAGTTTTTGGGCCGATGTCGAGGCCCATCTTATCTGCAGGCATGCCGTCTGCAGGATATACCTCTGATGGAGAATCATTTGCGAACTCTGGCGCGCATACTACGTCTACAGGGAGCAGGAACTTAACGCCCTTTTCCTCTGCCTTTTTAAGAAGTTCAAGCGTCATAGGCATTTTATCTTCTTCGAGAAGCGAAGTGCCGATCTCATGACCCTGAGCCTTGAGGAACGTATATGCCATTCCGCCGCCTACTATTATAGTATCTACCTTTTCTATAAGGTTTTCGATCAGCGGGATCTTATCTCCTACCTTTGCGCCGCCCATTACTGCTGTGAAAGGTCTTTCAGGTGCTTCGAGCATGTCGCCGAAGAATCTTATCTCCTTTTCCATGAGGAAGCCGCTTACTGCAGGGAGATAGTCAGCTATGCCTGCAGTAGAGCAGTGAGCTCTGTGAGCAGTTCCGAACGCGTCATTCACGAATATCTCAGCTAGATCTGCAAGCTCCTTGCTGAACTCAGGAACATTCTTAGTCTCTTCTTCTCTGAATCTTACGTTTTCTATGAGCATTACTTCGCCGTCAGCAAGAGCAGCTGCAGCAGCCTTTGTTTCAGGGCCGACCACCTCAGGCTCGCTTACAAATTTAACAGGCATATCCAAAAGCTCAGCAAGTCTTTCAGCCACGACTCTCAGAGAATACTTCATATCAGGCTTTCCCTTAGGTCTGCCCATATGTGAAGCTATGATGACTCTTGCTCCGTTATCAGCCAGATATTTTATAGTCGGTATAGCTCCAACTATCCTTCTGTCATCTGTTATAACACCGTTATCGTCTGTCGGGACATTGAAATCGCATCTTACAAAAACGCGCTTTCCTTTTACATCGATGTCCTTTACAGTCTTTTTCATTTTGGTCTTCCTCCATAAAAATTTAAAAGTTATATTTTTATTTATTTTGCTTTTGCGCGCCGCCTTCTCATCGAGGATGACGGTATGCCTAGCTCTTCACGGTATTTAGCGACTGTACGCCTTGATATTTCAACGCCTGTTACCATTATAGCCTCAGCTATGGATCTGTCGCTGAGTGGCATAGTCCTGTCCTCGGACTCGACTATCGAGCTTATAAGGACCTTAAGCGATTCAGCTGATGCAGAATCGCCATTAGCGCCTGCGAACCGGCTCGTTCCGCTGAAGAAATACCTCAGCTCGTAAACGCCTTGCGGTGACTGCATGTATTTGCCGTTCACTGCACGGCTCACCGTTGATTCATGTATGCCTACCTCTTCAGCTATCTCTTTCATTGTAAGAGGCTTCAGAGCGGACTTTCCTTTTTCAAAAAACTCCTTCTGATGATCGACTATCGCCTGAGTTACTTTTGTTATAGTCTCATTGCGCTGTTCTATACTGCGTACGAGCCACATAGCCGTACTGAAACGTCCGGAAAGGAACGCTGCTACACCGGAATTTTTTTCCGCGTCGCGCAGCATCGTCCTGTACTCGTTTCTTATTATAACTTTCGGAGTCGAGGCAGAATTTATCGACGCTGTCAGGACTCCGTTATTATTCTCTACAGTTACGTCAGGAACTATGTAATTAGTTGACTGCGGTGCAGCAAACATCCTTCCAGGCTTCGGTTCAAGAGAACGCAGCAGATCTGCCATATCCTGTACCTTGTATACAGAAAGTCCCATAGCTTTTGAAACTGCCGACAGCCTGTTCATAGCAATATCTTCGAGATGGTCTCTGAGTATGATCCCTATATCATCAGTGTATCTGTCCATAGCTTTAAGCTGCAGCTCAAGACATTCTGCGAGATTTCTCGCTCCCACTCCTGCCGGATCAAATGTCCACACCAGCTCAAGCGCTTTCTGCACATCATCATCAGACACGCTTAATTCTGCAGCTATATCACTGACGGAACATGTCATATATCCATTGTCATCAAGCGTCTGTATTATATACGCTGCTATGGCGCGCGTCATATACGGCGCTCCCGTCATCTCCACCTGATTCAGAAGATTCTCCTCAAGCGTCATATCATCAGCTACCATGTAATCGTATCTGTCGCTATCCTGCGTATCGTACGTATTGCGTCCGTAATAACTGTCATCATCGTAGCCCATATTTTCGGCGTAATTGTACCAGTCCTCGGCATCCCATTCCCTATCAGCGTTTTCGCCCATCTCCTGACCTATGCTGTCAGAATCAAAATCAGCGTCATAATCACTGCTTTCTGAGCTTTCCTCACGGTTGTCAGTCGTTTCAGCTACCGGCTGCTGAACGACATAATCAGGATCATCCAGTTCTATTACAGGATTCTCCATCATCATATCATAAATGTAATCGACAAGCTCACCTCTGCTGTATTGAAGAACGTTAAGAGACTGGATCATCTCAGGTGTCAGCGTAAGCTTCTGACTCAGCTCTGTATTGAGATCATTTCTGAAAATAAGCTCCATAATGCGCTCCCGTTTATTTGAATAAAAAAAGAAAATTACACGTTTAAAACGCTTCTTCAATTATATCATAATATAACTTTTTTCTCAAATGATTTAAATCACGGTGGCACGGAATTTGCTAAACGAGTCCCGGAAATCCATGCTGTCTGAGCGCCTCATAAAGCACTATTGCTGCTGAGTTTGACAGGTTCAGCGACCTCAGATCAGGGTGATCTCCCATAGGGATGCGGACTGCAGTATCGGGATGCTCAGCTATCAGCGCCTTTGGCAGTCCTGCTGTCTCTTTTCCGAAAAGTATGAAGCAGCCTGCCTCGTAATTTACATCTGTATAGCACACTCCGCCGTGCGTCGTCGCAAGGAACAGCTTCCTGTCGCCGTACTTTGCAAGGAAATCATCAAGACTTTCATGTATCTCCATATCAAGATGATCCCAGTAATCAAGACCGGCACGCTTAACGTGCTTGTCATCGATCGAAAACCCAAGAGGCTTTACGAGATGAAGCTTCGCTCCCGTTATGGCGCATGTACGCGATATATTGCCTGTGTTTGGAGGTATCTCAGGCTCTACAAGCACGATATTTATAAGTGGTTCTTTCTTTTCTGATGCTTCTGACATTTCTGTCCTCCTGCTTTATCTAAACAGAAAACGGGACCTGCAACACGGGCTGCGCCCTGCCCGCGCGGTGACGCGCGCTGACTGCACGCGGTCATTCATTTATGCGGACCGGACGCTTTCCGTGTGAAAGCCCCGTTCATTTTTCATTTTTTAAAATATTAAAGATTTGCGCCGCAGCACTTCTTGTACTTCTTGCCGCTTCCGCAAGGGCATGGATCGTTTCTGCCGATGCGAACTTCCTTAACTACAGTCTTTGACTTCTTGTACGCCTTTGTGATCTCAGCGCGCTTTTCCTCTGTGAGGATAGCATCCCACTGAGGGAGCGTATATAAGTAATCAGCCTTAGCGTCGAGCATGTTGAAATACAGCTTCTCGTAGTCAACATCGAGGCTGAACTGAGTGTCGCGCTCTATGTTTTCAATATCAAGACTTTCCTTAAGGCTGTCGTTTATGCCGTCAAGGAATCCCATGAATATCTTTATATCGATGTTAAGCTCTTCTGCCTTATCCTTTACAACACCCTCGTACTTGCTCTCAGGTGAAGAAAGAAGCTCAGTGTAGATCTTTGTCTCCGCGGCTGAGTATTCATTCCAGAACTTCTGGAATGTTTCATTTGTCTGACCTTCGTAAAGGTCTACCCATTCCTGATACAATGACATGGATCATTCTCCTTTTCCGATTTTTATTTCTATTATATATACAGCGCCTGCGCGCGGCCGCGCCGCAAATTCAGACACTTAGGATATTGTACCACAAACTCTGATGTTTTTGAATACAAAAAACAATTAATAAAATCAGAAAGGGAGCGTCCGTCACCGGACAGGCAGATTATTTACCATGACATAGGTTCATTCATGCGCTTTACGAAATCAGCCATGATCTCTGAGATCTTTATCTCCTGCGGACAGACAGCCTCGCACTGTTTGCACCCTATACATGCGGCAGGTCTCTTGTCCTCAGGGATAGTGCCTACAGCCATAGAAGTTATAAATCCGTTCTGCATCTTGAGCTCATTGTACATGAACATGAATTCTGGGATATCAAGACCCTTAGGACAGTGGGCCGTACAGTAATGGCATGCAGTGCATGGGAGCATGTCGTACATATCGCCCGCAGCTGCAATTACAGCCTTCTGCTCTTCCTCGTTCAGCGGCTTGTCCTCTTCGAATGTAGCGATATTAGCCTTGAGCTGCTCCATATTTGACATACCGGAAAGGATGACCTTGACATCGGGAACAGACTGAAGGAATCTGAACGCCCAGCCCGGGACAGTTTCTTCCGGACGCAGCGCTGCAAGCTTCGCAACAGCTTCATCACTCAGCTTTACAAGACGGCCGCCGCGCAGCGGCTCCATTACCCAGATAGGGATATTATATTCGTTGAGCAGCTCAACTTTTTCCTTTGCTTCCTGTAATATCCAGTCAAGATAGTTCAGCTGTATCTGGCAGAATTCCATTTCATCGCCATATTCTTCCAGGAAACGTCTCATAACATCAACTCTCGCATGAGCAGAGAAGCCGATATGCTTTATCTCGCCCGAAGCCTTCTTCTCACGCATAAAATCCATGATGCCGTACTGCGGATCGAGGTACTGCTCGATGTTCATTTCACATACATTGTGGAACATGTAGAAATCAAAATAGCCAAAGCCTGTTCTTTCCATCTGCTCCGCAAAAATTTCCTTTATCTTTGGTATATTTGCCAGGTCATAGCCCGGAAACTTGTCAGCAACGTAAAAGCTCTCTCTCGGATACTTCGCAAGAGTCTTCCCCATTACGACTTCCGACTTACCATTATGGTAACCGTAAGCAGTATCAAAATAATTAACGCCGTGCTCCATAGCGTAATCGACCATACGCTGAACGTGCTCCTCGTCGATATCGCTCTCAGAACCGCCCTCGACCAGCGGCAGACGCATAGCGCCCAGACCGAGCATCGAAAGCTTCTTACCGTCAAACTCTCTGTAGATCATTTCGCCTTAAACCTCCATAAACTCCATTTCTTTTTTTATAGTATCAATTAATGCATTTGCAATAATCAACCAATACATATATCTCCGTGCGTCACCGCACAGAAATCAGATATCAGTCAGGGCTGACACCGAACAGTATCATCCCGCAAACAGCTATTCATACATAATTATTATAGAAGTTAAAGTCCACTTTATGTCAAGGCTTTTTTACGAGAAAATCACACCGCCGGCATGAGCTCCCGCCAGATATGCCATTTCCAGAGACCTCAGAAACAGACTCATAGTAGCATAGCCAAAAAATGATCCTGTCACAAGCCTTCGCAGGTTGCCGCTCTCATACCTCGTCAGGCGCTGTACCGTTCCGTCAATAATTAGCGGGAGCATCATCATGACCAGCCAGCATAACGATACACGTATAAAAAAGCACGCGGCGATACCCGTGAGCCATCCTGTCAATATACCGGTACACCTGGCGCATACCGGAAACTGATGTCCCTTAAAATAAAACGACCTGTCCGCCCTGCAATGGCATCCGCATATTATAGGCAGCCACTTATACGCCCACGTCAGCACTTTTACCGCTGACATTTACTTTACACCATATTTCACATCTGTGCTATGCTGGCCATGCCTACAATAAACGACAGTACATAAACCACAGCACCTACTATCACAGAAACAAGAGCTCCCTTTCCTGCAGACTTTGCAGTTAAAGGTTTCGTATCTTTCCATACAAGGAAAAGGACAAGACCTACGATAGGGATACAGAAACCAAGCAGCGCCCAGCCAAAACCGCCATTGTCAGGCGAAGCCGGCTGCACCGTCGGTATCTCCTGCTGCGCCACTCCGCAATGCGGACATACAAAAGCATTATCATCTATCTGCTGACCACAATTCTTACAATACATAAAAATTCTCCTATAAACATTAAATACAGTAACTTATATGCACGCTGCATAATTGAGCGTGTCATATTTATATTATATTATGATGTTGTATTACAAGTCAACTAAGTTGTTTTAACTATTGTACAATAAAAGTAAATACACAGTTACGTATTTATAACGCATAGCCATTTCGGAAATACCAATACTATTTTTGACTATTTGTTTATTCTTGCATTGTAAGAAATCACTTACGATAATTTATATTCTTTAAATTTCAAACTATGGAGAACACCTGATGTATAAACTTAAATTAAAAGAACTCCGACAATCACGTAAAATCAGTCAGACAAAATTCGCTGAAGATTTAAACCTCACACCTGTTACTATAAGCAGGTACGAAAACAATCAGCGTTTTCCTGATATTTCTATAAT
>CAVGTL010000139.1:0-7358 GCA_963632005.1 Succinivibrio sp.
GCGCAGGTCTCATACAGAAATTGCGCGGCTTCAGCCGCAATGCAATTTTTCAGTTCGTGGTATAGGGAATTTCAACTGCGCTTATCCGTATATTCTCCGGCGTCTTTGCCGTTATAATATTTATATTATTATATGCCTAAATTCTCAAACGACCCGAACAGCTTTTGGACACCTTCTGCTACGAGGGCGTTTTCGGGTTTTTTGAGATGCGGATCCGCCTGGAGCATTTCTTTTACGGCAGGCCTGAGGCCATTCAGTATGCCGATATGTTTTACGAGGTCTGCCATGCCGAGGGCGGGCAAGCCGTGCTGGCGCGTGCCGAAGAAGTCTCCGGGACCGCGCATCTGCAGGTCTTTTTCCGCTATTACGAATCCGTCATTCGTTTCTTCTATTACTTTTGCGCGCTCCTTGCCTAACTCTGATTTCGGGTCGGTTATGAGGAAGCAGTATGACTGGTCTTTTCCTCGTCCGACGCGGCCTCTGAGCTGGTGGAGCTGGGCGAGTCCGAATCTCTCGGCGTTTTCTATTATCATAACGCAAGCGTTCGGGACATTTATGCCTACTTCTATTACTACGGTAGCTACGAGTATGTCTGTCTCGTGCGCTGCGAAGCGTTCCATGGCTGCGTCCTTTTCTGCCTGCTTCATTCCGCCATGGACAAGCCCGACGCGAAGCTGCGGGTATTCAGAGCGCAGCTTTTCGTAAAGCGATTCTGCTGAAAGCGCCTCAACGCTCTCAGAGTCGGCTATGAGCGGAGCTACGGCGTACACCTGTCTGCCCTGCTTTATCATGTCGGCAGCGAATGAATAAACTTTCTTGCGCGAGCGCGAGCTTACAGCTTTTGTCTCTATAGGCATCCTTCCCGGAGGCAGCTCGTCTATCACTGAAATATCAAGGTCTCCGAATATTATTACCGCAAGTGTGCGTGGTATAGGCGTCGCTGTCATTACGAGTATATCCGGATCTTCGCCCTTTGCGGCGAGCTTTATACGCTGGTCTACACCGAAACGGTGCTGCTCGTCAGTTATTACTATGCCGAGCCTGTGGAACTGTACTGATTCCTGTATGACTGCGTGCGTTCCTATTATAACGTCTACAGAGCCGTCAGCTATGGCAGCGAGCGTTTCGCGCTTTTCGGCTGCTTTTACGCCTGACGAAAGGAATCCTACTCGTATATCAGTATTGGCAAAAAATTCTTTAAATGTCTCAAAATGCTGGCGTGCCAGCAGCTCTGTAGGCGCCATCATAACGCCCTGCCAGCCGTTTTTTGCTGCCTTGTAGAGCGCAGCTGCGGCTACAGCCGTCTTGCCTGAGCCTACATCTCCCTGTACGAGACGCTGCATCGGCACTGCCGACTCCATATCTAAAACTATCTCATGCAGCACGCGCTTCTGTGCGCCGGTCATTTCAAATCCGAGCGATGAAGCAAATTCTTCTGCGTAATGGTCATGAGGAAATGCAACTCCCGACTCTTCACGGCAGCGCGCATTGCCCTTCATAAAAAGACCTGTCTGCATCAGGAACAGCTCTTCGTATATTATCCTGTACTTTGCGATCGAAAAAGCTTTTTTGTCCTTCGGGAAATGAATGTTTTTAAGCGCGAACTCGCGGCTGCACAGCTTGTTTTCTTTTACTATCTTTTCCGGCAGCGTTTCTTTTATGCTGAAATCTCTCGCAACAGCTGCCGCAGCTATCTTTCTTAGGTCCTTCTGAGTCACTCCCTTTGTCGTGCTGTAGACCGGAAGTATTGCGCTTTCAAACGTCGGGCCGCTTTTTTCAAACTCTGGATGTATCATCTGAAGTCCGGAGCGACCGCGAGCTACTTTACCGTAAAAGTTATACTGTTGACCTTCAGAAAATGAGCTTGCATAGTATCCTGCATTAAAAAATGTTATATCAAGCTGAGAGGTATCATCCTCGATCTTGAGGCGTATCATCTTTCCCTGCCGGCCGTACGCGAAGTTCTTTACTATCTTAAGTACTATGCCCGTAACGTAGTACGTCTCGCCTTCCTTGACATCAGCAAGCGGTGTCAGCTTTGAACGGTCCTCATATGCTGCAGGATAATGGCTTAACATATCCCCTAACGTGTAAATGCCGAGCTCATGTATGAGCCCGGCTTTTTTAGGACCGATTCCCTTTACTGCTTCTATTTTTGTCAGCATAATATCCTCAGCTCCCGCTTTGCAGTCCTTCTTGACCTTATACCTGTTATATTTATTATGACCTCATCTACAGTGATGCCGGTCATCTCCTCCGCCTCTATCCTCAGGCGCCTTGCAAACTCTTTAGTGAACCAGCTTATGCTCGTTCCGAATTTAAGTATCAGAAACACCTCGACATTTACCGTGTTGTTATTTTTATTCTCTGTGACATTTATGAAACCAAGCTTATCCGAACCTGCTTTTTCTTTCCCTGAATTACCAAGCTTTACAGGGCGTCCCTTAGGATTTGTAAAAAAGACGCGTCCGTAAAATCCGGTTGCAGTGTCTACAGCTATCGCCGCAAAAACTGTCGGATCGAAACCGACCTTCCCAAGCTTATTTGTATATTTTACCATATTATGTCACCTCGCATAAATGCCCGAATGTCTCCACTATACAAGCTCGCCGAAGAGGCTGAACGTCTTAGCGTCTGTTATCTTTATATCGACCATCTGACCTGTAAGGTCCTTATCGCTGTCAAAGTTTACAAGCTTAAACGTATCAGTCCTGCCTGAATAAGTCCCCTTTTCACCGCGAGCGCTCTCGCCCTCGACGAGCACCTTCACTACCTTATCCTGATAGAGCGCGTTCTTTTCCGCAGTTATCTCATTTACAGCGTCAACAAGGCGCTCAAAGCGCTCGTGCTTTACATCGTCAGGTATCTGCTCGTCATATTCAGCGGCAGGCGTACCCGTTCTTATTGAGTAAAGGAACGTGAACGCCGAATCATAACGCACGCGTCTCACGAGATCAAGCGTTTCCTCGAAATCTTCTTCCGTTTCTCCCGGGAATCCTACTATTATATCTGTAGTTATCGCGATATCAGGCACTGCGGCTCTTATCTTTTCTACGAGAGCAAGGTAATCTTCCTTTGTATAGCGTCTGTTCATGCGGCGCAGAGTTTCCGTACTGCCCGACTGTACAGGCAGATGTATGTGCCTGCAGAGCTTTTCGCAGTCAACGAACGCCTGTATGAGCCTGTCCGAAAGGTCCTTAGGGTGCGAGGTCATGAAGCGTATGCGCTCAAGACCTTCTATAGCGTTTATCTTTCTTATGAGCTCTGCGAAATCACAGTCGAAATCGCAGTTGTTTCCGTATGAGTTTACGTTCTGGCCGAGTAAAGTCACTTCTTTTACGCCGTCAGCGACGAGTGATGTGATCTCGGCTACGATATCCTCAGGTGCGCGCGAGCGCTCGCGGCCTCTTGTATAAGGAACTATACAGTAAGTACAGAAATTATTGCAGCCGTTCATTATATTTACGAATGATTTATGCTTGAACTTTCTGTGTACGGGAAGCCCTTCTATTATGTGCTCCTGATTTTTATAAACTGACATCACCTTTTCGCGCTTAGCCAGACAGTCGGCTAAGAGCTGCGGAAAATCCTGTATGCTCATAGTCCCGAATATGATATCGACCCATGAGTATTTTGCCTTGAGGCGCTTTATTATATGATCCTGCTGCATCATGCATCCGCAAACGGCGATTATCGCGTCTGGATGCTTTTCCTTTATCTTTTTGATAACGCCGAGCTGTCCGAAAAATCTGTTGTCGGCATTCTCGCGCACGCTGCATGTGTTCATGACGATTACATCTGCATCCTCGCGCACTGTATTTTCAACGTATCCCGCGTCCTCGAGCATTCCGGCTATCGTTTCCGAGTCATGCTCGTTCATCTGACAGCCGAATGTCTGTATGAAATACGTCTTCTGGCTGTTTTTTATCTTATCTATTAATGAAGGCATTATTTTCTCCTGTTGTAATATTTTGTATTTTAATTTATTTTATCTGTCAAAATCCATCCTTACTATTTTAATGGCGGCCTGCCGCCATGTCAAACAGTAAATGTTAAACGACAACATGCGGTTTTACTGTTTACCTCATTTTGACTCGTTTGATTTGCCGCGTATGCATGCAGCGAGCTGCGCGCGCAGCTTTTTTACGTCTATAGGCTTTGCTACATGGCCGTCCATGCCTGCTTCCTCCGCAGCGCGCCTGTCCTCATCAAATGCGTTTGCAGTTACCGCTATTATCGGTATGCCCGCCAGGCGGGCGTCGTCGAGCGATCTTATTATTCGCGCGGCTTCATATCCGTTCATTCTAGGCATCTGTATGTCCATCAGGATAAAGTCGTAATGACCCGGCTCGGAGCTTCTGACCTTTTCTACAGCCTCGTCGCCGTCTACAGCTTCTTCTACTTTGAAACCGTCGCTTTCGAGGAGCTCGCGCGATATCTCCCGGTTGAGATCGTTATCCTCTACGAGCAGCGCAGTCATGTTTTCTGCGCCTGTCAGGTCTACGCACTCGTCGGAAGAGTCCTCGAGATCCTGTTTCGTGCCTGTCTTAAGCGTGAACTCGCATATGAACTCCGAGCCCTTTCCCTGCTCGCTCTTACAATATATTCTACCGCCCATGGCATCAACGAGATGCTTTACTATAGCCAGCCCGAGTCCGGAGCCCTCTATCCTTGCGGTCATGCTCGTATCCTCGCGCTCAAAAGCGGTAAATACATTTTGGCAGAATTCCGGGCTCATTCCTATGCCGTTGTCTTTTACGCTCATGCGATACGTGGCATATCCGTTGCCGGAGCCTGTCTGAGTTACTGAGTAGATTATCTTTCCTCCGGCAGGTGTGTATTTCACGGCGTTGCCTATCAGATTCAGCTCTATCTGGTTCATTTTGAGTATGTCTATGAAAACTATGTCGTCAGTTATATCGCATTTAGTTTCAAATGACAGATCTTTCTTGCTGATATCTGCCATAAATATGGACTCTGCGCTCTTTACTACAGGTGAAAGCTCGTACGCGCGCACGTCGAAATCGAGCCTGCCGTTTTCTATGCGAGCCATGTCGAGCACGTTGTTTATGAGTCTGAGCAGATGCTCGCCCGACATATGTATCTTTTCGAGGCAGTCTAAGATCTTTTCGTCGTCGCCTATGTGTTTTTCGGCCATTTCCGAGAAGCCAATTATAGCGTTCATAGGTGTGCGTATATCGTGCGACATGTTGAAAAGGAATCTGCTCTTTGCTTTGTCTGCGCTTTCGGCTGCGTCTTTCGCTTTTTCAAGTTCGACTGTACGCTGTATCTCGTCGTCTATACACTTTACCATTATTATAGAATATATATCTCCGGTAACGTTAGTCATAAGGATATTGCGTACTTCCATCCAGTGGATCTCGCCGTCATCACCGCGCTGCCTTATGCTGACACTGAGGTTTCGCTCGCCCTGTTCATATGCCGCTATCTGCGCCTCCCTGCTCATCAGCTCCATGAGCGCATTGTAATCTTCTTCAGATACGACGGTAGCCCTCAGTGTCTTTAAAATGTCCTCAAACGAGCCTTTTTCCATCATACCGTTATTCACTATCCCCTGATTGTATACAGTTTTAGCGTAATTAGTCGTAAGGTTCACCTGAAGGATATACGGGTAAACAGTGCTCGCAGCCGATACTATAAGGTCCATAGTCGTCTGCGTCTTTATCTTTTCTGTCTGTATGCCCGTTATGTCACGTATGCCTATGAGCAGGTGTTCTTCTGACGTCTGTTCGTCCTTCATTATTGTAAACTTGCTCTGGATCATCCTCTTTTCTCCCCCTATGATCACATCATAGTCAAGGAAAAACGCCTTCTGAACTGAAAGGACCTTTTTCAGAACGTCCAGACGTGTCGCTTCAATGAACCCCTCCCTGTATTCAGGGCATATGAATTGCTCTGCGTAGCTCTTTACACAGTGCTCATAGCTGTAATCGCCCTGCGCCCAGTCTGTCAGTCCGGCGTCATTGCTCAGTACGAACTGTTCTTCCTTTTCGGTCCGCATGTCTACATCTATGATACATATATAGTCGTCAGAAATATTCTGCAGAAGCGACATGACGCGGCTGCGGCTCTCTTCCTCTCGACTGAAAGCATGTTTCTTTCTCATCACGTAGATAACATTCATCGTGAAAAACAGTATTATAAGCGAGAATGAAATCGCAGAGATCCCGTAATTGCGATTGAGTCTGTTGAGTATCTGTATAGTTACCTCGTCAGGGAACGCCTGAAATATCACCCAGTCAGTTTCTTCTATCGGAACTACGTATCCTGCATTCCAGCCACTTTCAGATCTGAATATGCATTTTGTTTTCTCAGTCTTTTTCAAAGCATCTCTGAGGGCGATGCTCTTGTTGTCGGAAAGCTCGCTTATGTCCGATATATCCGGCGTTTTTTCTGTTATATGGCGGCCTATCGTCCTGCCGCTTCTGTCCAGTATCATAGTATCGACGTTGTAGCCGTAAAGCTGAGTTTCAAGTATTTTTGAAACAGTTTCCTTATCTATAAACCCCACCATTACGCCGCATATACTGCCGTTAAATCTGACAGGTGAATAGAAGCCTATGACTTTATTCTCATTAAAGCGCGACTTTTCAACGTAATCTATTCCGCTCAGCCCGTTCATGCCCTTTATAAAGTAATCCCTGTCAGCTACATCGGCGATCTTTCCGTTGCTCGCGAAGCTCTCGCCGTCTGAATTGATGAAGCGTATCCTGTCAAATCCCGACCCGTGTTCAAGCACAAAAAGATCCCTCGCACTTACATCAGGAGAGTCAAGGCTCTGTCCGTAAAGATACGCTATCGAACTTATCTCGCTCAGCTTATCGCTGAAAACATCGCTTACATGCTGAGTAGTCCTCTCCGAGAGCTCGTTTATATATCCGTCCATCTGCTCAGTCTGCCGCTTGTATCCCTGACTGGCCGTAACGAATATCAGCACGCATATCACGATAAACAGTAAAGCTGTATTTGCCCAGATATGCCTTGAAAGCCTTTTTTCTTTTTCTTTGTTCATTTGATCTCTCTCTCTGCGTTTTTTTCATATACTTAAACGCGTAATTTCATATTAAAATGCGTCAGATCTCATTGCATTAAAATACAGTATACTTTGTAATACGGATTTTTTCCTGATTAATGATTCTCTCTGTCAACAGTTTACCACATCTGAGGATTTTACGCACATATTACCTTTACATATCGCTCGATTTGACTTAAAATAATTCACGGAAAATATTTACACGGTCATGCTGCGCGCAATAATTTACTAATGCAGTAATAGTTTCCATAAGCTGCAGGCGTCACCGCCTGACGGGCGCGTTAGACGCGCGTTAGTATAAGAC
>CAVGTL010000140.1:0-7318 GCA_963632005.1 Succinivibrio sp.
TATCTTGCCTTTGCCCTTAAGCTTTTTAAATACACCCTGGAGCTTATCCGAAAGTCCTTCAAAAGCCATGCTGTCTCCTTATCACTTATTTTTATGCTTTAGATCTGTTCTTCTTCCAATATGCTGAGTATGCTTTTTACATCCTTCAGCTTTTCTATTATCTGATCATCAAATATCGCGCTTTCAGCGCTTTTGCCCGTCAGCTGATCTATTATCCTGTCGAGCTCGCTTACCGCTCTTTCCGTGTCGGCCTCTGTGCGTCTGAATCTTTCGACGAGTCCGAGCTTCTGTTCGTAGTTGCGGAGCGCTTTTTCTGCTTTGCGTATAGTGTCGTGAACGGCCTGTCTGCTCACTCCGAGCTCTTCGGCTGTCTCGCTCAGGGAATAGTTTTCTTCGTAATAATACTGAAGCACTTCCTTCTGGCGTGGTGTCAGCAGCTCGCCGTAAAAGTCGTAGAGCATTGCGATCTCGAACGTTTTTTCAACTGTTTTTTCAGCCATCGCAGTCACCTCTTTCAACAACACTTTACATAGATTAACACAATGGAATAAGGGTGTCAAGCAATTTTGTTTGACACCCTTTAAAATTTTTTGAAAACATTACTGCATCATGTACATTAATTCAGGCGTGTAGTCGCCGTTTAATATGTCCTGCGCCATGCCGATCTCCGCGCTTGCTGAGTCTGTTTTTGCATCGGCTTTCTGGGAGAGCAGGCTGTATATGTCATTCTTTGGAGTGTATGTCACGTTCTGGAACGTGCAGTCATCGAGCTTGTTTTCCTTGAGCATCGCGTCCTTTGCGTCCTCGAACGACGATATCTCGTCTATCAGGCCGTTTGCCTTTGCCTGCTTTGCTGTGTAGACGCGGCCGTCGGCTATCTGCTTTACTGTTGCTGCGTCCATTTTGCGGCCTTCGGCTACGATGTTTACGAACTGTTCGTATGATTCGTTTACGTATTCCTGATAGATAGCGCGCTGCTCGTCTGTGAGCGGCTCGTAGTTGTTGCCCATCGCCTTGTTTTCGCCTGACTTTATGATCTCAGCCTGAACGCCGACCTTTTCGAGAAGGCCGCTCGCGTTGATGATCGGGCCGAGATATACACCGATCGAACCTGTCGTGCAGTTCCTGTTCGCTGTGATCTTGTCTGCGCCTGCGGCTATGTAGTATCCGCCTGATGCTGCCGTTTCAGCGAAATACGCGTATACAGGGCGGTCTGTTTCTTCTTTGTATTCCTTAAGCTTCAGATAAAGCTCGTCTGAAGCGTACACGCTGCCACCCGGCGAGTTTACGTAAAGCATGAGGCCTTCGTTTGACGGGTCATCCATCATGTAGTTTATCTGCCTGAGCAGCCAGCTCTGCTGGTATGTGTCTGATGATGAGCTCGACGTCGTTATCGTGCCCTCTACGTGGAGCACGCCTATGTATGATGAGCCGCCGCCGTAGTCAGCGTCCATGCCGGAATCGCCTGTTATCAGTGAGGCGGTGCAGGCTGATACTAACAGTATCACCGCTATTATCACGGCTATTATTGCTATTATTTTCCATTTCTTTTTCTTTTTTGGTGGCTGCGGGTAGTATGCGGCTGCTGCTGCGCCGGTCTGACCGGCGGTATCGTTATTGTAGCTTGGACGGTAGAATGTGTAGTTGTTTGGGTCGGCGGAGCCGGAGATACGGGATGCGCCTGCGGCGTTCCAGCCGGACGCGCCGTCTGATGTGCGGGGCGCGTCGGGCGATGCGGATGCGGCGGAGCCGGCGGCCTTGTTGGTTTCGGGGCCGCGGGCGGAGCCCGGCTGCGCTGACGCGCCGCCTGTTGTGTTGTAGGCGGCTGTTGATGCAGGGTTTGCTATAGTGTCGTCGGCAGCTGCTGCGCTTTCATCCGCTTCCTCAGGCTGCGCCTGCTCGTCAGCATCCGCGCCATTCTCGACCGGCTCTTCCGAGTCCGTAAATATCATATCGTTAAGGTCGTTAAGATCCTTATCGTCAAAATCATTGCTCATTCGCTTTTTTCTCCTTATCTCTGTTCCCTTTTACATAGTTTAGCGTGATGCATTTACTATCTTACATTAGACCGTTGATTATTTCAATTGGTTAATATATGATTTTATTATAGATAATACTATCAAAAAGACGCCATATGAGACCGAAGAATATACGGATAAGCGTAATTGAAGTTCCCTGCACATGGAGCGTTCCGTATATTCGTAGGCCACCTGGAGGCGTCCCGTATCATGTAGTAACCATACTTTCAGTTTTTACGGAGGTGAAATATATATAATGTACGATTTTGATGAAATAATAGAGCGCCGCGGGACGGGCTCTATGAAATATGACGGCGGTCCGCTGTTTAAAAAACCTGACGGGCTCATGCCACTGTGGGTAGCCGACATGGACTTCAGCGTGCCCGATCCAGTGCGCGAGGCGCTCGCCGCCAGAGTAGAACACGGGATATTCGGGTATTCGTTAGCGCCTGATTCATATTACGACGCAGTTATCGGCTGGTTCACCGATAATTTTGATTTTACGCCTGAGCGCCGCTGGATAGTGCAGACGCCGGGCGTCGTATGCGCACTTTCCGTGGCTGTGCGTTCACTTACAGCGCCCGGCGATGCGATCATCATAAACCGACCTGTTTATTACCCGTTCAGTAACGTTATAGAACAGAACGGCCGCAGGCTCGTAAACTCGCCGCTCGTCATAGACGAAAACGGGCATTACTCTATCGACTTCGATGATTTTGAGAAAAAGGTCGTGGAAAATAATGTAAAGATGTATATACTCTGCAGCCCGCATAATCCTGTAGGCCGCGTATGGACTGAGGAAGAGCTGCGCCGCGTCGGCGATATATGCATGAAGCACGGCGTTATCGTCGTTTCTGACGAGATACACTGCGATTTTGTGTGGACTGACAGACCGCACAGAGTATTTGCTTCGCTCAGCGAGGAATTTGCGCAGAACTGCGTCGTATGCACTGCGCCGGGCAAGACGTTCAATCTCGCAGGGCTGCAGACTTCAAATATATTTATACCGAATAACAGTCTACGCAGGCGCTTTAAGGCTGAGCTTACTGCGCTTTCCATAGGCTCGTTGAATACTATGGGTATGGCTGCATGTGAGGCGGCTTACCTGGGCGGCAGTGAATGGCTTTATGAGCTTCGCTCTTATCTGCGCGGCAATATCGATCTTGTGCGTGAATATGTAAATAGTGAAATAAAGGGTGTTAAGCTTGTTGAGCCTGAAGGGCTTTATCTGCTCTGGCTCGATATGCGGGAGCTTGAATTTAGTGAAGAAGAGATAGAGCAGTTCGTTACTGATGCGGGACTCTGGCTTGACGGGGGTACTATGTTTGGGCCTGAAGGGCTTGGTTTTCAGCGTATAAATGCGGCTTGTCCGCGTTCTGTTTTGCGGGAGGCGCTTGGGAGGCTTTCGGCAGCGGCCGGCAGGCGGCTGCGTTAGGGGCGTTTGGGCGCCATGGTGGGGGCAGCGGCCGGGAGCGGCGCGCCTTTATAGCTTCGGGGCGCGCGGCTCCGCTGCCGCGTTAGGACAAAAACGCGGCAGGGCGGGAAAGGGTATGCTTTTATTGCTTGCATACGCTTTCCCGCCCTTTTCTGTTTTCTTTATGAATAAAAAACGTTTAAAATTACTTGTTTACAGCATCCTTAAGAGCCTTACCAGCCTTGAATGCAGGAGCCTTGCAAGCAGGGATCTTAATAGTTTCGCCCGGCTTTCTTGGGTTTCTGCCTTCTCTTGCAGCTCTTTCCTTAGTCTCGAATGTACCGAAACCGATGAGCTGTACCTTTTCACCTGCAGCAAGAGCTTCAGTGATAGCAGCGATAACTGCATTCAGTCCTGCTTCAGCGTCCTTCTTTGTTGCGTTTGTCTTTTCAGCAATTGCTGTAACTAATTCATTTTTATTCATTTTCAAATCCTCCATTAAGTTTTTTGAATCGCGCCTGTTCCATATTACCATAAAACCATCATAATACAAACGTTTTTTTCAAAATCGCAGTTTTTTCTTGTATTTTCAACGACAAAAGACCGGGGTGCGACATTTTCTGACATCGTACCCCGGTCCTCATGCGGCGGTGACGCCGCGTCAGGCTTTATGCCCTTATTCATTTCGTATCAATATTTGCGATGGATCTCACACGTAAAACCTTACCGTTTACTGTTCGTTAGCCTCTGTCTGTTCAAGATAATATGAACCGTCGATATAGGCGTTGAAGTATGCGTAGTACGAATCTGATTCCATATCCTTATGATAGAACTTTACCATGTAAATATTATTTTCTGATGTACTCATATCACTTAAAGCACCTATCGCAACATGCGAGCTTGCGTTTTCGTACAGATTCCTTATTACCGCCGAGTCAGAAATGACGTTCATACCCTCTGAGCTCTGAGGTATAGCTGAGAGCGAGTAAGCATCTGAGTCATCTGCTGCTGTCGTGTTTCCGTTTTCTACATCATATACTACTGCAAAATTCCAGTATGACGGGTCGTATTTCGTCATTTCACCGTAGCCGTTTGCCTCGAGCCATGCGATAGTATTTTTGTACGCCGCAGTCAGGTCAATATCCATATCGCGCGTCCTGACGTTGTTGCGGGCAGCCTGCTGTGTACTCGTCTTTGCAGGTATCATCATTACTTCTGCATCCTCCGAGTGTCCGGCAGCAGCGGAAGTTCCATCATCATCTATATACGTCAAGTTAAGAGATACGACGATCGGCATGTTGTAATCCCTCTTCATGTCATCATACGTCATATCATGTATGTCTTTTTTCAGAGCTTCCATAAGTCCTGCAAGCTGCGTCTTGTCTGAGCACAGCATGTCATAGTCCTCGCCTGATGCGCCGTAAGGAGTTGATGAATAGTATGAGCCTGAACGAACGTCTATATACTGTATCTTATCTGTTGCAGGAAGCTCATCTATCGCTCTTTCGTTAAGCGCTCCCGCTGACGCGAAGGCTTTCATCTCATCACTGTTGAGGATAAGATATGTCGGCACTACATAAGAACGGGCTTCTACACGTTTAGCATCGTCGCCTTCATTTTTATAGTAATCGAAGCTGATATACATCATAGCCTCAGTGGATGTACTGTAATCACTTTCATCCCTCTGATCAGCTTCCTTTATGAGCTGCTTGTTGCTGATTATGAGCTTGTGCAAGTCTACGATAGCAGCCTTTGCATCTGCATCGTCGAATTTTCCACCCTTGAATATTACATTTCCGGCTGTAAATGACACATCTATACTGTCTGCATCCTCTTCAACACGAGTTTCATATCCTGTAAGATTGAAATTCAGGCATCCAAAGAACACAAGAGCTATAACGAGGTAGCTGCCCATCATTATAACAGTCTTCTTGTTGAAAACTCTAACAGTCTTCATTATGACCATTCTGACTATTATCATGCCGAGTATCGCACCGGCGATATACCCGACTGTAGTAGCGCCCTTTGATTCGTCAAATATGCTAAAGAACGCAAGGCCGAGCGCTGTCATGCCGAGATATCCAAACACAAGCGTAATGAGTACGTCTACCGCCTTAAATACGATACCGTCCGTCGCACGCTCAAGCTTTCTCTTATTATAGAGGAACATCGCAAGCGCATACATGAGCACTACGATAACGACATAATATATATTCTCCGACAGCGACATGAAACCGTCATCCATTACATTAATAACAGGTGACATGTGAACTATCGACCTGCTTAACCAGTCAGGCTGAACATAGCCGAAAAGATAAGTGTTAAAGTACTGCGTAAGCAGGAGAGTGCAAAGCGGAGCTACTCCGTTAAATCCAAGCGCTGCAACTGCATGATGGAACGGCGTACCCGTTACCATTCCTGAAGCGATGGCTATCACCATTATGAACATTCCCATCAGGAACGACTGCCACATCCATCTGATTATATTCACTCTCGCAAACAGATTTACCATGTCTCCACTGTACTCTTCATAATAAATATTGCTGAAGTACACAGGCTGAGATATCAGCATAAGTATTATTCCTGTAAGCACGATAGGTATCGCTATGAAAAGTATGCATGATACCGTGTGGCTGTTGAGCAGCGTCGCACGCGTAAACGGCTGCGAATGCACTGCTATGGCATGCCCTGAATTATGAAGGTACCTGAACACGAGCAACACAGAAAGCACTGCCATCCATCCTATATTCACGATATTGAAAACATAGTGTCCTTCAAGCAGGTTCACAAGGAAATTAGCGAGCATGTCATTGCCGTATTCATTTCCGCTCAGTTCCTTCATATTCATAAGTATAAAAAATATACTGCTGAAGAAGTAATATATGAAGCCTATGACCGGTATGGCCCAGAATCTTCTGAAATCGTCTTTTATAACAGCAGTCGATACTTTAAAATATGATGCCGCTGATTTCATAATTATCACCTCCCAGTTCGTAAATAAATATCTCCTCAAGCGTGAGCGGTAGCATATCAAATATGAGTGGCCTGCCCGCGTCAAGCGTCTTTCTGACAAATTCCCTTTCATTCCTTACGATCAGCAGATCCACGCTTCCCCTCTGTTCGTGGTGCAGAACGTTAAGTCCCTTAAACTTGTCAGAATGATCTCCATCCTCGCTGTACGCTACCTGGATCTTATGAATATCAGATTTCAGCTCATCAAGGTCGCGCTCTATCTTCATAACACCCTTGTCGAGTATGCCTATGCAGTCGCATATCCCCTCCATCTCGCGCAGGTTGTGCGATGAAACAAGCACTGTCATACCAGACTCTGAAACATCCTCTATCACGTATTTCCATACAAGCTTTCTGATTATCGGATCAAGACCGTCTATAGGCTCATCGAGTATCAGATACGCCGGATGCGTACACATCGTAAGTATAAATGCGGCCTGCTTCTGCATCCCCTTTGAGAAGTTGTGTATCTTCTTCCTGCTCTGCAGCCCGAACTTTTCTACCATTTCATCGTATCTCTCCTGATCCCACACAGGATAGACCGACTTGTAATATTTTACAGCATCCTTCATCGTAAAAGTCGCCAGATAACTCAGATCGTCCGGGATATACCCCAGCTTCTTCTTTATCTCCGCATTCTCATATACAGGCTCGCCGTCAAACAGTATCTCCCCTGAATCCTGCTTAAGCACGCCCGTCAGATGCTTGATTATAGTCGTTTTACCCGAGCCGTTCGTCCCGACCAGACCATATATAGAACCGCTCTTTACATTTAAAGACAAGTCATTCAGCGCATGATAATCGTCGAAGAACTTGTTCACATTCTTTACCGTGATCAACTCTGAACACTCCTCTCTCCATAGATCTCATCGAT
>CAVGTL010000141.1:0-7308 GCA_963632005.1 Succinivibrio sp.
TCGCTGTACAGTCCGCAGTCGCTCTCGCGAGTCATTACGGTCTTTACACCGTTCTTCTCAAGCACATCCCGTATTTTAAAGCATATATTCAGATTTATATTTTTCTCACATTCACCGTCAGCACTCTCTGCGCCGCCGTCTATTCCCCCATGCCCCGGGTCGAGCAGCACGACAGGCTCCTTCTTAAAAAGTCCCGAAACAGGCGTACCGTCAAAAGCACCTGAAAGCGCTGCGCGAAGCTGACCGTCTGCCCCTGCCGGGCTGACCGCAAATATCACGCACCCTGTTATTACGAGCAGCGCGCACATTGCAATACAAAGTACTGTACCCTTTATCCTTTTGATATTCATCCATTTTATTTTCATATCATCACATTCTCCCGCTGAAATGCGCCGACCGGCACACACATGATACTGCAATGATATGCTGCTTTCGCATAAAAAATACCGGTCATAGACCGGCATAAAATAAAATCATATATTATATATAATACAGTCCTGGAACGCCTCGCACGCTATTCCGCATGTAACAGCATTCTAAATAAATTCCACAACAAGATCATACGCCATCTTGCCTATGAGCAATACGATAACGAATATCAGAACAGGACGTATAAATCCGCTGCCCTTTCTGACAGCCATCTGTGAGCCTATCAGCGCACCTGCTACGTTGCAGATGCCCGCAGGTATCGCATACCTGAAATCTATCGTTCCCGCTATCCAGAATGTCACAAGAGCGCTTACATTTGACGCGAGATTGAGCACCTTCGTATTCCCCGTAGCAGTCTTGAGGTCAAAATGCATAAATGCAGTAAATGCAATAGCCGCTATAGTGCCCGTCCCCGGGCCGAATATCCCGTCATAACCGCCTACAAGGAATCCTACAAGAAAACCGTAGACCATAAGCTTGACCGGCCCCAGAAGATACGACTTGTCCTCATCTCCGCCGAGCTTTTTAACGAAGATTATAATAGCTATAACAGGCATGCAGACGACCAGCATGAGCTTCAGCACTTTATCATCAAGCATCAGCACTATATGAGAGCCGATATTAGACCCTATAAACGAGCCTATCGCCGCAATCACTGCCACCTTGACATTGATTGCTCCATGCTTTAAATATGTAGCCGCCGCCAACGTCGTTCCACACGCAGACGAGAACTTGTTAGTTCCGTAGCACACATGCGCTGGCATACCGGTCAGAAAATATGCAGGAAGCGATATGATACCACCGCCTCCCGCTACAGCGTCAACAAATCCGGCGAAGCCTACTATAAGGCTTACCACCGTTATCATAAATAAATCTTCCACTTTATTCCTTTATATCACATTAATGTTCAGGTCTGCGCCACCAGTCGATATCCTTATATCTCGCCTGTATCGCCTTCACCGCATCCTTAGTTTCAAGGAAAAGCTGCTTTTTCTCCGTCAGATAGTCAGTATGTATGTCCAGCCCCTCAGAGGTCAGCCTGTGAATAAATCCCGGATCATATTCGATCGTCAATCCTTCAGGTCCGCCGACAAGTCTTCCCTCGCCGCCGCATACGCCGCACTTTACCCAGCCGTCAGGCTTTATCTGCATCTCAGTACCCGAGCAGAACGGACATCTGAGCAAATCTTTCTGAGTAGTCGTGTAAACGTTGCCTCCGGCGATCGGATTGTCAGCCTGAAGCATCTCAGCCAGCTTTGCAAGCTTTTCGAGGTTTTCGCCCTTTACGCTGTCGCCCGGAAGCGTAGCAAGTATGACCTCCTGCGCGATAACATTAAGATGCAGCTTTCTCGCGAAAAGCAGCGCGTCCTCGCGGACCATGCCCTCCCAGTCAGGCATGCCGAACGAATTGACTATAACGCAGTCAGGACGTCCGAATATCCTGTGGTCACCTACGATAGATATAAGCCTGTCAAGTATCACCTTAAGCGCCGTATGAGCGCCGAGCATGTAAGCAGGCGCCGCTATGATCACCTTGTCGGCGTGCTTGATGTTTCTTATGAGAAAATCAAGATCGTCCTTTATGCCGCATTTCTTTCCCTCCGGAAGACATGCGTAGCACGCCCTGCAATACTTTATGTCCAGCTCATTGAGCCTTATCATGTTTTTCTCCCATTCGTCCGGGAGCCTGCTCAGTATCTCCTTGACTGCCAGCTCTGAATTACCGCCTCTTCTCGGTGATGAAACGAGTCCCACTACACGCATGATTTACCTCCTCATACATAACTTTCCATAAGTCCGTGACCACAGCAGCACGAATGTCCTCGTACCCGCCGCGGGCCCGGCCCGCCAAATAGTTTCTATACAAAGTATATCATGCGCGGAACATAAATGTCTTGTAAAATATCACAACATTAACGTAATTGCGCCCTGTCTGCGTCATAAGACTACATGATGCAGAGCGCAGTTAATTACAGTATTTTCCACTGTATTCATTTTAAAAGAGGCTGTCATGTAAACACGGCAGCCTCCTCGATAATTCGATTATTTATTTTATCTTATCGTTCAGATTCGATATTTTTTGTATTCCCGATTTTCAGACGATTAGAATACAGGCTTTACCATACCGTTGTATGTTTCTTCGATGAACTTCTTGCATTCGTCAGAAGTAAGCGCAGCAGCGAGCTTCTTGATAGCTTCGTTGTTTTCGTTACCTTCCTTAACTGCGAGAACGTTTACGTACATAGTAGCGCCTAAAGAGTCATCGCCTTCGAAAGCAAGACCGTCATCTGCTGTGAGGCCTGCTGCGAGAGCGTAGTTACCGTTGATAACAGCGAAGTCAGAATCTTCGAGAGCTCTTGGAACTGCAGCAGCTTCGAGCTCAACGATGTTTACGTTGTGTGGGTTTTCAACAATGTCCTTCTTTGTTACGTTCTGGTCAGCGCCTTCAGGAAGAGTGATGATACCCTGTGCAGCGAGGAGCTGTAAAGCTCTTGCTTCGTTTGTAGTATCGTTTGGAACAGCGATAGAAGCTCCGTCAGGAATGTTGTTGAGATCTGAGCTCTTTCCGCCGTAGATTCCCATTGGTTCGTAGTGAACGTCAGCAGCATCAACGAGGTGTGTACCGTTTTCAGCGTTGAAGTCGTTCATGTAAGTAATGTGCTGGAAGTAGTTAGCATCGATCTCGCCGTTTTCAACAGCAGTGTTAGGCATTACGTAGTCAGTGTATTCCTTTACTACGAGGTCTACGCCTTCAGCAGCGAGTGTGTCCTTAAGAGCGTTAAGGATCTCAGCGTGCGGTGATGCTGTAGCGCCTACAGTGATAGTTGTCATTTCGCCGCCTGCAGCTGAATCTGCAGCGCTTCCGTCATTTGCAGCCTTGTTGCCGCAGCCTGCGAACGCAAAAAGTCCGAGTGCAGCTACGAGAGCTAAAGAGATGATCTTTTTCATGTTAATTCTCCTTTTAATTTGCAATTTTGCATCTTTTACATTTTTGCCGCAGCGCCCGAGCGCTTCGGCTTCCGTAACGGTATCATGCCGCAGGGCATGTCCGCTTGACCGGAAAGATTATATAGCAACGGCGGAGCTACGTCAATGTTCTCCGCCGATGTTATCTTAAATTATTTTCATACTAACATGGTATGCATATCAGTTTTTGCCGCTGTACACTACTTTCTGATCCTGCGGTCAGTCTTTTTAGCGATTATAGTTCCCACTGACTGTATGATCTGTACAAGTATTACTATAAGCACTACAGTAGCGAGCATTACAGCGTCCTGATATCTGTAGTAGCCGTATCTCAGCGCTATATCGCCCAGACCGCCTGCGCCTACCGCGCCTGCCATTGCAGAATATCCTATAAGTGTTATGAGCGTGATAGGTATGCCCATGAGTATAGAAGGCTTGCTCTCAGGAAGCATTACCTTGAAAACTATCTGCGGGATAGTCGAGCCTGTCGCGTGAGCTACTTCTATAAGTCCTTCATCTACTTCCATGAGCGATGTTTCTATAAGTCTGGCAACGAATGGCGCCGCCGCTACGATAAGAGGCACTATCGCTCCGCGAACGCCTGTGGCAGAGCCTACTATGGCTCTTGTAAAAGGCATGATCGCTACTATAAGTATGATGAACGGTATCGAACGTCCTATGTTTACTATCCAGCCGAGCACCATGTTTACAGGTCGGCACGGAAGTATCGAACCCGGCTGAGTTATTCTTACAAGTATTCCCAGTGGAAGGCCTATGAGATATGCAAATAATGTAGAGATAAATACCATCAGGAGCGAATCTATAACGCCCTGACCCATAAGCGCGCCGTATTCACTTAAAAATTCTGACATTATGCTTCGCCTCCCTTCGATCTTACTTCTTCTGCTGCATCTGTTCCTTCACCTGCACCGCCGTTTTCGACCTCGTCAGGATCTATACCGAGCATGTCCGAAAGAAGGAGCTTTGTCATTTTTTCACGAGGATTTTTAAATACATCCTTTACGTCACCCTCTTCTATGATATGCGCGTCGTTTATTACAGCTACGCGGTTACATATCTTTCTGACTACACTCATCTCATGAGTAATGAGGACTATAGTAACGCCCAGTTTCTTGTTTATATCCTTAAGAAGCTGCAGCAGTGAATTTGTCGTAAGACTGTCGAGAGCTGATGTCGGCTCATCACACAGGATTATTTTAGGATTGTTTGCGAGCGCTCTCGCTATAGATACGCGCTGCTGCTGACCGCCTGAAAGCTGCGATGGGTAGTTTTCTGCCTTTGATGATAAGTCTACGAGTTCAAGCAGCTCTGCTACGCGCTTTTCTCTTTGTGCCTTCGGCACTTTGCATATCTCAAGCGGATAAGCTACGTTGTCCTTTACCGTACGCTGAGTCAGGAGATTGAACTTCTGGAACACCATACCCATATGGCGTCTGAGTTCAAGCAGCTGCGCTCCGGTAAACTTTGTGATCTCCTCGCCATCTATGATTATCTCTCCTGACGTAGGATGCTCAAGCAGGTTTATGCAGCGAAGGAGCGTACTCTTTCCTGCACCGCTCATGCCGATTATGCCAAAGATATCGCCGTCCTCTATAGTGAGGTTGATATTTTCAAGCGCCTTGAACTGACCACTTTCAGTATTGTATATCTTTGAAAGATTTCTGATCTGTATCATTGTGAAATAACTCTTTTCTATAAATTTTTAGCATCTGTTAGATTTTAAGCATAACACGCGCGGCTCCGGCCGCTCACATAAGCAATACTTAAAAAACACAGACAGGCTCTCTGTCTGCGCATACTATATAATTTTATTATCAACACAGTACGATGTCAATTATAATGAAGCCGAAATAATAAAGAAAAACGAAAAAATGCGCCCTCTGGGGGCGCAAAAATCATTTAAATGAACCTTTTTCCATATCTCTTACTATATCTATAAATTCATTTGTCCACTTGTTGAATATTTTATCCTTATGATACACGATATTCAGATTTCTGTTCAGTGCATCGTCGTCAACATCGAGCAACGCCACGCTGCCTTCATCTATATCTTCTTTTACCAGCAGATACGGCAGTACCGCTATTCCGTAATTTTCCTTTGCGGCATTTACCAGTGCGCGTGTATTGCTTGATTCCCACGCAACATCTACCTTCATGTCATTTAGCATCATGATATAGTCAAACTTGTCGCGAACTCCTACACCCTTTTCTCTGAGCAGGAATTCACAGTTTTCGAGGTCTCCGAATTTAAGTCCGCTGCGCTTTGCAAACTCATTTTCAGACGAGCACACCAGAACTATCCTGTCGTTGTAAAAAGGCTCCTGTATGAGGTTAGTATCATGAACGAGATCTTCCATAAGCGCAAAATCTATCTCATGCTCCATTATCATCCTCTTCAGCTTTGCCGAGCCTGTGACCTTTACTTCTATCTTTGCATTAGGATATTTCTCACGAAATTTATCTATATATTTTCTGATAAGGACGGTTCCCGCAGATATATTTGCGCCTACCTTTATTGTCGCGATATCTGACAGAAAATGTATTTCTTCTTTTACTTTTTCATAAAGACCAAGTATCTGCTGAGCGTAAGCATAAAGCAGATCCCCCTCTGCAGTAGGATACAGTTTTTTAGGGTAACGCTCAAAAAGCTTTACACCATAAAATGCCTCAAGCTCCTTTATCGCCTGGCTCACAGAAGGCTGACTTATAAAAAGGCTTTCCGCTGCCAGTGTCATATTCATGAATTTATATACTGTCAGGAAAATTTTAAGATGACGATTACTCATTTGCTTTTATCCTCAACGGTCTTGTTTCATCATTAAGAACATTATCTGTGATCAGTTCGAGCCCGGCCCGCATAATAATGACCTGCCCCCTGTTCCGATAAAACAGGCCCATATAGCCTGACCGGGTCATTTTAGATTCGATACTGATCTGCATCAATAATTTCAGTTACGAATATATTTTATATCGTTAGCAGATAAAAAGCAAAGGTTTTTCACCTTTTATATTATTTTATTTAGTTTTTGTTCATTAATGCCATTTAAAATGGTATACATCCGAGACAGATATCACGCAATATTTTCAATTCCTGTCTTCCAAAAATATCTGCCAGAAGCCTTTCTCGCTGCCGCGCGCCCAGCGCGCATACTCTTCGTCAGATATTTCAGTCGCGTCGCAGCACTCCTCAGGATATGCCGCTGCATTTTCGCCCGCTTCTTCAAAAATTTTTTCTATCTGTGCTTTATCCATTTTTATCACCGACCTGCTCCGTTTTTCACATTATATTACTGTTGGGAAGTATTTGCACGATATACAGAAAGGATGAACTGAAAATGAACAGAGAAAGATCGGGGATAAGGGTCGGCGCACTTGGCGCTGCGGGAAATATCGTACTTTTTATTATCAAATTCATAATGGGGAGCATGGCAAACAGCATAGCCATCATAGCCGACAGCTTCAACAATCTTGTTGACTGCGCCTCATCCGTCATCACTATAGCAGGATTTCATATTTCGGGAAAGGGACGCGACGAAAAGCATCCGTTTGGGCGCGGACGCGCGGAATACCTGTGCGGCTTCATAATAGCACTGCTGATACTCGGCGCCGCCTTTTCACTCGGACAGCGCTCGTTCAGGCGGCTGCTCGCCCCGGAGCCTCTTACAGTCAGCACTCCCATGTTCCTTGTACCGCTTTGCTCTGTACTTATAAAGTCATGCCTTATATATTACACGACGCGCGTCAACAGGCTTCTAAAATCCTCCGCCCTGCGCGCCACAGTCAGGGAAAGCTGCGCCGATATGCTTATAACGGCGCTGACGATACTTACGCTTCTCATATCGCCTTATACCGATGTACCTGTCGACGGCATCGCCGGGCTCATCATAACTG
>CAVGTL010000142.1:0-3107 GCA_963632005.1 Succinivibrio sp.
TCAAAAACTTGTCCGAAGCGGAACGCGCGGATGCGCATCAAATGGTTGAATTTTTCCGTAAGGAAAAATTCTTACTCTGCCGCGAGTTGTTTTTGAATCAAACCGCCGCGAACCGAGTTGCGCGCAGCATCCCATTCTGTGACCGCGGAGCGAACCGCATGCCTGCCCGCCTATATTGGCGTCCCGTATTTTCTAAAAAGCATAGCTTATTTCCCATATTCTACCATGATTTCTTAAAAAATACTATAGTTTTTTTATTGAGCGGGGATTTGACTGTTAGGTTGATGTTGTCATATAATTTAGCAGTAATTTATGTAATATAGTTCCGTCTGCGGCTTTGGGGCGGTGGGCGGGTGGTTTGTGAAGGAGGCCTTGATATGGCTGATGTTGTATTTTTTGATAATTATAATCCGGAAAATCTTGAGTTCAGTAACTGGTTTGCGTGCGAGTTCAGGGCTGACGGGCGCGTGTTTAATTCTATAGAGCAGTATATGATGTATGAAAAAGCGCTGACTTTCGGTGATGAAGAGATCGCGGCGTGCGTTCTTGATGTGACCGATCCTGCTGAGATAAAGACTTTGGGACGTCAGGTCAGAAATTATGACGACGCTCACTGGAACGGCCGCCGCCAGCTCGTAGTCTACAAAGGACTTCTCGCAAAATTCTCTCAGAACGAAGCGCTTAAACAGAAGCTTTTCGCGACAGGAAGCGCGCTGCTTGCCGAGTGCGAGCCGACTGATAAGATCTGGGGCATCGGCATGGGTCCTGACGACGAGCGCCGCTTTGACAGAGCGCAGTGGCAGGGTCAGAATCTCTTAGGCTACACTCTCGCCGAGGTCCGCGAAGACCTTAAAAAGCTGTAATGAATAAGCTCTAATGAATCAATTAATTCTTCAAATATTCAAATAAAGGAGGCACGACCGCTGCGCGCGTCACCGCGCGACGTAACTGCGGTATCAAAAATATTATGAAAAAACCTGTTTACGGAAAAAACGTATATGTAGCAGAAGGCGCAATAATAAGAGGCGATGTCACTCTGCAAGATGATGCAAACGTATGGTACAACGCCGTGATACGCGCCGACCGCGAGCCTGTTGTAATAGGCCACGGCTCAAACGTTCAGGACAACTGCGTTATCCACGTCGAAAGCGGTGCAGGCGTTACAATAGGCGAAAACGTGACCATAGGCCACAACGCCGTTATCCACGGCTGTACTATAGGAGACAACACACTCATAGGCATGGGTTCCGTAGTAATGAACCACGCGGTCATCGGCAAAAACTGCATAATAGGCGCATGCGCCCTCGTCACGCAGGGCACAGTGATCCCCGACAACTCCCTCGTAATGGGCATGCCAGCGTCATTCGTCCGCATGCTAAAGCCTGATGAAATACAGGCAAACATAGAAAACGCCCGCAAGTACGTTGAGGAAGCTACTGAGTACAAAAACGAATCACTTTAATACAAAATTGAACAGCGTTCCACAGAGCAAAATATCAGCTCAGCAAGAACGCTGTTCAAATTATTAATTATCCACAAGAGTAAACGGAAACCTCTATTCTTCTATAATGTTCCATCAAACCGCTGATGTGTCAGTTCAATGAACAGCTTCATGGCAGGTGTCATCCATTTGTTTTTATGGTAACTGCAGACAGCTTTGAGCTTTTGATCTGTCAGTCCCGGAACGATCACCTCACGCAGTGTTCCCTGATGAAGCTGTTCCTCGACAGTATAGCGAGGTAACAGCGTAATACCCAAATTACTGGACACACATCCCTTAACGGTTTCAATACTTCCCAGGTTCATTACATTATCCATTACGATCTGATTTTCACTTAGATACCGATCTAACATTTTCTGATAAATAGCTCGATCATCATTTGTTATGACAGAAATAGTATTGTACTGTCCCGGAATGGTCAGATCACAGGCATCCGGCCGCAATGTCGGAGAAGTAAGTACCGCAAGCGGGAAATACGCTAACGGTTCCATAACAATGCAGTCTGACGTGTTTTCAACATCGTAATGTACCCCCAGATCGATATCGCCATTTGCAATTTCATTACAGATCACATAGCAATTCTGACACTGTATCGACAGTTTTACTCCCGGAGCTCTTCTGCGAAATTCCTGCAGGACAGGCTGCATCTGGTATGTCAAAATAGTTTCCGCCATAGATATTTTCAGCGTTCCTGTCAATTCGGCATCATCCCTGCCATAATTCTTTAATTGTTCTACCGACTGAAGAACTTTATCTACATAAGGAATAAGTTCCATTCCTTTCTGTGTCACGATCATTTTTCTGCCAATTTTTTCAAACAGTTTTACGGATAATTCCTGCTCAAGCTGCTGCATTTGAAATGTTATGGTAGACTGTGCATAATTCAGCTTACGTGCAGCATTCAGAAAGCTTCCTGATTCTACGATCGTTCGAAATGTTTGCAAATACTTTAATTCCATAATAACCACCAATATTCATTTTTTATGAATTCTAAATTTCAATTATTCATTTTTATTAAACTTTTATCTGATGTTATTATAGAATATATAGATTTTATTTACAAGCTCAGTGAAAGACCTCCTGATAGGCACCGGTTTCATGCTCAGGCGTTATTTCAAAATCATTTAAAGATATAAAAAGGCGACACATGATCGTAAAAATCAAGTATCGCCAGTTTTTCAATTAAATTTTTCTTAATTAATGGTTATTTGCTTCGGCAGGATTTCCCTGTGCATCACAGCGTGCAAGCATCCATTCTGCTCCCTGATCTGACAGATCATAGTTATAAAAAGTCTTATAGAAGTACTGTATCTCTTTAACAAGATCAAGGTCCTCGAAAAGATCCGGGTGAATATTCTTAGCTACGAACATAGCCCATAACGGCGCAGTAAGACCACCTTCCCAGCTCGTAGTAGATGTAGAAGCCGGGCAAAGTATTACATGGTCATTTTTAACTGCATTGATCGACTGCCACTGCGGATTTTCCGTTATGCACTCTGTATTTGATAACCAGCCTGTAAATACATAATCAGGATTCCATTTTGCTATCTCTTCCATCGTTACAGTCGTAAACTGACCGCCAGGTATATCAAGATCTGCCGTAACC
>CAVGTL010000142.1:3117-7274 GCA_963632005.1 Succinivibrio sp.
GAATTTATGTATCCCTTTCCCCAGCACTGCAGTCCGTCTTCTTCATTACGCATAGAATAAACGGCAGGCTTTTCTTCATCACTCAGTGATGAAGTACGATCCTGAAGATACTTGATCTTTTCATCATAATATTTCAGCCATTCATTTGCCTTATCTACATATTTACCGCCGCCAAATGACTCAGCATACAGCATAAGCTCAAATGACACCTGATATCTGAGCTCTTCAAATGTAGAAGGCAGCTCTGTAAGTACAGGAGTAGCAACGATGACCGGAATACCGGCCTCATTCATCTTCTTTACCTGCTCCTCACGGTCGCTCCAGTAAAATACAAGGTCTACACCAAGGTTTGCGAGCTCTTCGACATTAGGGTCTCTTGGGTTCTCTATTCCTACAATGCCCGAATTATTCCACTTTGGATATATCTCGTCAAGCCATGAATTCGGCGTAGTGTCCATGCTGCATGCAACACGATCCGCAACATCAAAGAACTGTACATACGAAGGTGAGCCACCATAGATCGCGCCCATATGCTGAGCATTTGCAGGGATCTCCACAGCATTGCCTGTATAATCGGTAACAGTGATCGTATCCTGCCCTGACGTCTGTGCGCTGTCACCTGACGATGAACCCTGCGTATTTCCGCCGCATCCGGTAATAAGCGCTGCCAGCATAAAAACTGCCAGCACGACAGATAATATTTTTTTGCAATTTTTCATTAGATAGATTCTCCTTTCATCTCTAACAGTTTACACATTAACATTTATTCTTTGTATTCGCTGCCCAGCTCTCCGATCAGGCACGCCTTACGGTGAAGCTGTTCAACATATATCATATGCAATGGAGCATGATATATCTGTCTCAGTCTTTCCTCTGTAACTATTTCTTCCGCTCGCCCTACAGTAATGCAGCCCGTACTGTCCATTATCCCAACCTTACTGTCAAGCAGTATAGGATGATCCGGTATGTGGCTCGTTACTACGATAGCCATTTTTTTACTCTTTGTAAGCTCTGATATAAGAGACAGTATCTTTATCTGATTTCCATAGTCCAGATGATTCGTTGGCTCATCAAGCAAAAGGAGCTCAGGTTCCTGCACAAGCGCTCTGGCTATCTGTATCTGCTGACGTTCTCCCCCGCTCATATGCTGCATGCTTTTATCACCCAGATGAGATATTTTCATATGATCAAGTATCTTTTCCACACGCTCATATTCTTTTCTTCCCGGCATATTAAATGTACCGATGTGCGGAGCTCTTCCCATGAGTATGTATTCTCTTGCTGTAAAATCAAACGCAAGATTCTGCTGCTGCGATACATAGCTTATTTTGGCCGCACGATCCCTGTCATTTAAATTACGCAGATCATTTCCTGCCACAAATACAGACCCGCTTTTAAGCCTATACAGACCGCTTATACAATTAAGTAATGTAGATTTTCCACTGCCGTTTGCGCCAAGTATGGTAAAGCTTTCTCCTCTTTCAATAGAAAAATTCACATTTGAAAATGTGATCTTTGAGCCATCATATGAATATGACGCATTTTTTACTTCAAGTATAGTATCCAATTGTTCCGACTCCTTACTCTATTCTGGTCTTCTGAGCCAGAAGCAGTACTACAAAAACAGGTACTCCAAATACACCCGTAAAAATACTCAAAGGTATTTCCGAAGCCGAAACACTTCTTGCCAGTGTATCTATTATCAGCATAAAGCTGCTTCCTGCCAGTACAGAAGCAGGGATCACCATTCGATTATCTGCTCCGCAGAGCAAACGACAGAAATGCGGAATTATCAGTCCGACATAACCTATAGTTCCGCATATGCATATAGCTGTTGATGTAAGGATCGTAGCGCAGAAAATAAATATACTGCGCGTCCTTTTAACATTAACGCCAAGGAAAAACGCTTCATTGTCGCCAAGCGACATAAGATTCAGTCGCCAGCGAAGTATAAAAGGAATGATAAGGATCACAGCTATTGCCGGACCATATCGGGCAACATCCTCCCATTTTACACTTGAAAAGCTTCCCATAGTCCAGTAAACAATATCAGCAAGTTCATTATCAGGGTCAGCAAGATATTTTATCATCGATACGATAGAGCCCATAAACCCCGAAATGAGCACGCCTGACAGAACAAGTATCAGAGCCGATTTATTTTTAAAAAGCTTTGGTATCGTTACAGCTATGCATACAGATACAAGACCTCCGCACAAAGCCATGATCTGGATCTTTAATCCTGACAGATGAAGCAGTATTCCCGCTGCTGCACCTACACACGCACCTGATGAAACTCCCAGCATGTCCGGCGATACAAGTGGATTACGAAATATACTCTGATAAACAGCCCCCGAAACAGACAGTGCAGCACCCACCATGACCGCCGCTATGATGCGTGGAAGACGTACCTGCAGTACCATATTTTCCATCATATGATCCCATGATACTTCTACAGGGGTAAATACATTTACAACTATTTTTAACGCATTAGAAAAGCTTATATTATAACGGCCTGTCCCAAGAGCCACAAATATAAGAACTACAAGCAGCGCTGCAAGAAGTATAAGTATCATTCGATTTTTGAAATTTATCCCTGCTGTACTTTCACTTTTGACATCAACCGCTTTTTTTAATACAGATCGTTCTTTCATATTGTCTCTGCAAGGGTGTCTTCGTAAGAATAGCGCAGGAATACATCAAGTTTATCGCCTGTTCTGATCGGCGGAGTGCCTGCCGGCAGGCAAGCATATGCATTCGTATCTACAAAGCCTGCTCTGTAATCGTCTTCTTTTTCGGTGAATTTACCGTAATATTCTCCATTTTCCTGCCAGATATACAGACGTACATACATATAAACACCGCTGCGTGTAGGAACTTTCTTATCAGGGCCGTCATTACGAGCCGCAATGCCTATATGAGGTATCTGATCATTTTTTACTGTAACTGTGACATTTAAAGGCTTTTTTATCGGCTGGTGATAATACATTGATACAAGAACGCTGCCGTACCAGTCAGCATTAAAATCAGCTCCGCCCGGTACACCAACAAGACCAAGTACAGGTACATCATCAACGATGGAAAAAGCGGTATGATGACCCGGTCCGTAAGCAACGCAGTGGAAATACAGTTTCCCTGCATCTCTTAATACCTCATAAGCGTGATCATCCGTACCTTTTGATGAGCCTGCGTTAAATAAGACCATATCGGCACGCGATGCCGCATCCTTAAGAGTATCCAGCAATGTTTGATAATCATCGGGAATTATATTATATACAAGCGGCTCGCCGCCCCATTCACGTACCTTTGCAGCAAGCATTATACTATTTGTTTCCCAGTTTTTTCCGTCCGGTAATTTCATATTTACCGGAACGAGTTCATTACCACTTGGTATTATCGCAACAACAGGCTTCTTCAGTACCTTTATCATTCTGTGACCGCCCATGGCGATCACTGCCAGATGATTTGACTTGAGCTTCTCATACTTTCTTGCAAGCACTTCGCCTTTATGCATAGTACTTCCGACCGGTACAGTAAATTCTCCGCGCATTTTCGGCACTCGTTTTAGCGTTATCCTTCCATCTTCATCGAATTCAACATCTTCTATTACTATCTGCGTGTCGAAGCCCTCTTTAACTGCTATGCCGGTATTTCCAAAATCATATTCACGGCCGCACTTCCACTCCGATGTATCAGGCATACCATCAGCAAAATCATCAAAGCGTACAACTACTCCGTCCCAGCGGCAAGTTGCCGTATTTGGAAGCATAGTATCGGATATAAGGTCTTCTGCCAGTATACGCCCTACACCATCTTCTACACGTACAGTTTCTGTTTTTTCTCTGAATCGTACTTCTCTTTGAAGAAGCTCGATCACTTCATCTCTTCCCGGTGACCAGGTATCAGGATCATGACCTTTTATCATACTTATTTCCTTTCTTCATTATGTATTTCAACTAACACTAATACAAACAAAAATATATCATTCATTTATTTTAGTGTCAATAAACAGCTAATTCAAACAATTCGATATATTAATTCGATTTTTTTAAATATTAAATAAAATAATTATCTTTTATGAGCTTTATATAATTTATTAAAACTATAAATATCAAAATAATAATATAGCCATTTAAATATGTTTGTTATATAAAAAAAGC
>CAVGTL010000143.1:0-7262 GCA_963632005.1 Succinivibrio sp.
TGATTATCTCATATTACGAATGTGGATGAAAGGCACCCTGTTTTTAAGCGCTTACAATCTTTTGGCTTTGATTTCAGGAGTTTGATAAGCTTTTCTTTTTGGCCCATGTGATATACCTCCTTAATTACATTATATCTTGTAAACAGAAAAATGCAACTAAAAATAGTTGCTAAAATATAAGCAGCATAGATGTATGGATTTCGCCCAGCTATGCTATGCCGGTGACGGCAGCAGGTACAAATTCAATAAATCGTATTTAAATTACATATTTACTGTATAAAAATTACGGATAAACTTGATATTTTTTGCGAATAATCATATCATAGTGTATAAAGGATGGTATGGTTGTTATGTTAAAAAGATTCAGTGTTGAAAATTTTAAGGGGTTCAGGGATAAGATAACGTTTGATCTGTGTTCTCCCGGTCGTTATGGATTTAATTCTGAGATAATTGTTAATGGATGTGTTAGTAAGGGGATAGTGTATGGAATCAATGGCTGTGGCAAGTCAAATCTTGGATTGGCCATATTCGATATAATTACTCATCTTACTGATAAACAGAAGCTTTTGCATGGGTATGATCTTTATCTGAATATGAGTGGTAGAAAGTCGTTTGCTGAGTTTGAATATGTCTTTTGTTTTGATGATCATGAGATCATTTACCGCTACAAGAAAACAGACGTAAATACGCTTAAACAGGAGCGTCTTTTTATAGATGGTCGTGAAGTTATATATTATGATTTTGAATCTAATGAAGGATTCACACAGCTTGAGGGGTCTGAAACGTTGAATGTTTCAATAAATAATGAAAGCCCGTTATCAAGAATAAAATATGTCAATAGTAATTCTATACTTGTCAATAATGACGAGAATATTGTTTTTAAGAAATTTATTGATTTTGTAGACAGGATGCTTCTTTTTTATTCTCTTGACAGTAGAGGATATGAAGGCTTTATGAATGGTGTTGAGAGCATAGCAGAGGGAATAGTAAACAGCGGTAAAGTTGAAGAATTTCAGAAATTCCTGAAGGAAAACGGAATAATTTATGATCTGTATGGTTGTGAGGTAGATGGAAGAAAGGCTATATACTGCCGTTTTGAAAAGCAGGACGTTAATCTTTTTGCTATTGCGTCTACAGGAACCAGGTCACTTGCGCTGTTTTATTACTGGTATATAAAAATGAAGGATGCATCATTTGTATTTATTGATGAATTTGACGCTTTTTACCATTTTGAATTGTCTGAAAGCGTTGAAAGACTTCTCAGAGGTATTTCGGGAGTCCAGATATTTACTACTACGCATAATACCAATTTGATGAGTAATGATCTGCTCAGACCGGATTGTTATTTTATATTGGATAATGATGGTATAAGGGCGCTTCATGATCTGACAAATAAGGAGATACGCCAGGCTCACAATCTGGAAAAGATGTATAAGGCAGGTGCGTTTGGTGGCTGACAGGAGTTATAAGGCTTTTGTAGTGGAAGGTGAAGCCAGAGAACCTTTAATAATAAAAAATATATCAGATGTGTTTTTCAAACATGCTAATTTTGAGATTATCACATTACCTGCAGGTCAAAACATATACATGCTTTGGAAAAAATTAAAAGAAGATGAATTTTTTACTGATATTATTGAAGTTTTGAGGGAAAGCAGTGAAGATATCGAAAGACAATTATCGGGGTTATGTCGAGATGATTTTGCAGAGGTATATCTGTTTTTTGATTATGACGGGCATCATAATAATCTTTCTGATGATGACGGTTCTGATGATATATTGGAACAGATGCTGATAAGTTTTGATAATGAAACGGAAAATGGAAAATTATACATAAATTATCCTATGGTAGAATCTTTGAGGGATTTTAAATGCGGGAAATGTGGAGCAGGCACTAATTGTTTTATTAAAATTTCTGAATTTAGTGATTATAAAAAATTATCTGCAGAACATTCAGAATATCCGCAGTTCAGAGATTATACTTTTCAAATATGGGAAGAGATAATTGACATTTTTGGAATGAGGGTTTCATGCCTTATGAATAGAAAAAATGTTATTGATTATGATTCTTATATTAAGGAGATAACTCCTTATGAAATATATTGTATGGAAAAGTGTGAAATTGAACGATGCAGGGTATTTACGCTGAGTGCTTTTCCTGAATTTCTACTTGATTATCATGGAGTAAGGTTATGGAATTCTTGCGTTAAGCATACAAGAAATAAACTTTATGAAGTTGATTGCAGTAAACGATTACATGTAAATTGATTATTTTACTCTCAGCTATGCTGTGCCGGTGACGGCAGTCAGGTAAGTTAATTTATTATTGAACAAAAAAGCGCAGCGGATTTCTTCTGTTGCGCTGTAATTTTTATTTGCGTTTTTTGAAAGCTAAAAATAACTCAAAAACTTTACTTTTAATATCAGCTAAGTTAAAATGAAATAAATTGAGTTAAAAGGAGAGCGAAAAATATGCTCACAACCGTATTCGGGATTTCTGTAAAATATGGAGCATGGAATCATCAGGATTCTCTGCCTGTTTATATTACAGGAAGCTATGATTTTAAAACAGCATATATTGGGGAGAAACGTTGTATAATGCTTACTCCGACAGAAGAACTTGCAACACTTCCGGCATTGAAAAAGCAAATTGCAAAGATACAACAGCTCGATAATGTGCCAGTCGTATTTGAACTTGTAACGGTATCAAATTATCGAAGAAAAAGTCTTATAGAGAATAATATACCGTTTATTACTAATAAGCAGGTCTTTCTTCCTTTCATCGGAACAATGCTTACAGATGAGAAGGAACCCCAAAAGCTGACAGGAAAGTTTGTTTACTCCACGCAACAGTTATTTTTGTTTTATATGTATTATAAGAAAAAACGATTGTATATTTCAGAAGCTGGAAAGGTGCTTCCATTTACAGCGATGACATTGACCAGAGCGGTAAAGCAGTTGGAAGCGACGGACTTGTTTTTTGTAGCAAAAGATGGAGTCAACAAGTTTATTGAGTCAAAATACAGCCGATATGAGTTATTTGAAAAGGCAAAAATATATTTAACGACTCCTGTCCGCAAAGCAGGGTATATAGATAAGACGCAAGTTACAGAAAATATGGTCTTTGCAGGGGAAACGGCACTTTCCGAAAAAACAATGTTAAATCCAAGCCGAGTTGTTACCTTTGCAATCAGCGAGAAAAATTATGATAAAACTTTACTGACCGAAGAATTGATAGACCCGGATAAGCAGGTCAGACTTGAATTATGGGCATACGACCCGAAACAATTTTCAGAGGATAACAGTGCTGATGATATTTCCGTTGTTTTATCTTTTGGAGATACAAATGATGAAAGAATTGAAGAGGCAGCCAATGAATTAAAGGAAAGAAGGTTGCAGGAAGATTTTGAAATAATGCAGGCACCCGATTCGTTTTTTACTGAACCTAATCTTTCTCATATAAAGAAATCTGTGCAGGAACTCCGTGCAGGAAAAGGCACTGCTCATGAGCTTATCGAGGTGGACGATGAGTGAAAATTTTTAAATCGCCCAGCTATGCTATGCCGGTGACGGCAGCAGTTTATATGTAACAGACCATCAGATTTCTGATGGTCTGCATAATTGTTTTATTCAAATACCGTCTGTATTTTCATATAACGCTTAAGCAAAAAGCTGCAGAAATACGGGAATGTTATAATGCCGTCGACACAGCCGATATTGCCTGCGGAAAGCTTTATGCCGTGGCGTATATCGGAGTATGTTTTGCTGTTTATAAGCGCGGAAAGCGAGCGCGAGCCTTTTGTGTTTGATTTCACTTCTACTGGAATAAGCTCGTTCTTTGAACGTATGAAAAAATCTTCTTCAAGTGTTGAATTTTCTTTTTTGAAATAAAAAAGGTCGAGTCCCTGTTTTCTGAAAGATTCGGCTATGAAATTTTCATAAAGCGCGCCTTTGTATACGCCGAGATTTTTGTTGGCGCGCAGATCCTCCTGCGCTTCTTCGTCAAGGCAGGAAACGAGCAGCCCGGTGTCAGGGTAGTAAAGCTTGAATTTACTGCTGTCATAGTTGCCCCTGAGCGGGAGCTCCGGGAATGCGAGGCAGTAGCATATACTTATGACGCCGGCGTCATATAGCCAGTCGATACAGCCCTGATATTCACGGGCGCGCGCAGAAGCGGACAGCTTTGAAAACTGGAATTTTTTATTTTCTTTGGCAAGCTGAGCTGGGATGTTTCTGTAAATATTGATGATCTTTGTCTGATCCAGCCCCTCAGCATATTTGCGGAAATCTTCTTCGTAGTCGAGCATTATCTGGCGTTGTATGTCAACAGAACCGCTGAAAAGTCCTGTTTCAATATAGTTTTTTACAACTGCGGGCATGCCGCCGATAACGCAATATTCTAAAAAGAGCTCACGGTAAACTGTCATTTCTGTATCGTTAAACGGCATAAGTGACAGCATATGCTGAAGCATATCTTCTATATGTGTTTCGTTATAGCCCTTTGCCCACAGAAATTCCTCAAAATCCATAGAATGCATTTCGTAATCTTTTTTGTAGCCGACGCTGTTGCTGTGTATTTTTTTGTAATTCAGGCCGAGCAGTGAGCCACTGCATATTACATCGTAATCACCATCGATGCAGAATGATTTCAGCGAGGTCGCTATGTCAGGGCATTCCTGAAGCTCATCGAATATCAGGATCGTTTCGCGTGGGATGAAATTTTTATTCGGATCTATAAGTGTTATATTTTTTAATATAGATGCGACGTCGTATCCACCGCTGAGTATCGTTTTGTACTTTGCTTCGAGCGCGAAATTGATATAAATAATATTCTTATAGTTTTCAGACGCAAAATGAAGAATAGATTCAGTTTTGCCCGTCTGACGGGCCCCTTTGATTATAAGTGGCATACGATCATCAGAGCGTTTCCAGTTATTCAGGTAATCATCGATTTTTCTTTTCAGATACATTTATGAGATCCTTTCGTACGTAATATTGTCAGTACAATTACCGTGATACTGCTATTGAACCTGTAATCTTGAAATTACAATGTTTATCACGTTTTATGCGGCATATATATTATTTTATCACATTTTATGAACAAATATGATTAAAAATATCACGTTTTATGAGAATGATTTGGGCAGTTTGTCACATTTTATGAAATAAATACCGAATCTAATGGCATTCCGATTTACTATAGTGACATATAAGGAAGGTGTGAAAAACTTATTTATATACGCAAAAAAGCTGTCGCACTACAATTAGTGCGACAGCCACTGTTTGTATCTTATAGATCTTGATGGTGCTCCTGAAATTTTAGCGGTGCTCCCATATTTCTGTTAAGGTCTGAGCCCCATGCCGCCTTCAAGAGTGAGCGTTTCGCCGTTCATGTACTTGAAGTCAGGTGAAGCGAGCTGTACGCAGACGCGGCCTATTTCTTTTTCTACATCGCCGTAATGGCCTGCCGGCGGCATTTTTACATTTGCTTTGAATGCGTCAGGGTAGTCGATCTGGAATTTTTCGAGCTGGGCTGTCCATGCAAGCGGGCAGATAACGTTTACGTTTATGCCGTCCGGACCCCATTCTGTAGCGGCTACTCTTGAAAGTCCGCGGATGCCTTCCTTTGCTGCTGCGTATGCTCCCTGTCCGTAATTGCCGAAAAGTCCTGCGCCTGAGGCGAAGTTTATGACTGAACCTTTTGACTCTTTAAGGTAAGGGTAGCATGCTCTCATATAGTAGAACGCAGCATAAAGGCCTGAATATATTGCGAGGTCAAACTGCGTCGTAGTGTGGTCTGCGATGCTTACGCCTGAAGCAGATGCCTGAGCGTTGTTGATGAGCACATCGATGCTCCCGAATGTTTCGATAGTCTTGTTTACGACATTTTGAACGGTAGCTTCATTGTTCGTGCCTGCGCTGACATCGGCCTGGATCGGGAGCACCTTTATTTTGTAAAGGTCTTCAAGCTCTGTTTTGGCGTCCGTGAGCTTCTGCATGTTTCTGCCTGTGAGCACGAGGTTGGCGCCTTCCTTTGCGTATGCTGTGGCGATGCCATAGCCGATAGAACCGCATGTTCCGTCAGTGAGGACAGCTCTGCCGCCGCCTGTTATGATCGCAGTTTTGCCCGTTAAATGTCCCATAATGTTTTACCTCCCATAATAATATTAATAAATAAAGTAATAATATATGAATGCAAGAAAAGTGTGCTCCCGCCTGGCGGGAATACAGGATTGTTCTAAATTTAGAACTTGATAAGTATTATAGCATGATATTTGATATCACAAAGTATTGTTGTATATGTATACAATATTATTGCGGCGCTTGATCGGCAATCGCTGCAATATGTGCTGCCGGAGGCTTTGTCGCTAACGCAGCGGAGCTGCCTCCTCGCCGGTGACGGCGGAAGATTATGGAATTATTCATGGATTTCATGCTGAAAAAACTGTAATTCGTGCAGAGCGGTACTTATTTGGCGTGTGATGATGTAATATTTAAAAAAGATTTGTATTTTCTCTGAAATTTGCAGAAATATGAATTGGAAATAAAACTTTTACCCTTACATTGAGAAGCTGCTCGGCGGTCGATATTTTAAGTGAATGATATCGGCTGTGGGCAGCTTTTCTATATCTTTAGTACAATTTTATATACTGATTTATAAGTGACAACGTGGTAGAATAGGAAATAAGAAATATATATTCAGGTTTGATCGCAGGGGTCGTGTGTTATGAACAATAAAATGAATGAAAACAGACTGATGGAGGCGCTGATCGGGAATTCTCTGTACACTTATGAATTTGATGTTTCCGTCGGTTTGCTCGAAGAAGAAATAATAAGCAGAAACGGTGTCAATTTTACAGAAATATTGGGGCTCGAAGTCCCGTGCTCTTTTGATGTAATGATGGAGAGGTCTTTTGGGGATGTGCTGAAGTGTCGCTATACGTCTGAATCATCTGTTACCAATTTATCGCGGAAGGCATTGCTAGATGCTTTTGAAAACGGAAAAACGAAGCTTGAAGCAAATATTTATTATGCTGCGTGGAATAAATATGTACGTGTTACATATCTTTTGTCGCGCGATCCGGAAAACGGACATGTTTTTGCATATGTGATATGTGATGATGTTACGGGGCTGGAGCAGATGAGAGGCGATTCTCTTCATATCGATAATACAAATCTGAAAAGAGAAAGGGACGCGCTTACTAAGGAAAGGAACGATCTGACTGTAGAACGAGACGACCTTACGAGAAGGAACAGCGACCTGA
>CAVGTL010000144.1:0-7237 GCA_963632005.1 Succinivibrio sp.
TGAATATTATGTTTTATCAATTAACTCTGCTTATGCCAAATATTACTTTTGAAATAATATTTCTACTCTGCCGCCTGCGCCCTGAGAGCAGTCATTATGTCTGAGACCTGCTTTTCCTTAGTCTTGAGGCTTGCGCGGTTCACTATGAATCTCGCGCTTATATCAGTTATCTCCTCTACGACCTCAAGCCCGTTCTCTCTGAGCGTAGTTCCCGTCTCGACTATATCTACGATAACGTCAGAAAGCCCTACGAGCGGCGCGAGCTCCACAGAGCCGTTTATCTTTATTATCTCTATAGAGCGGCCGAACTTTGCGAAATAGCTCTTTGCGACTTCAGGATATTTTGTCGCTACCTTGAGCTTTTTCTTAGGATCATACTTGAAGCCCTTTGGCGCCGCAACCGCGAATATACACTTTCCGTAGCCGAGATCGAGCATTTCAAATACATCCGAGCCGCTTTCGAGCAGCGTGTCTTTTCCGATAACGCCGACGTCGCATGCGCCCTTTTCTACATAGATGCCTACATCGACAGCCTTTACAAATACTATGCGTATCTTTCCTGTTGAATCTTCAAATATGAGCTTTCTGCTCTTTTTTGAGTACTCAGGGAATGTTATGCCGATATTTTCCAGTTTTTCCATTGTAATATCGGCAAGCCTGCCCTTGCCGAGCGCTATGTTGAGCACGTCTGACGTGCCCTCGTCAGGCTTCTGCGAAGCTTCGTACAGCGTATCTACATTAAGGCCGAAGCCTGCTGCGGGGATATTCTTGCCGAACTTTTTCATCAGCTTGTCGTAGCGTCCGCCGCTTCCGACTATCACGCCGCTGTTTTTGAGGTATACCTTGAATATCATGCCTGAATAATAGTCAAGCCTGTTTACGAGCCCCATATCGACAGAAACACATGATGCGTCAGACAGCTTTGCGAGCACGCTCTTTACGTTTTCTACGGCAGTCTTCATCGTTCTGTTGAGTGCGAGAGCACTCGCCTCCGCGAGAGCCGTTTCAGCATTTCCGTAGAGAAGCGGCAGCTTCAGCATTACATCGCGGATCTTTCCTTCTATGTAATTGTCGTCGGCGAATTTTCTCAGGCCCGGTATGTTTTTAGTCTCTATAAGCTCGCGTATCTCGGCTTCCGCTTCCTTTGAAACAAATCTTCCGTCTTTTGACAGTTCTTCCATAAATCCGTCGAAATATCCTGCGTCGCCGAGCTCTGTCTTAAGGTCGCCGAATCCCGCCGCTTTAAGCGTAATAATGGCTGTTTCTATGACCTCTGCGTCCGCCTCGGATGAATCGACTCCGAAATATTCTATACCCGCCTGCTTGAACTCGCGCTTCTCGCCCGCTCTGAAATCAGCGCTTCTGAAAACATTCGTAACGTACATCAGCTTTACAGGGCCGTCTGTTTCCTTGTGATGCGTAGCGACCATGCGCGCGATAGGTATAGTCGCGTCAGGTCTGAGGACCATGAGCTTGCCGCCTGCGTCCATTATCTTGTACATGTCCTCTGTGCCCGCTGAAACGCCGTCACCCGCGAACAGGTCGTAATATTCAAACGTCGGCGTCATGATCTGCCTGTAGCCCGACTCTCTGAAGCTCTTTACTATAGCCTCTTCAAGCGCATGCATTTTTTCGTACTCGTCGTAATTCAGATCGGCTACGCCCTCAGGTATAAAATTCTTTATCATATCATCCATCTCCGTAATCCATATTATCGAATTTGCTTTTACCGAATTTTTTGATCGATCCATTTTACCGGATCCGTTTTATCGCTTTATTACTTTATCACTTTACCATAGTGCATTGCTTATTGAGATTATAACCGCATGCGCGGGCGCATGTCAATCAGTTTTTGTATTCCATTAATATTAATACAATACCGTAATATGCAAGAAAGACACCTGCCCGGCAGGTGCCATACTTGTGACCGTTCGCGCATGCGCCGCTCAGCCGGCCGCGCCTGCCCCTGCATGCCCGCGAGCTATTCCAGCGATAACGCAAATGCCTGCGCCTGCGCGCGCGTGTCGAACCATTTTATGCCTATACGCTCATCTCTCGACGACAGGACGTGATCCTTCGGCTTGTTTACAGCCTGAGCTACATTCACCATATTTGACAGTATATTTCCGTCCTCGTCGAACGTCGTCATGACGCACCAGAAATTCTTGTGCTCCGGCTCGATAAGGTCGTACACCATAGCCTCCTCGCGCGTAAGCTCGACAGCATAATCTATATATGCCAGCGCTTCCTGTCCTATCTCTTCTATATATGTCGGTTCGTCAAAGTTTTTTATTTCATCTACGAGATGCTTTCTAGGGTAATCACCCTGATTTATATGATGCTTTACGCAGTAATATCTCATTCTGACCGCCTCCGTATTTATTTTCTTTGCATATACTAACACATTTCATGACAGTTAGCAAAATATTAGCTCGCGCATGTATTTACGCATTTTAGCCGGTGTCTGAACAAGTATACGTTTGCTGCGGCGTTTTTTTGAAATATAATGAAACTTTTTCTGCGTCTGTTACGAATACCAATATAGAATGGAAATTATGAGGCAAATACGAATAGGTATTAAGTAAAAATATGGAAAGGAGGCGGTCGGCGCTGTCATGATGAAGAGCAAAACAAAAGAAATAACACCTGAAAAAATTACGAATAAATACGAACGAAGGCTGATACGAAAAATAAAGCTTTTCGGTTCTTCAAAGGATGCGGATACGCTTGTGCGTATGTATTACGATGAAATTTATTACTTCGTTGCAAGGCAGATAAACGACCGTGATGCCGCATACGACCTGACTCAGGAAATATTCATCTCAATGCTGCGCTCTGTCGGGTCATATAAAGAAAAGCTCGCAACCTTCAGGACATGGCTTTATCGTATAGCGGCGAACAAAGTCATAGATTTCCGCAGAAAGTCGGTGCAACGGACCGTTTCTCTTGAGGATATTTATAATACTGATACATACACACCGCACGCTGACTCCCGCTCTGCCTGCTCCGCGCTTGTAGATCTTACAGACTACGTAGACATTCTTTCCGACAAGCAGCTTACGGCAGATATAGAATGTTTTGTAAGCGGGTTCCGAACAGATATACAGCAGATATTCCGACTGCATATATACGGCGGACAGACATTTAAGGAGATCGCTCTCGCGCTGGAAATACCGGAATCCTCAGTAAAATCAAAATATTACAGGCTCATAGCTAAGATAAGAAAGGAGTTTCATGATGAATACCACGGATAAAGCGGCCAAAATGAAAGATTATAAAATCGAATACGATGGCGCAAAGCTGCATGATATGAAATTATCCGAAACGCAAAGAGAAGCTGCCATACAGGATATCGTCCGACAAGGCGTTATCTCTCCTGCCGACAGGATAATGAAGCTTCTGAACGTCGCGCTGAAATGCCCGTTCAGGATACTGTTTTTCGGCGTCGGTGACTGCCTTTTCCTCGGCGTGCTCATAACAGCATGCCTTTGGCTTTTTCTGATGCAGCTCGATACGAAAGTAATACTCTGCTGCGTGTTTGCACTGTCGCCTTTTGTGTATATTATTTCTTTTTTGCTGACGAGCTGGAAAGAATACGCGCTGCAGCTTTATGAGATAAGGTCGAGCTGCCGTTACACGATGCGTCAAGTGGCGGCGCTCCGCATGATATGCTTCAGCTTTATAAACATGATGATCAATGCCGCTGCGCTCATGCTGCTTGTAAAAATGCAGACATCGTTCATTCCGTTCTGGAAGGCCCTCGGGCTGTCATTTGCTTCCTTGTTTATCTACGGATTCATGATGCTGTTTTTCCATATAAAAGGAAAGTCATTTCTGTCGGCGCTGATCCCGCCGATGCTATGGTGCGTGTTCAGCCTTGCGGCTGTTATGTTCTGCGGCAGCCGTATAGAGACGCTGCTTACAGGTATGGCGGGCGGCGCAGTAGCAGCGTTACTTATAGCCGCATGCGCCGCGTACCTGCTTATATTTTATTTTTTCACATTCAGTTCTTTTTCTGCGACAGAATGCTCGCCGAGATATATACACTAGACGATATTCGTTAAAACATACGGAGGAAATATAATATGTTATTTATTGATCATGTGACTAAAAAATTTAATGATACGACCGTCCTGGACGATATCACTCTGGAATTTGAAAACGGCGTATACGGGCTGCTCGCGCCTAACGGAGCCGGAAAAACAACACTTATGAGGATGCTCGCAACACTCTCGTTTCCGACATCAGGCGAGATAACATGGAACGGCGCCGACATAATCAGCCTTGACGAAAAATACAGAGATATCCTCGGATATCTGCCTCAGAAATTCGGCTATTACAGAAATTATACTCCGAAGCAGTTTTTACAGTACATATCGGCGCTCAAGGGGCTCGACTCTTCTTACTCCGCGCAGCGTATCGAAACACTTATGGAGGACGTAGGATTGTCTGATGTCATGAATAAGAAAATGAAAAAGTTTTCAGGCGGCATGCTTCAGAGAGTCGGGATAGCCCAGGCGCTGCTCAACGACCCGCGCATAATCATCTTCGACGAGCCTACCGCCGGGCTTGACCCAAAGGAGCGCGTACGTTTCCGCAACATGCTCCGCAGACTGTCCGATAATTCCATCGTGATATTGTCCACACACATAGTTTCAGATATAGAAACTATCGCCGATAAGGTCGTAATGCTAAAAGATCACAAGGTCTTTTGCTGCGATACTCCCGATAATATATGTAATATGATGACCGGAAAAATATTTGAGGTCGCGCCTGGCGCGAATATTACCGTACCGCATAAATTACTGAGCGAGCGTCACCGCTCCGACGGTACAGTTATGCGTATATACAGTGAAGAGCCTGTTGTCGGCGCAGCTCCCGCAGCTGCCGATCTTGAGGACGTATTTCTGGCGGTGTATTCTGATGAGTTATAATAATATTAATAAAAACGATCTGCAGCGCAACCGTTTCGTATGCTGCAGATATGAAGCAGGAAAATTATTACATGATAAAGCGCTTTTGATATTTATAGCGCTGTGTCTCTGCCTTAATATCTGCCTATGCTTTATCGACAATTACACAAGAGAGGCTGTTAACGCGCTTTCATCCGGCGAGCTTGCACAGAGCGGCGAAAAGATATTTGACAAATTGGACAGTTCTGCGCTCGGCGCGGCGTATTACAATGAGCGCTATATAAATTCTTTAGCGCTTGACCGCTGCATAAAGGAAAAATATGAAATGCTGCAAAGCTCTGTAGATATTCTTGACGACGATAATGCAGATCTGTCGTTTTACGCAGGCGAGCTCACGCCCGCAGTCCATACTGCTTTATTCGAATATCAGCTGAAGGCTCTGACTGCGGAATGCATAATATTTATTTCTTTGCTGTGTCTGAGAGCATTTTCTGCAGAGCTCCGAAACAGGACAGACGATATCGTATACAGCTCGCGCCGCGGCAGGGATATCGCAAAGGACAAGATCATCGCCGACGGCATCATCGTACTGCTGTACTGCTCCGCTCTCATTATCGCCTCACTTGCAGTATTTTTCAAAAGCTGGAATTTCAGCAGGCTGTGGGATATGAACGTCGCAAGCAGCTTTAACTACATACACGATACTAATGACGCTATATATATGAAGCCGTTTATAACATGGGCGGACATGACTGTAAAAGATTACTTTATCTGCTCGATGTTCCTTATAGCCGGGCTACTCGCAGTCTGGTGGATGATATCAAATATTACTGCGCTTTTTATCCGTAACGAGCTTGCAGGCGGGCTGTTTATCGCCGCTTTACTCTGCCTGCCGTATTTTGGGCTCACGATATTTCCCGAACTCCATCTGTCAGTGCCGTTTTTCATGTCTACATTAACAATATCAACTGTTATCTATTACAGTCACATATGGTTTACCGATCTGGGATGCTACACGATCGTTGAATATCAGGAGGTGTGGATAATACTTGCGCATCTGGCTGTATCGGCGCTGCTTGTCGGATGCGGTATAAAGTATTTTAAGAGGAAGGAGCTTTTGTAGATGTTTTACGCTGAAATGAAAAAGATATGGAAACCCACTATTATCATTATAATAGTTATGATCTCAATTTTAATCTTCTTTTCCTTTATGTTCGGATGCATAAAGCCGTTTCATGCAGGCGACGGAGATGACAGTTTAGGAGTAAAGCTTGAAATATGCAGCGACCTTACAGCCAAATACGGAAACAGTATAGAGCCTGATGAATTTGCAGAGGTCGAAAACGATTACAGCCAGCTTATGTCAGGAACTGACTCCGTTATCAGTGAAAATGAGCTGTTCGCGCAAAACGGGGTCAGCAACCATGAAGATTATATACGGTACATGCAGAACGCGATAAACGGCTCTGAGGGATACGATTACGCTGCATATTCTGAAATGCGCGATATGATAATTAATGAAACAGGGCTCTCCCCGCTTTATTTTGAGGTCTATGAAGATATATTGCAAAAGTACCGCGAAGCTTATGCTGCCGGTGACGGCAGGACGGGTATACTGCCATTCGAGATACTTGTGTATTCGAATAATTATTTTGTGTATTTGATCATACTTTGCATTATATGCGCATTTCCTGCAGCTGCGCTCGTAATGGTAAACGACCGTTCAAGCAACATCTCCGCCTGTCAGTATTCCAGCAGCAAGGGGCGGCGTATTTACATGATACAATACATGTGCATGAATATTTCAGTCACAATTATTACAAGCATCGCTGCAGCCGCTGCGCTGTATATGTGGAAAACAACAGGAGCGTTTAAATATGCAGGCTCTGCTATCTCATCGTTCCTTAATGAAGAGGTTTCAGTCATGTCTCTCACCTACGGGTGTCTGGTCGTTTATTTTATAATAATAGCTTATATCCTGGCGCTCGGCACGAGCGGGATAGTATTTTTTCTGTCAGCAAACAGCACTAATATCATTAACATGCTGACAAAGGCTGTCCCCGTAACTGTTGCAGGCTGCATCATCGGCCTTCTGATGCAGGACGCGTTCTGCGAAAGCAATGCGATATACAGCGCGGTACATATTCCCTACTGCGAGCTTATCACAGCATTTATCGTTTTTGCTGTAAGCATATCGCTCAATATTATAAATTACAGACTGCTGCTGCGGCATGACGTTTGATGCAGAAAAACATACTTTTTCGTAAATACAGGACGCCGATACAGGCGGACGGGCATGCAGGTCGCTCCGCGGTCACAGAATG
>CAVGTL010000145.1:0-7097 GCA_963632005.1 Succinivibrio sp.
TCTATAGACAGCGATTCACGGTCGTAGAACGGATGCCCCTCGTAAACGACAGCGCTGTAATGCTTTTTTACAAGTATTTTCTGAAACAGCCCTTCAGACGGTATGCGGCCTATCACGAACGCCGCGTCACAGCCTCCTGAGGCCGTGAGCTCCTTTATGGCTGTGTTTCCGCCCTCATGCCATGTTACCCCGAATTCAGGATGATCTACGCCAAACTGCTCGACCTTTACGACATCGAGCACGTTTATAACGCCGCACGCATAGCCTATATGGAAGCTGTGAGCCCCCGCGGCGCAGCTTCTTACTCCCTGCTCTATATCGCGGAAGCGGTTCATTAGCTCCGTTCCCTTTTTATAAAGATAAGTTCCGCTCTCTGTAGGAACGAGCCCGTTAGGCGTCCTCTCAAAAAGCTTTACGCCCAGCTCAGCCTCAAGGCGGTTTATAGCCTTGCCGAGCCCCTGCGGGGAAATGAAAAGGTCCCCTGCGGCCTTGTTTATGCTGCGAAGCTCAAAGCTTCGAATAAAACCTCTTATATCCTTTGTATCCATGTAATAAATGCCCCATTATCCGCCGGCCTGGCCGGCCCACACGTAGTTATGTATTAATTGATGCATTACAGCATATGGCGCCGCAGCGGCGCGACCGTTAACGTATTACTTTTCCTTCATTTCAGCCTCGCACAGCGGAAGCAGCCTGTCGTGCTCTTCCTTGCAGTCGAGCTTTACGTCCATAAATATTTCAAACGCGAGTATGCCCTGATAAAGTAGCATAGACATGCCGTTCATCGTTTTAAGGCCGCGCTCGCGCCCGTAAGCGAGGAAATTTGTCTCCCACGGGTTGTATATCAGGTCGCAGAGCAGGGCCGAAGTCTTATCGAGGAATGAAAGATCATCGAAATCCTCGCCCGTCTCAGCCATGCCGAGCGAAGTACAGTTTACTATAACGTCAGCGTCAGCCGCAGCCGCAGTCATGTTTTCATGAGTCTGCTCAAGCGGAGCAGCGTATGAAAGCCCCTCACACACAGCGAGCGCTTTCGGCAAAGTACGGTTAAGAACAGTTACTTTTTGAACTGATTCCTTTGCAAGCCCTTTTGTGAGCGCAGCAGCTACGCCGCCCGCGCCGATTATCATGATTTTTGCGTCCTTCAGGTCAACGCCGTAGTCCTTAAAAGCCATCATCAGGCCGCGGACGTCGGTGTTGTAACCGGTGAGCTTTCCGTCGCGGACTTTTATAGTATTTACAGAGCCGTATTCTGCAGCCTCCGGGTCGAGTTCATCGACGAGCTCAAGCATATTCTGCTTATGCGGCATAGTAGCGTTAAAGCCCGACAGGCCGAGCAGACGAGCTGCTTCGCAGAATTTACCTGTTTCCTCGTATTTTACATGAAACGGAAAGTAAACCGCGTCGAGTCCAAGCTCCTCTATCATATGGTTATGCATGAACGGTGACATGGAATGGGCGACCGGGTCGCCGATAACAGCCATCTTCTTAGTATTTACCGAAATATTTACATCCATAATATCACACCCATGGCGCGAGCCATGCCTTTCATCTCACATTGCATTTGCTTAAAAATTAATATAACTGACTAACTAAACTGATACCACACAGACTGCGCAGCGCCCGTGACCGGCAGGCGCCTGTTTCACGCAGTTATGCATTACATTACTAAAACACAGTATACCACTAAAACCCCGATGCAACAAATCTAAAAAAATATTACACGCGCTGCGGAAAAATGATATAATCACTTTCAGTTGAGTAGCAAAGAGCGTAAGTCCAAACGGGCCTGCGCTCTTTTTCTTTTTACGGAGGTAATGATATATGGGAAAAACAGTAAATAAAAAGAAGCTGAAAGTAAGCATTCTTTCACTGTCGCTTCTGACGGTAATGGCGGGCGCCGCGATGGCGCCTGCTCTGGGAGTTATTCGTGAGTATTTTTCAGATGAAAAGACGCTGTTCGTGCAGATGATAATAAGCATGCCCGCAGTGTTTATATTCCTGACGAGCTTTGTGTTTCCAAAGCTAGCGGCGAAGTTCAGGGCGCGCATGCTTTTGATGATCGGTCTGGCTTTTTATACTGTAGGCGGCTGCGTGGCAGGTGTTTTTAACAGCATATGGCTCGTGCTTCTCATGCGCGCTCTCGTAGGCGTGGGCGTGGGGATAATCATGCCGTTGTCAACGGGCCTGCTCGCGTTTTATTTCAGCCCGCAGGAGCAGGAAGGACTCATGGGCTGGTCGTCAGCAATGAACAACATGGGAGGCGTCATCGCAACGCTCATATCAGGCGCGCTTGCGACTGTAAGCTGGCGTATAAGCTTCCTTGTTTATCTTATGGGACTGATAAGCATAGTGCTTTGCGCGGCGTTCATGCCAAACGACAAGATACAGTCAGACGATCACGAGGATGTTCACGAAAAGCAGCGCGGGAGCGCTGAAACGGAACAGAGCATTCCGTCAGCGGGACAGGTATTTCGTTCAAATTACGTTTACATAATAGCCATGTTCCTTGAAATGTCAACGTTTTTCATATACCCGGCAAACTTTGCAATGGTGACGGCAAGGGCAGGAGTCATACCTGAGGATCTGACTGCGATAATAATGGCGACGATGGACCTCGTAGCATTCTTCGGAGGAATGCTTTTCGTAAAAGTAAAAGCTGCCGCCGGCGGCAGTACGAAATTCGTAGCTCCGATATTATTTGTCGCAGGATATGTCCTTCTCGGAGTTGTCGGCGGATGGTTCGGCGTGCTTGCAGGCTCAGTCTGCGTAGGCTTCGCAAACGGCGAAGGAATACCGCTGATAATATCAGAAGCCTCCAAAAAGATGGGACGCCTCGCGGCGACGACAGTAATGCCGCTCATATCTGCAGCGCTCTACATAGCCCAGTTCGCCTCACCGTTCATAATGTCAGGCGTGACAGCCATTGCGGGTGACGCTGTAAACCTGCCGTATTACTGGGGCGCGGCGCTTGCAGTGATGTTTCTGTTCTGGTCGGCGCTGATACCGTCGGAGAGTTCAAAGCGTTAAGAATACGACTATAAAAAGGTCCTGAACATAATGTAGCGGTATGTTCAGGACCTTTTTGAGAATATGTCAAATTAATGTTATTTACAGTGTGCTGTTAAAAAGATGCTACATCAGCATCGGATAAGTCAGCGTCAGCCGCAGGAAGCTCATCTACATCAGGATCAGAATCGTTGTCAGTCGATTCGTTTTTTGTATATGAGTTGAGCAGATCGAGCTTCTCCTGAAGCAGCTCGCCGAGACCGCGCTGCAGAGAAATCTGCTCGTCCTGCAGCGAAGATACAGCAGAAAGGATTATCTTAGCGCTTTCATAGTCCTTGTCAGCGAGATAACTGTCACCTGTAGCCTTGAGAGCTGATACCTTGAATCTCGCGTCAGTTATAGCCTGTCTCTGTGTTTTGATCTTTTCAGACATTGCAGCAAGCGATGCGTCAGCGTCGCTGCCGAGAGCTCCCTCCTGCTTGAGTTCATGCTGAAGAACTGTTATCTGCTTTATGAGCTGTGTGTTTTTGTCCATAAGTGTTTCTATAGATACGCGATTGACCTTGAATGTCTGCGCATAAACAGCGACATCTTTCGAACCGTCTTTTGCGGCGCGTGCTGTTGCTGCTGTATCAGGTGCTTCAGCAGCGTAAGCTGAAATTGCCATTGAAGCGCACATTACTGTAGTCATAACAGCGCAGCCTGCCTTTCTTGATAATAATTTCATAAGTTATACATCTCCTTCCGTTAGAGTGGATAAATAAGGTTGTTTTTGATGATAGTGTTACTATCTGTTAAAATTTTCAGGATGATCACGGAATTGCTTTCCGTAACTGAATAATACCCTGTTTTCATTAGGCATTTCGAGAGTAGAACTGCGGCAAAACTGTGGCAGATATTTACTGAAAATGCGGCTGGTGATATATTAATATAGAAATGGAAAACGCATAAAAATATATATTTTGTGTTGTGATATATATTTACCGGGAAATGACGGAGGAAAAATTATGCCTAAAAAGATATATATCGGAGATGATGAAAAGAATATACGGGACCTTATAAAAATATTCCTTGAAAAAGAAGGCTTTGAGGTCGAATCATTTGCAAACGGAGACGACCTGATGAAAGCGTGTTCAGTGTCAATGCCTGACCTTGTGGTCCTCGATATAATGATGCCGGGTACAGACGGGTTGAGCGTGTGCTCCATGCTGAGGCAGTCGAACGATGATCTGCTGATAATAATAGTTTCAGCCAAGGACACGCCTTATGACCGGGTGACCGGTCTTACTCTGGGCAGCGATGATTACCTGATAAAGCCATTCCTGCCACTTGAGCTTGTGGCGCGGGTAAAAGCGCTGCTGCGCCGTTCGGGAGGCGAGTCTGACGGTAATGATGAAAGAAACAGTAAAAGCAATGATATAAGCTTTGCATCATTAAAGATATATCCTGAACTCAGAAAAGTAGAAATAGACGGAAAAGAGCTTGCGCTGACGCCTACGGAATTTGATTTTATGAAATATATGGCGGAGCATCAGGAGCGCGCCGTCAGCAGAGAGGAGCTGCTTAAAAACCTGTGGCAGATGGACTGGCAGGCAGATACGAGAGCCACTGACGACCTTGTAAAGCGCCTGAGAAAAAAGCTGCGCGAAAACCACAGCACGGTAAGAATAGAAACTGTATGGGGATTCGGTTTCAGGCTTATGTCGAATGCGGAAGCAGGAGGTCAGTAGAACGATGAAAAAGCAGAAACTTCTTTTCAGGCTTGTGATACCGATGATGCTAATACTCTTTATGCTGCCGCCTGTGTCATGCGTAGTATTTCGTCAGGCAGCTCACGAATACGCATATAGCGAAGCATCTGCAGAGCTTAAAGAGCTGCAGCAGAGCATACTTCCGGCAGTAAGCGAAGTATTTGACGGAACGGAAACGTTGCAAACGGAAAATACATATGAGGAAAATTCTGACAATAGCATAACGACAAGACGCGGTACGTTCAGAAAACGCATCGGGAGCGGAACATCAGGTCAAAACGAAACAGAAAGATACAGATCGACGCTGCGCAGCCGCAATAACAGCTCGTCAGATGGTTCCGGCTATGGAAACGGAAATCAACGAATAAATAATGGACAACAGAATGGAACCGATACGATAAGGCGACCGTCACCGGTCGGAACGAACGGCTCGGGAACAGACACGCCGCGCAGGCATCCGCAGCAGTACAGAGATCCGAACCGCAGCAACAGCGGCAGCAGCGATTCGGAAAGCACATCTGAAAGTACTCAAAACGAAAGCTCACAGCAGTCTGAAACAAAAAGCGGCACAGATACAGATGAAAACGGAGACGCACAGGCAGAGCAGTCATCATATACAGGCACAGAAGCCCCTCAGTTTGAACTTTTATCAAATGTAAAAACAATAAGCAATACCATAATAACGGCAGGAGCATCGGATGACGGCAGCTCGGATAGCTCTGAAAAATACTCCGACGATACAGCGACACCGATGCAGGTGCGGGAATTCCTTAGAAAGGCAGGAAGGATAGCAAGAAGCAGCAGCGGAAGAGCGCGATTAATTATACTCGGCCCGGAGCTCAAACTGATATATCCGTATGATGAAGAGGAACAGGCTGACATAAGCAGTCTGTATTCGGATATAAGCGGCTATGTAGCAGAAAACGCAGACAGTATCAATACAGAAAGCGCTGATGATACAGTGACGGTAGCCTCAGGCGGGCAGGACTATCTGGTAAGCATAAGTGAGATACCTATGCAGTCTGTCGAAATAAAATACGTAGCAGCTTACTGCCCGACAGAACAGATGGATATATGGGTAAATAAGGCAAGTATGATAGTGCTTGCAATATCATCTGCGCTGGCAGCGCTGGCTCTTGCCGTACTGCTGCTGACAGTCAGAAGCGTTACAAAGCCTGTACGCACTCTGTGCATCGCTGCTGATGAGATAGGCAGCGGCAGCTTTGAAACTATGCAGTCAACTTTTTCCATATCTGAGCTTGATGAACTGAGAGCTTCCATGAATGAAATGAGCGACAGACTGAGGCGTTCAGACGAAACGCAGAAAAACTTTTTCCAGAACGTATCGCACGAGCTCAGAAACCCGTTGATGTCTATAAGCGGCTATGCGCAGGGCATAGAGCAGGGAGTTTTTGAACATCCGGAAGAAGTCGCGCATACCATACTTGAAGAAAGCGGGCGCCTGACAGAAATAGTAAGCAGCCTGCTGACACTGTCAAGACTGGAAACAGCAGAAAGCGAAGCACAGCTCACATATATCGACATAAATGAAACTGTCGAAGACTGCCTTGACAGAGTGAACGGCCAGGCTGTGAAAAACGGCATAGCCCTCATATACGACGAGCCGGACGAAGAATTCGGCGCAATGGGCGATGAAGAACTTTGTGAGCAGGTAATATGTAATTTCCTTACAAACGCTGTAAGATATGCGATATCATCTGTCGAGGTATCAGTACATCAGCAGTCAGACAAGGTTCTTATAAAGGTAGCCGATGACGGAAAAGGAATATCACCTGATGATATAGATCATGTCTTTGAGCGCTGCTATAAAGGCGCAGGAGGCAATTTCGGCATAGGCCTCGCAATAGCGCAGACGGCAGCGCACCGTATGAAAGGAGATGTAAGCGCCGCAAACAGGTCTGATGGCGGCGCCGTATTTACTCTGACGCTTAACGCAGCGGTATCAGGCGCAGAACACGTATAAAATGTGTAAGTACGAATAATGACCTGCAATGACGTCTGCCGCCGGGCGGCAGCAGTTACGGATGCATTTATTGCATATTAGAACCGCATTTATGTTTTAAAATAAAAACAAAAATTTGTAGTTGACATCAAATCGTATTGTTGTATACTATTAACCAAGATAGCAAAGGCGCTATGAACTATAACAAGTTCATGGCGTCTTTTTCTTTTTTCAAGGCTGCTTTCCGAGGGGTCGGAGGCAGGCGAGGCCTGCACAACAGCGGCAATGAGAAAAGGAATTATCTATTTATTACTTGATAATAAATAATATGTAGAATATGGAAATCTTAAAAGGAGAACACTAAAATGGAAAAA
>CAVGTL010000146.1:0-7084 GCA_963632005.1 Succinivibrio sp.
GCACAGTAGAGCGCGTAAAAGCATACAAAGCTTCATTATAATAACGAATTAATAATAAATTAATGAATAATTTATAATGGTAAACATCCTTACGGCCGCCCGGCGGCCCCACAGGCGCACAGCGCAGCCTGAAAAAATTTATTGCTTATATTCAAAAAATGATTACATTACATCATTTGTGGTATTAATTACGTAGCATAATGCTTAAATTTACGCAATAAATCTTGTATAATGTATAAAGTTTTATTGACGAGGCATATGCCTTTGATTTACAATCAGTATGATTTTGAACAGGATGAAGCTTTCGCAGGCGCGCCGGGCGCGCGTCAGCTGCAGCGCATTCGTTGCTGTCCATTATCACAGGCTGTACAAATTAATAAAGCAATCTTAAAAACAAAGGAGATAATAAAAATGGAAGAACTCATTTTAAAGAGCATCGAGGAAATCAAGCCTTTCCTTCAGAGAGACGGCGGAGACATCGAATTCGTAGAGCTTACACCTGACAACATCGTAAGAGTACGTCTGCAGGGCGCATGCCACGGCTGCCCTGGCGCACAGCTCACTCTTCAGAGCATCGTTGAAAGAATCGTAAGAGAAGCAGTTCCTGAAGTTGCCGGTATCGAAGCGGTATAACATTTTATAGGCGGCCGCAAGGCCGTCTTTTTCTATTTACAGGGGAGATAACAGTATATGAAATTCAGATACAGAAAGTTCACCACGGCAATACTTGCAGCAGTGCTCACGGTAGCCGCGGCGATCACCTTCACGGCATGCGGCAGCGGCGGCGACAGCTCCGCAGGTGCGGACACGGGAAAAGGAAACAACAGCACGCAGAAAGAAGAAGCGGTAGACCTGAGCATCCTGTGCGTAGGCGACATAATGGCGCATTCGACAAATATCAAGTCTGCATACAACGCTTCGACTGGAACATACGATTTCAGCGACAATTACGAATACGTAACAAAGTACATATCAGCAGCCGACCTGGCGCTGTGCAATATGGAAACGACATTCCAGGGAACGACGCCGAGAGGCTATCCGACATTCAACGCTCCTGATTCGCTTGCAGCAGCAGTGCGCGGAGCGGGCTTCGATGTAGCGATAACGAGCAACAACCACATGATGGATTCGGGCTTCGACGGAATGCAGAGAACGCTTGAAGTCCTGCGCTCACAGGGATTTGTGACTGTAGGCAGCAGATACGACGGCGAGGACTCTTACGCCATGACAGAGGTAAAGGGCGTAAAGATCGGCATCGTGGCATATACATATGAAACTACCGGCGCTGGAGACAGCGGCGTTACTATAAACGGAACAAGAATAGGCGAGGATTCGCAGAAGCTTATAAACTCATTTAATTACCACGAGCTTGAAACTACAGATTACGACAAGATACAGAAGGATATAGACGATGCGCGCGGAGCGGGCGCGGACATAGTAATATGCTATTTCCACTGGGGCAACGAGTATCAGCGTGAGCCTGACAGCAACCAGCTTGCTATGGCTCAGCGTGCGGCTGATATGGGCGCAGACATTATTTTTGCGTCTCATCCGCACCTCCTTCAGAAAGTAGACGTGGTAACATCGGCTGACGGCAGAAACATTCCTGTGTTCTACAGCATGGGTAATTTCATATCAAATCAGCGTGAGGAAACGCTGCCATCCATTTCAAACAGGAGATACACGGAGCAGGGCATGATAGCTTACGTCGATGTCGAGTACATGAAGGGTACGGACGAGATTCTTTCGGAAACTATAAAAGTCCTTCCGACATGGGTAGACAGATACAACGGCTCGTCAGATTACAGGATAATACCGCTCGACAACGATTTTGAATCGAACCCGACGCTCCTTCAGTCAGGCCATCTTTCAAGAGCGAAGCAGGCTCTCAGCGATGTAAAGGACCTTCTGGGCGAGGAATGGCTCTCAGGCGTTACCATACAGGCAAACGGAAAAACGGGGGACGAAAATGACAATGACAATGCAGAAGCAGCATAACGAGGGCGCGCCCGGCGCGCACACAGGCGGAGCCGCAGGAGATATTCATGCAAAAGACATTCATGAACAGCCTGATTATATAAAAAAGCTGGACGAGCTTAGAGATGAGCTGCTGAACGACCTTGCAGGTCTTATAAAAATAAAAAGCGTAAAGGACGCGCCGGCGGACGGTGCGCCGTTCGGCGAGGGCGTAGATAAAGCCTTCAGATACATGCTCGACCTCGGAAAGAGAGAGGGCTTCGAGTGCGCTGATATAGACGGCTACGGCGGTCATATGGACTACGGCAGCGCTGAGGACGAGGGCGTTATGGGAGTTCTGTGCCATCTCGATGTAGTTCCTGAGGGAAGCGGATGGGAGCGCGACCCGTTCGGCGGTGAGGTCATCGACGGCGTTATGTACGGCCGCGGAACTCTTGACGACAAAGGACCTACGATGTCGGCATTCTACGCGATGAAGGCGCTGAAGGACTGCGGATACGAGCCGCGCAAAAAAATACGAATGGTGATCGGTCTTGATGAGGAAACAGGCAGCTCAGGTATGGAAAAATACAAGGAAAAGGTAAAAATGCCTGACTTTGCCATAGTACCCGACTCTGATTTCCCGCTCGTTCACGGCGAAAAGGGAATAATGATATTCGACATGGTAAAGAGACTGTCGAAAGCAGATAAAAAAGGCATTGCGCTCAAAAAGATCACAGGCGGCACTGCCGCAAACATGGTCCCTGACAGCGCGTCAGCGGTCATAGCATGCGAAAAGGGCTATGAAGATATAAAAAAGCTGGCGGCTGACTTTACTGAAAAGACCGCTCATGAAATCGTTGCAAAAGGGCGCGGCAAGTCACTCGAGTTGTCATGCCGAGGAGTTTCGGCGCACGGCGCTTACCCTGAACGCGGAGTAAACGCGGTGTCAGTTCTTATAAGCTTTCTTTCGAAAATAAAATTCAACTGTGCGGAAGTAAATGATTTCCTGGAATTTTATATGGATCATCTTTATGAGGATCCCCACGGCGAAAAGCTCGGCTGCGCGCTGCATGACGACATATCAGGCGACCTTATACTTAACGTCGGCATGATCGACGTTGACGGCGAGCGCGTTAAGCTTACAGTAAATGTAAGATGCCCTGTTACAAAGACAGACAATGACGCATATGAAGCTATGGCTCCTGTACTTGAAAAGTATGATATAGGCATAGTCAAGAATGTATATGAAAAGCCTGTATACTTCTCACTTGACGACCCTACAGTTCAGACGCTTCTGGCGATATACCGCCGTCATACGGGCGATAACGAAACAAAGCCTTTAGTAATAGGCGGCGGCACATACGCCCGTGAGATGGACAACGCGATAGCTTTCGGAGCGCTTTATCCGGGAGACCCCGACACGATGCACCAGAAAAACGAGTGCGTCCGCGTCGAAAGGCTCATACAGACGGCTAAGATCTACGCCGATGCGATGTACGAGCTGGCTGTAGCTCCCGCTGAATAAACAACAGGAAAAATATTATGATATTAAAAATGAAAAATGAAGAGGACACTGTAAGATACGGCAAACAGCTTGCAGAAGAGCTGTCTCCGGGCGATATAGTGTGCCTCGTAGGAGAGCTCGGCACAGGAAAGACGGCTCTGACAAAGGCTATAGCAGCCGGACTGGGAGTAACAGAGCCGATAGTGAGCCCTACATTCAATATAGTTAAGGAATACCATACGGGACGCCTGCCGCTGTATCACTTTGATGTGTACAGAGTCAGCGACCCGGACTCGCTTTTCGAGATAGGAATAGACGAATATTTCAACGGAGACGGAGTGTGCATCGTAGAATGGGCAGATCTGATACCCGACTTGATACCGGACGGAAGCCGTCTGATAAACATCTATTATGGAGAAAACGAGGGCGAGCGTATTTACGATATAGATATCGTCTAATTTGTTAATTAAACATCAGGTGGAAAATAATGAAAATACTGGCAGTAGACACGACAGGCGCGACAGCGTCTGTCGCTGTTCAGGATACAGATAAAGGAAAAAACAGTAAGATATTCTGCGAAACATCAGGCGAAGAGATGAACCATCTTCAGGCGCTTTTTCCTATGACGGAAAAAGTTCTCAGTGATGCAGGAATATCAAAAAACGAGCTTGAAATGATCGCAGTCTCTATAGGGCCCGGTTCATTTACAGGCATAAGGATAGGAATGGCTGCGGCAAGGACTATGGCGCAGGCGCTCGACCTGCCTATGGCGGCTGTACCGACGCTCGAATCATTCGTGTACGCGGGGCGTACGCCGGACGATGGATCATTGATTGATCCAGAAAAGCATGCACATGAAAAGATAGTGACCAATACTGCGATCGTGGTGTGTCCTATGCTCGACGCGAGAAGAGAACAGGTGTACGCAGCAGCTTATATAGTAGAGGACGCTGAAGAGGGAGCTGACAGCGGATACAGTGAAATAGTAAAGGCAGGAGCTTATAATGTCGATGAATTCATGACGTTGGCGGTCGAGGCGGCAAAAAGAGAAAATGCGCTTTTTATAAGGATGTACGGCGACGGAGCTGATTCATACATGTCATCTGTTGTGGTGGCTTCTGCTGTGGGCGGAGTTGATATCGAGCTTGCGCTGAGAGATTCAAGATACCAGAGCGCCGAGAACGTGCTGAGGATGGCGCGCGCCATGGCAGAGAATGATACGCTTTGCAGCTATAACGACGTAAAGCCTGACTATATGAGAAAATCAGAAGCAGAGCGCAAGCTCGAAGCCGGACAGCTCGGCAAAAAAACAGGAAAGAAAAAAGTCCTTAAAAAAGAACAGCCTGTTGCCGAAAACGGCATGGAAATACCCGCGGCAGACGAGCAGATCTCATACAGGCACGCTGCAGAAGCGGACGTAAGCGCGTTTGCGGCGCTCGACGCTCGCTGCTTCAGCCACGCATGGAGCGAGTCTTCTTTTAAGGGCGAGCTCGACGGCTCCAAAAAGAGCTTCTATGTAGCAGCGGAAAACAGCAAAGGCGAGCTCATAGGCTTTGCGGGAGCAGCTTACGTAGTAGACGAGGGCGAAGTCAACAGAGTAGCCGTTCATCCACTTTACAGAGGCAGAGGCATAGCAGATCACATGATGGATATGCTCATAGAAAATGCAGAGTCCGACGGCATCGTAAGCCTGATGCTCGAAGTACGTGAGGCAAACAGGAGCGCAATAGCTCTCTACAAAAATCACGGCTTTATAGTCAAAGGCAAGCGCGACGGATATTACGCCGAAACAGGTGAAAATGCGCTGCTCATGCGCCGAAACAGCGCTGCAGGGCATACTGATGAAAATTAAATATCAGATCAGACAGCGATAAATATGTATAAAATTTCCGCCTTACTGCAATAATCCTTGTAGGAAGACAGTAAGGAGGCGGAAAATGTTAATAAATACAGAAAATTACAATTATCAGGATAACGGAGCCGCAGCCGGCATGTTCACCGGCACAGACTCAGGCGGCAGCAATGATGTATATGCAAGCTGCAGACATTATGCTCCCACGGGAGCAGTAAATATAATCAATATGGAAAATTACACTATGTGTGACAGCTGCAGACACAAGAGAATGGATGATAAGTGCGGCATCGCAGAGAAAACATTGATGTAGCCGCCGCAAAAAGGAAATAATGATTATGAAAAACGGAGAATTTCTGACACTCGGTATAGAAAGCAGCTGTGACGAAACAGCTGCTTCAGTTACCGGAAACGGCAGACATGTGCTGTCAAACGTGATATCATCGCAGATAGCGATACATACACAGTACGGCGGTGTCGTGCCTGAGATAGCGTCGAGACATCATCTCGACAACGTAAACACGGTAATACAGCAGGCGCTCGACGAAGCAGGCGTTACGCTCGATGATATAGACCTTATAGGAGTTACACACGGACCGGGCCTTATAGGCGCGCTGCTCATAGGCGTAGCTGCGGCGAAAGCGCTTGCATTTTCAAAGGACATCCCTATAGTCGGCGTTCATCACCTTCACGGACATATATCGGCTAATTACATTGCAGCACCCGACCTTGAACCGCCGTTCACGGCAGTAGTAGTATCGGGCGGAAACACTGATATCATAGACGTAAAAGACTACAATGACCTCGAACTCCTGGGCGTTACGAGAGACGACGCTGCAGGTGAGGCAATGGATAAGGTAGCGCGCGTCCTCGGTCTGGGATATCCGGGAGGCCCTAAAATAGACGCGTTGGCGAAGCAGGGTGATCCGCACGCGGTAGAGTTCAAGCGCGTGCTTCTCGAAAAGGGCAGCTACGATTTCAGCTTCAGCGGCCTTAAAACAGGCGTGCTGAATTATGTAAACAGCGTAAGGCAGCGCGGCGAAGAAGTGAACAATGCGGATATAGCTGCAAGCTTTCAGATGGCTGTAATGGAAGTAATTGTAATGAAAGCGATAACGGCTGCTAAAAAATTCAAAAGAAAGAAGCTCGCCCTCGCGGGCGGCGTTGCGGCAAACAGTCTTCTCAGAGGAATGATGGAGGAAGCATGCCGTAAAAACAATATAGAATTTTATCGCCCTGAACCGATACTCTGCACAGATAATGCAGCGATGATATCGTGCGCGGCTTACTACAGATATAAGGCAGGCTTTGTGGATGATATGTCGCTCGATGCATGCCCGGTCCTCGATTTTGACGAGGAATAGCTGCTGTCTGAAAAGTTATACACAAAGTTATCCACAACTGTTGAAAACATTGTTATTTCAATATCGAATAATCGGTTCGCAGTTAAACGATACATATTTGTGCGCCGGGCTCACGTTGAAATTTCAATGTATACAGCCATTTGTAAATTAATGGTGTACTGGCAAAAATGCATGTAAATTTTCCACATCAAAAAGCGTTGGTATTCCAATAATACACAGGGTTATCCACAGAAGGACGAGTTATCCACATGCCGGCGGGCCGGCGCAGGCTGCAAATTTTATTGCTAAATATTTATTATGGACAGGGGAATTCATCTGACGGTGTCGAATATATAAGTACAGATACTTTTAAAGTATCTGATAAAGGATCTGCAGCGCGCGGTCATACATCGGAGCGCTGACTTT
>CAVGTL010000147.1:0-7079 GCA_963632005.1 Succinivibrio sp.
GCTGCGTCGAGCGCGTCGGCTATCTCAGGCTTTGGCAGACCTCTCACGCCTGTAAGCGAGTTTAGCAGTGTCTTGCGGCGCTGTCCGAATCCGCCCTTTACAGTTTCAAAGAATATCTTCTTATCTATAAGGTCTACAGGGCATTCCTTTCTCAGATCAAGGCGTATCACTGTCGAATCTACCTTAGGACGTGGAACGAATACTTCCTTTGGGGCGTCTGCAACATGCGTTATAGTACAGTAAAAGGCTACAGCTACTGTCAGTGCGCCGTAGTCCTTGCCGCCCGGTGCAGCCTTTATGCGGTCTGCGACCTCCTTCTGCATCATTATGGTTATACTGTCAGCAGGTACGTTTTCTTCAAGCAGCTTCATGATTATCGGTGTAGTTATATAATAAGGAAGATTTCCTATTACTCTGACCTTGCCTCCGTCTGCCGGGCGGTTAGCTTCGACTATTTCTGTCAGATCAGTTTTCATTATATCTGCGTTTATGACCTCTACATTGTCGTATTCGGCAAGCGTTTCCTTAAGTATCGGGATCAGCTTCTTGTCTATTTCTACCGCTATCACTTTTCCGGCGCGTTCTGCTGCAGCTGCTGTGAGTACGCCCATTCCCGGACCTATCTCTATTACAAGGTCTTCCGGTTCGATATCCGAGCCGTCAACTATATCTTCTATTATATGAATGTCCGACAGGAAGTTCTGTCCGAGACTCTTTGAATGGCGGAAGCCATGCTTTTCTCTTATTTTCGCCATTGTAGACGGCGAGTACAGTTTGTCCATTGTTTCTCCGTTTTTATTGTAATCTATTTTTATATTTCACAAAGTATTTTATGAATTTTTCATTGATTTTAATTTTCTGATCTCTGTGCCTCTATCTCTCTGATGGCATTTTCAAGTGCCTCGCGAGATATGCCGTAATTATTCAGACGCTTCAGGAAGCCCTTTGAATTTGCATAGCCTATGCCGAGCTTTCTGCCGAGTGCATCGCGCAGCTCGCGTGAACCTTCGCCTGCAGCCAGTCCGTAATACATCATATCCTTTTCTGTAAATTCTGAATGCTGCTCAGTAAGTGTCCTTCCCGCAGCCTCGATAGCTCTCGCTATCACATCGGGGCTTGCGTTTTCAACGCCTATATCTGTGTCAGCCTTATCCTTTGCTTCAGATTTTGATATATATGCCTGCAGAGCGTTCGGAAACAACTCTGTGAGACGCTGGCGTATCTTGTTTCCTGCGTGATCAGGGTCGGTAAGTATTATTATCCCTCTTGTCTTATAGGCACTTTCTATCCTTTCCAGCGTTGCCTTGCTTATACCGTATCCATGTGTCGCTATCATGTCAGCGTTCACGGCCTTCTGGACGGCATCTATGTCGTCGCGGCCCTCTACTACTATTACTTCTTTTATAAGTTCATTATTCATTTTGTTTTGTATCATCCTGCTTTGTCGTATCTTCCTGTTTTGTATTTTCATCGTCATCATACACGTATATTATCTCGCCCTGCTTTGCCATTTTTAACCATTCACGAGCCTGTTTCTCCATGTATGAATCTGTTCCTATCTGGTTTACCTGTTTCTCAAGGTCTGCTTTTTCCGCTTCCAGTTCTTCCAGTTTATGTTCAGCTTCATTTTGCTGTATCTTAAGTTTTACTATTTTTCCGACAGAAAATATAAGCGCTCCCACCACAACTATGATGACCAGTATGGCTATCTTCTTTTGAGCAGACATAGCTCCTTTTTTCTTTTTTTCTCTGCGCTTTTTACTTCTTTTGACAGCCTCGTCCTCTTCGCGAGTCTCAAATCGCTCGTCACCGCGCGCCATATCATCCATCATTTCCTGCATTATGGACTTTTCTCCGCGTCTGGCTCTTTCTGCTTCAGCCTCAGCTCTCAGCTTAAGTCTGCGTTCCTCGCGCCTGGCATCAATGTCTATGATATTCTGCTCAGTCAGCTCTTTCGCTTTCTGTTTTTTCTTTCGTCTCTTCGCCATGTCAATTCCCTTTTACTTTACGAAATTACAAAATATGCAGTTATAATTAGTATAACATAAATCACCGCTATAGTATGCTTTCGTTTTGATTTTCCAAACGCAAATGTTCGCATTCCTGCAGCCAGACCTGCCGCGAGCCCGCACGCTTCATGAACGCTCAGCCTCCCATAACTGCTCTTGAACCAGAATTCTGCAATAATGATGCCTGCAATAATACAGAAAATAATATCTGTAAATACGAGCGCCCGGCGCACCAGCAGTGTTGAGTCAACGTTTATATGCCGATCTACACAGCCGTTATAAGACTGGAACATAAATGCTACGCACGCACCGCATGCAGCCATTATCAATATTTCTCTGATCTGCTGTCCCATAAAGTCTGCTCCTGTCAGAGGATCCGGCACAGGCTCGCCTGTCAGTCTGTCCACTACATCTGTAAAAAAGTATTTCATAAAGCTGACGATCAGTGCTGCGGCTTCAGTCGTTCTTGTTATAAGCTCCATAAAAACACGCTCCTGCTCATCTTTACTTCATAAGACGCTTAAACAGGCTTCCGCTGCTTTCCTGGATCGACTCTGTATACACGAGGCTTGAGCATTCTCCGCTTATTGAAACATTTCCTGTTTCCAGGTCTAGCTGTGTTATTTTAAGGTTTCTGCCTTTTACCGAAAGACCACCCTCTCGCAGAGTTATATGTATATGCTCGCTGTCAAAGCTCTTCACGTCGGTCACAGCCGTGACTGTCAGACTTTCGCGGTTTTCCATGATTATAGAATGATCCGTCATAATTTATTACTCCCCACACTGTTTTTATGTGTAAATTTTTTACATGCGTTTCCTGTTAAAATGATGCAAACAGGATCGCCTGTAAAAATACTTATGCGTGCGGAGCGCTGTGTATGACAGCAATGTTTTCTGCGGGCGCGGAGCGCCCTGTGGGCCGGCGGGCCGGCGGAATGTATGTAAAAGGGGCTGCGTCAGCAGCCCCGGCATTATTGCGTATTATTTCTTATTCTTTTACTCTATATTCTTTTTGCCTCGGCTCCATGTTATTGGAAGAAGGACTGTTATCGATGTGCCTTCGCCTTCGACGCTTTCTGCGCTTATAGTTCCGCGGTGAGCTTCTACTATGTTTTTTGCTATGGAAAGACCAAGTCCTGTTCCGCCCATCGCTCGTGACCTTGCTTTGTCTACGCGGTAGAAACGTTCAAATATGCGGCCTATCTCCTCCTGACTTATGCCGATGCCTGTGTCGGAGATGACTATGCGCGCTGCGCTGCCTTCCAGACCTGACGTTATAGTTATCCTGCCGCCTTCAGGCGTATACTTTATAGAATTGGTCAATATGTTAAGTATTACCTGCTGTATGCGGTCTATATCGACAAAAACGTTAAGCGGCTCGTTCTCGTTTATGTTGCACTCAACTGTCTGTTCCTTTGCCTGTGCCGTCAGCATTATTTTCTGGGCGCACTTTACGAGCAGCTTGTTCATGTCTACTTCCTGGCGATTCAGCTTTTCGCGGTTATTGTCAAGCCGTGACAGCTGCAGCAGATCTTTTACAAGATGAGTCATACGCTCCGCTTCTTCGTCTATTACAGTGAGGAAGTTCTGACGCATATCAGGGTCTTCTACTGCTCCGTCGAGCAGTGTTTCGGTATAGCTCTTTATGGTCGTTATCGGCGTGCGCAGCTCATGAGATACGTTTGCGACAAAGTCCTTCTGCATCTGGTCGAGCTTTTGCTGCTCTGTTATATCCTGAAGCAGCATTATTACACCGATATCGTTTTCGTCATCATCCATGAAGCGAGCATATCTTATTGATATTATCTTTCCCTGGTAGCCGGCGATCTCGCTTATGACATCGCGTGATATGACCTTCTTTATGCCGTCTGTTATATCTTTCTTTCCAAATCTTTTCAATATTCCGCTGAGGTCCAGCCCCCCGCTTATCTCTTCATCACTGATGCTGAGCAGAGCCTTTGCAGCCGGGTTTATATGTATTATATCCCCGTTAAGATCGAGAGCTATGAGTCCGTCCACCATGTATTTCAGTATAGTTTCCAGCTTGCTCTTTTCATTTATAGTCTCGGTTATCTTATTATCAAGCTCCTGCCGCAGCATGTTGAACATTTCTGCAAGACGGCCTATCTCATCGTCAGACCTGACATCTATCTGCTGCGAGAAGTCACCTGAAGCCATGCGTTCAGCCTTTTCCGTAAGGTCGTTTATCGGGTCTGTGATACTGTTTGTTATAAAGAATGATATCAGCACAGATATCAGCACTGCTATTGCCATTGCCTGTATAAATATCGTGCGAGCTTCCTGCATGGTTGAATATACGCTCGAAAGATCTGCACGTATATATATAACACCGCTTACAATGCCGTCTGCGCCCTTTATCGATTCCGCAGTATTCATTACAGGGATATCATTGGAAAGAGTTTCCCTGCTTTCTGCTGTGCTTCCATCAAGGGCGCTGACAACGACATTTTCATCAAGAATGCCTATGGCCGACTTATCGACTACAGCTGTATTGTCAGCAGCTACTATGGATAAGGTGTTGTCTACTATATATATCTCATAATCATTTCCAAGCTTCCATTCATCTATTATGGCCTGAATGTTGTTCTTGCCGCTTGCCAACGATGTATACGTTTCAAACGGTATAGAACTCATTACCATTTCCGCTGTTTTCTGGCTCTTGGTCTGTATTGAATCCAGCTGATAAGACTCAAGCTTGTTCGTGATAAACACGCCCGATATAGTCATAGCAATGAATACGATTATCAGGTATGTTACGATTATTCTCCATTTTATACTGTTTTTGGATCTGTTTAAAACAAGTGACATGTCTCCTCCTGAGCTGAAGCGGTTTACGCTCTGTGGAAGTAATATCCTATGCCTCGTTTAGTCATTATATACTTAGGATTACTTGAGTCATCCTCCACCTTTTCTCTAAGGCGGCGGACTGTAACGTCAACAGTTCGAATGTCACCGTAATATTCATATCCCCATACTTCCTCAAGGAGCTGTTCCCTTGAGAACACCTTGTTTTCACGTTCAGCAAGGTAGCGCAGAAGTTCAAATTCACGAAGCGTAAGCTCGAGGACTTCGCCGTTCTTTCTTATTTCGTAACGGTTAAGGTCTATCGTAAGATTTCCAAACTGCTTTATATCAGGTGAAACAGTGTCTATATCAGGGCCGAGATTGAGCGATGCACGACGGATATTAGCTTTTATCCTTGCAAGCAGCTCTCTCATACCGAAAGGCTTCGTCATATAATCATCTGCGCCAAGCTCAAGTCCGAGGACTTTATCTACTTCCTCTTCCTTTGCTGTAAGCATGATTATAGGAACTGTTATATTAAGCTCGCGCACCTGCTTACATACAGAAAAGCCGTCAAGCTTCGGCAGCATAACGTCCAGCAGTACGAGATCCGGATCTATAAGCCTTATCTTCTTAACAGCATCCTCGCCGTCAAAAGCAGTGTCTACCTGAAATCCCTCTTTTTCAAGATTGAACTTTATAATATCCGATATATTTTTCTCGTCTTCTACAACAAGAACTTTTTTCTTTGAATCATTCATAGTATTCCCCTTTTACATCCTGACTCAGCCATATCAGGCACATATTACTCCCCTGACATGTCCTCCTTCAATGCATTTGATCGTTAATATTTTACCATAACTGCACCGTTTATTAAACCCAAAAACGAACAACAGCGCAGCAGCATCTGAAAACGTCTGGTATCAGGCGCATCCGGACACTGCAACGCTGCAGCTATGCCTCAACTATTATCTGTCTGTCAAAACTAATTAAGATAATTTACAGGATTCACAGGAGTTCCTCCTACGCGTATCTCAAAGTGGCAGTGATTGCCTGTACTTCTTCCTGTGCTTCCCATCTTTGCTATTACCTGTCCCTGATATACTTTATCACCAACTGATACACAAAGCTTGCTGTTATGACCGTAATACGTAACGTAACCGTTGCCGTGGTCTATTTTTATAAGGTTGCCGTAGCCGCTGCTGTTGTAGCCTGCATATACGACAGTACCGCCATCTGAAGCTACAACGTCAGACCCGTATGAGCCGGCTATATCTATGCCCTGATGCTGTCTGCCCCATCTGCGTCCGAAGTTTGAAGAAAGTCTTCCGCTTGCAGGCTTAATGAAATGACCTGTAGCTACCCAGCTTGGCTTTTCCTTCGTACCCTGAAGTATTATTTCGTCAACTGCAGGAGTAGTTATAGTTTCCTGAATTATCTCTCTTGCAGATTCTTCTCCATTTTCCTTTGTTACTCTTGCAACTACCTGCTTAACACCGTTAACGCCTTCTGTCTGTATCTGATATTCACCCTCATAGAGAGAATCTGTCTTCTGATAAATAGAAGTATATGCTACAGGCTCATTGTAGACTTCTATCTCAGCAGTTGAGATGTTAAATATCTTGCTCTTTCCGTTTTCATCAACAAAAAGATTTATTGCGTCTTCGTAATCCTTAAAGTCAGATACCTTTGATGTTACAGGCTCTACTGATACTTCGTCCTCGATAATAACATTATCGAGTGTCACGCCCTCAAGCTTTGTTACATCACCTGCAGAAAGATTCAGCTTTGAATAATCTACAGCTGTTTTCTGTCCTGACGCTGTACCTGTTGCAGCCTTTATGCTGTCTGCATTCTTATCAGCAGGAGCTGCAGCGACAACACCTGTTTTTTCATTCATACTGTCGGCAAGGATTATGCTTCTTGCTGCAGCTGCATCTATCTCAGCCGTTGCTGCGCTTGATGCATCAGTGTCGTCTGTTATTTCGTCCATTATTTCATCTGAATCAAAGCTGTCGGTTGTATCGGCATCAGATGCAGCTGCTTCTGTGCTGTCTGCAGTTGTCTGTCCATCAGCCGATGCTGTTATTGTCTGTGCTTCTGTACAGTAGTTCTTTCTTACAGTTTCCATTATCTCAGAAGCTGTTTCTTCTGTATCTACAAGAGCAACGACTTCACCGTTTACTCTTATGGCATATCCGTTGCCCTCGAGCTCATCGCTGTTTACGAGCTTGCTTGCTACGTCTGCAGCTGAATCTATCGCAG
>CAVGTL010000148.1:0-1030 GCA_963632005.1 Succinivibrio sp.
TCTGCCTTACAAGCAGGAGGTCATAGGTTCGAGCCCTATAGCGCCCACCATTTTAACTGACAAGCTCAGTTAATTATTAAGAATGCGGTCCGGTAGTTCAGTTGGTTAGAATGCCAGCCTGTCACGCTGGAGGTCGACGGTTCGAGCCCGTTCCCGGTCGCCATTTTTTATAACAAATTTGCTGATGTGGCTCAAAGGTAGAGCAGCTGATTTGTAATCAGCAGGTTGGGGGTTCGATTCCCTCCATCAGCTCCAATTCTTTACTCCCTTTCGAGGGGAGGCATTATCGAGGGATTCCCGAGTGGCCAAAGGGGGCGGACTGTAAATCCGTTAGCTGTGCTTTCGATGGTTCGAATCCATCTCCCTCGACCAATTTTGCGGAAGTGGCTCAGGGGTAGAGCATCGCCTTGCCAAGGCGAGGGTCGCGAGTTCGAATCTCGTCTTCCGCTCCATTTTTTTAAGCCCAGATAGCTCAGTAGGTAGAGCAGGGGACTGAAAATCCCCGTGTCCTTGGTTCGATTCCGAGTCTGGGCACCAAACGAAGGTGTTGTGTTAACAGTCAGTGTTGATACAGCACCTGTTTTGTTATATAGAGAAATTTTACACAGTAAGAGCTTTACATATGTACGAATGGAGAAGATATGGATCAGAGCAGGATGCCTTTAGCAGATGCTTTAATTAAATATACAGGTTCTGAGCGTATATCTATGCATATACCGGGCCATAAAAGGCGCTGCCAAAGCAGCATCCCAGAGCTTGACGCTGTTATGGGAGCGCGGGCGCTCGAGTGCGATATAACCGAGATAGACGGATTTGATGATTATCATGAGCCTGAGGGCATTATAAAGGAAGCAGAAGAGCTTGCTGCAGAGCTTTTTGGCGCTGATGAGACGCATTTTCTGGTGAACGGTACGACAGCGGGCATAATGGCGGCTGTAGCATCGGCGGCTTTTGAGGACGAACGTGTGCTTGTCGTTTCTGATTGCCATAAATCTGTCACACGCGGGCTCATTTTATCAGGAGCAGATCC
>CAVGTL010000148.1:1108-6974 GCA_963632005.1 Succinivibrio sp.
CTGTGTATACAGCTCCGCATATAGATACGGAAACAGGTCTGCCTGCAGGCGCTGATGCCGCTCAGATAGAGAAGATACTGGACTATGGCGGTATAAAGGCTGTCGTGTTGTCTAATCCGTCATATTACGGTACATACAGTGACCTTGAACAAATAACGCAGGCGGCTCATGAGCATGGAGCGATAGTCATAGTTGATGAGGCTCATGGTGCTCATCTGAGGTTTGCAGGGCAGGAAACGCTCACAGATGCAATGTCTGCGGGTGCCGATATTTCGATACAGAGCACTCATAAAATGCTCGGAAGCCTTACTCAGAGCTCGATGCTGCACGTTAAGGGCGACAGGGTAGATCGTAAAAGGCTCGCTTATAATATTCGCCTGCTGACATCGACAAGCCCGTCATATCTCCTTATGGCTTCGCTTGATGCCGTGAGGCATCGTATGGCTGCAGACGGCGGACGCATATGGAAAAATATCTGTGCGACAGTTTCAGAATATGCTGACAGGATAAATGAAATACGGGGTATAGAATGTATAAGGTCATTTACCGACGCGCGCGGTGCCGGTAAGCCGCTTGACAGCGCAAGGCTGCTGATATCAGCAGAAAAGCTCGGGATAAGCGGATATGAGCTTTCAGATATCCTCTGCAGAGAGTATAATATAGATATGGAGCTTGCTGACGACAGATACGCGCTCGCCGTTATGGGGACAGCAACGGAACGCTCACAGCTCGACGCGCTTCTGTCAGCGCTTGACAACATTTCGTCCGACAGGAGCACTTATGATGCACAGTCAGGTGAACCTGCGCCAAGTGCAGCCGCAACAGCGGCCAAACTGAAGCATATATGCGAGATAACGCCGAGAAAAGCAGTATTTGCACGCCACGACCTCGTAGAAGGAGAATACGCCGCAGGCAGGATATCAGCAGAAGAAATAGCAGTCTACCCGCCCGGCATACCGTTCGTAGTACCCGGCGAAAAATTAACGGACGAAGCCGTGAATATGATAACAGAACTAGTCCAAAACGGCGTACACGTTCACGGCGTAGAAATAAGAGAAGAAAACGGCAGAAAAAAGATAATGCTGTCTGTAGCAGAAGACGAAACACAGGCGATGCTCTTCAAATGTGTTTTTTGATTATAATAATTTAAGTGCATAGGAGGTGTGATATGGCGCAGCTTTTTTTCAGATACAGTACGATGAACGCCGGCAAAAGCATAGAAGTCCTGAAGGTAGCCTATAATTATGAAGAACGCGGAAAAAACGTCCTCGTAATGACATCAGGCAAGGACAACAGATACGGCCGTGGCATAGTAAAATCAAGAATAGGCATGCAGCGCGACGCTGTACCGATAGAGGATGATACAAATATACTTTCAGTATATATGCAGGCTGAGGCAGAAAAGCACATAGACTGCGTGCTCGTAGATGAAGCGCAGTTCCTCAAAAAGCACCACGTAGAGGAGCTTGTAGAAATAGTGGACAGCTGCGAGTGCCCCGTAATATGCTACGGCCTGAAAAACGATTTCAGGAATGAGCTCTTTGAAGGTTCGCACTACCTGCTGATCTATGCAGACAAGATAGAAGAAATAAAGACTATCTGCTGGTGCGGCAGAAAGGCTACGATGATAGCGAGAGTGTCTGACGGTCAGATAGTGCGCTCAGGCGAGCAGATCGTGATAGGCGGAAACGAAATGTACGTTTCGCTGTGCCGCAAGCACTATAACGACGGCAGACTCAGCGATGATTCCGGTGAGGACAGAGGCTGACGCGGGAACCTTGCATGGTCCCGCGTTTTTTTAATTCCATATTTATGCCGTTCAGTACAGATTTTTTGTCGCGGCTCCAGAGCGGCGCTATAAGTGAGTCGCGCGGAGCATCGCCTGTAAGGCGGTGTATAGTGATATCTGCAGGTATTATCTCAAGAGCATCAGCTGCAGTAGAAATGTATACATTTTTTTCCATCGGAATTATAGCCGGCATTGCGGGCTTGAACAGGGAATGCCGGTCACATCCAGGATATGGAGCAGCCGGGCTGCGGTCCTGCTGATGGATGTATTCATCGCCGAGAGCTGTTTCTGTCATTATATGTAACAGGTGCAGCTTGATACCGAAGATATTTCTGCTGCATACGTGGCGTACTGTTTCGAGCATATCATCGCGTGTCTCTCCCGGCAGACCGAGTATTACGTGTGTGACTACGCGTATGCCTGCTTCTGTGAGCCTTGCGACAGCATCATCGTAAACGGCTGTAGAGCAGCATCTGTTTATTATGTCAGCTGTCTTGTCGTTTGAAGTCTGAAGTCCTAGCTCGACCCACATAAAAGTCTCGCTGTTTATCTTGCAGAGAAGGTCGAGAACATCGTCGTTCAGACAGTCGGGGCGTGTAGCTATGGCGATGCCGCAGCATCCCGGAAATGAAAGCGCCTCATAATATTTCTTTCTCAGCTCTTCTGCAGGTGCGTAGGTATTTGTATAATTCTGGAAGTATGCGATGAAATGCGCTGACTGCCACTTTTCTGACATGACTGCGACCTGAGAGCGCATCTGTTCGGTGATGCTGAGCGAGCGGTCGCCTGCAAAGTCGCCTGAGCCGCTGCGTGAGCAGAAGGCGCACCCATCATATGAAAGCGTGCCGTCACGGTTTGGACATGTAAAGCCGCCGTCTATGGCGAGCTTGACTGTACGGCCGCCGAAATATTCCTTCATCCACGGCCCTATGCCGTTGTATCTTGCTCCGTCCTTGAACATTTATCCCTCCGGGTGTTTATCTGGTCTGTAATGTTTGTTGATTGAAGTTAAGAAGTATTGTATCATAGGTAAGGCCGGAGCGATGCCGGTAATTTAAAAAAGTGATAAAATGATAAAAATTATAATTTTATAAGTGATGCATATATAGCAGGTGTATAAGATGAAGGATAAGGAAAAACAGGAAAGCCCGGTGGCATCGGAAAGCAGGCCGACGATGCTGCTCCACAGCTGCTGCGGGCCGTGCAGCACGGCTGTCATAGAGAGACTTATAGACAGGTACGATCTCACGGTGTATTTTTATAATCCAAATATAACGAACGAAGGCGAATACGAAAAACGTCTCGAAACTGAAAGAAAGTTCATAGATGAATACAACAAAACGCTTCCTGAGGAGCAGCGCGTAAAGCTGACAGAGGGCGAATACGACCCTGAAAATTATCTGCTGGCTGTCAGAGGGCTTGAAAATGAGCCTGAAAACGGCGACAGATGCACGAAATGCTTTGAGGTGCGTATGAGAAAAACGGCTCAGGAAGCGGAAAGACTCGGATTTGAAACGTTTGCTACAACTCTTTCTGTAAGCCCGCACAAGAATACTGAGCGTATAAATAAAATAGGCTACGAGCTTGAAAAGGAATTTGCTCCTGATTTTCTGGATGAGAGCTTTAAGAAAAAGGACGGATTTAAACGTTCTACAGAGCTTTCCAGGGAGTACGGTCTGTACAGGCAGAATTACTGCGGATGTATATTCTCAGAAAGACCGGGAGCAGGAGCAGAGGACCCGTCAAAAGAAAGAAGGCTGCCCGGTTGAAATATATAAAGGTAATAATCGACAATGTAAGCGATCATACCGATAATTTATACACATATAAATGCGATGACGACAGCGTAAAGCGCGGTTCAGTCGTAAAAGTACCTTTCGGTCAGGGCAACAGAGTAAAGACTGCGTACGTTTTTGACGTTCAGGATGAGAACGTAGATAATGTACCGAGGCTGAAATCGGTAAAAGAAATAATGACGGAATACTCATTGCCGGACGACCTCGTCCACATGTGCGAGTGGATGAAGCAGAAATATCTGTGCCGCTATATAGACGGTATAAAGTGTGTCATACCGCCGGGAGAAGCGCCTAAAAGAGGCCGCAGGCGCGACCCTTACGAGGATATGGATATCGAGCTGTCACAGGCTCCTGAGCTTACGCCGGAGCAGGATTCGGCTCTGCGCGAGATAACACCGTATATAAAGGAAAAAAGTCACAAGACGTTTTTGATAAACGGTGTCACATCGAGCGGAAAGACGGAACTTTATATGCGTATAACGGAAAAGGTGCTCGCTGAAGGACGCAGCGTTATAATACTCGTGCCTGAGATATCGCTTACACCTCAGACGATAAACAGATTTATGAGCAGGTTCGGCAGCGAGCAGATAGCTGTGCTGCACAGCAAGCTTACAAAGGGACAGCGCTATGACCAGTGGATGCGCGTGCGAAGCGGCGGGGCGCGCATACTTATAGGCGCGAGGTCAGGCATATACGCGCCGTTTGAGGACCTCGGAGCTGTTATAATAGACGAAGAGCACGAAGCATCGTATAAATCCGATATGACGCCGAAATACGACACGATAGATGCTGCTGTCGAGCGCGGAAGGATATCGGGCGCTGTAGTCGTACTCGGAACTGCCACGCCGTCGATAGTGTCGGAGTACAGGGCGCAGCAGGGCATATACAGGCAGCTTTTTCTCAGAAAACGATATAATAAAACACCGCTGCCGGATGTGAGCATAGCAGATATGCGGGACGAGCTCAAAAAAGGCAACAGGAGCATATTCAGCAGAGAATTGTTCACGCGCATAAAGGGCTGCCTGGCAGCCGGAAGTCAGGTCATATTATTTATAAATCGAAGAGGATATTCGTCATTCGTATCGTGCAGGATGTGCGGCTACGTGATGAAATGTCCGGTATGTGACGTTTCACTGACGTATCACAAGTCAAGCGGTATGGCGGAGTGTCACTACTGCGGCCGCCGCGTGCGCGTGCCGCAGACTTGTCCGACGTGCGGAAGTCCGCATATAAGGCATTTTGGGATCGGAACAGAAAAGGTCGAGGAAATAACAAAAGAAATGTTTCCCGAAGCGTCTGTCGCCAGACTTGACCTTGACACTGCCAGAAAAAAGGGCGAGGCAGAGCGCATACTTTCCGCTTTCAGCCGTGGAAGGACTGATATACTCGTAGGCACCCAGCTTGTGGCAAAGGGGCTTGATATCGCAAATGTCGGCCTTGTAGGCATAATAGCGGCCGATATAACGCTTAATATTCCTGATTACAGGTCAGCTGAGCGGACGTTCCAGCTGATAGTACAGGCTTCGGGTCGCGCCGGGCGCGGAGAGGAAAAGGGGCATGTAGTCATTCAGACTTATTCCCCGGACAATAAAGCGCTGCTGTCGGCTGCAGCTAATGATTACAGGGCGTTTTACGAGAACGAGATAAGGCTGCGCAGCATAACGCGGTACCCGCCTTTTACTAATATAATAAGGCTCGTGTTTTCCGGGGCTGACGAGCGCGTGGTCAAAACGGAAGCAGACGCTGTATACCGTAATGTGAGCAGGGCGGAAATAGTCGAGCGCGGCGAGCTGCTTGCGCCGCAGCCGGCATATATGGCTTTTCTTAACGAAACGTGGCGTTATCATGTTATAATAAAAAGTCCGGCAGAAAAGACTGATAGCTATCTGGAGCTCATAAGGGCGATAAAATCAGAAAGGCTGTCGCTTCCGGATACAAAATGTACTATGCTCGTGGAGGTCGATCCTTACAGCTTTACTTAATGTGATGTGAGGGTGCGCGGGCGCACGGGTATTTTGAAATTTATTGCATATTAAAAAATTAAATTATTCATAAGAATTACGGAGGTAGATCATGGCACTCAGAAATATCGTTACACTCGGAGACGAGGTACTCAGAAAAAAATGCAGACCTGTAAGCGAGGTCACAGAACGTATACAGACGCTTGTTGACGACATGATAGAAACTATGCACGACGCTAACGGGGTCGGACTGGCTGCGCCGCAGGTCGGCGTTATGAGAAGGATATTTGTTGTGGATATCGGCGAGGGTCCTATAGTCC
>CAVGTL010000149.1:0-6929 GCA_963632005.1 Succinivibrio sp.
TACTGGATCAGGAAAAAATCTCATTTTAATTTGGACTATTTATATACTAACATCATTCCAACGATTCTTGATGTATGGAAATCAGAGGGCTGGGTCGAGCCACGATTAATTGAGGATACAAATCTTGATCAAGTAACACTTACGATGATGATGAAGAAAAAATCTGATGAAAATGTCATAGAAAATGTCATAGAAATTTCAGAAGAAAATATTAAGAAATTAATGCCAGAATATTCTAAGAAGAAACTTAATAAGGCGTATGAGATACTTAAAATGATTTCGGAAAATCCGAATATTTCTATCGATGAATTAAGAATAGCCTTAGATGTTACTGATAGAACTATTGCAAGATATATATCCGAACTAAAAAATAAAGGTATTATAGAGCGCATAGGACCAGATAATGGTGGAAAATGGAAAATTTTATAAAACAGTAATATAAGGCGGAGCTGTGGGCGCGGTGACGCGCGGAGTGAGTGGTGTTAAAGTGTTTCTGATTTTTGTAGTCAATTATATCGACAATAAAGTGACTTATGAGTTACTAACTTACGAATATAATTATTTCAGGCAAGTAGATGAGGTTGGTCATTGAAATATGATGAATGTTATTTTAAGTATTTTTAAAAATATAGGGGCGTTGCTGTATAAGCAGGGCGGGACGGCGATTTTGGTCGCGGTTCTTTTTATGTTTGCGTGGTCGTATGCGAGGGAAAATGGATGGCATGGCCGTGAGGCTGTGAAGAGGTCTGCAGGCGTGTGGATGGCGCGTTTCAGGGACTCGGGGGAGTTTCGCAGGGTATTTTTGCTTGCTGTGTATGTTTCTATGATGCTGCTGCGTACTGTGCTCATGCGTGATTTTTATGCTCATCCGCTGGCTAAATTTATGGGTGGCTGGGGGCTTTATGATGAGTATGGTGGTATGACGGCGGAATCGATAGAGAATATAATGCTGTTTGTTCCGTTTGCTTTTCTGCTCATGTGGGTGCGAAGAGGCGGGGCGGCAAACGGTGATGTGCAGGAGCGTTCATTTAGGGGTGATGCACTGTATGTGCTGAAGGTATGTGCAGGGTATTCTTTTGGTATAGAATGTGTGCAGCTTTTATTGCACAGTGGGACGTTTCAGCTCTCGGATCTTTGCTATAATACGCTTGGCGGTGCTGCAGGCATATTGTTCTATTTTGTGATACATATGGTATACAGATCGGTAAAAAGAAAAAGTTAACAGTAAATACTTGTAAATGCTGCGCTTCATTTTAATATGGGCCTAATATGGGCGCGGTGACGCGCGGAAAGTTTAAGTTGAATCCATATGAACATATATACTGAAAATATTTTACGAGATATGGATTGCGTGTGGTGTTGGAATCGTGTATACTTGATAATTGAATAGAAAAAGTTACTTGTGTTATCTGAATAGTGTAATGAACAGGCTACGGAGGAAGAAATGGTTGTATTTTCTACGATGTTTTATGTGAAGAAAAGTCTGACGATGGAACGTATGACGGAACTGGCTTTTGAGTGGGCAAATGGAAGTCCGCATTATGGCTTTGGAAATATAGCGTGGAACGGTGGGGATTCAGGTGAATACATAAGTGATGATGGAAAGCAGAAGTTTTCTGTTATCGTTTCTAATGATGGGAATATCCTTGCTATGAGGATGGAAAATACGGATGAAAATAATATTTTGTGGATAAATGATTTTGTCTATGAATCCGGCGAGGAGCGTAATGTGCTGTCGGTGCGTCTGACACGTGATGCTGATCGTGAGAGCTTTATACCTGACCGCTTTAACAGGCCGAGGCTCATGAAGACTGTGCTCCGTGAGGGTTACGGTGATGTTGATAATGATATGGAGATATCGGATCGTGTCATAAATATTACTGAAAAGAATATTGATATTGCGGAAAATATAATATGCGGCAATGTGAAGTACATAATGCCTGTAGTGTATGTAACGAGACGTTATTCCGATGGCAGACCGTGTCTTGATGCCAATGAGCTGGCCAGGGATCTGGCGGGTGTGGCGCATGTCCTTGTCGAGAGCGGTAAAAATATTACTTCGGTGCTTTCTTCGCGTACAGGCAGGAAGAATCCGTTCGACGGGGCTGTTCAGATATATTATACGGATAAGAACAGCGTAAGGATCATGCCGGAAAATGTGAGCCGTAAGCGTATAGTGGATTCTGTATGCCGCAGGCTGGCGCTTCTAAAGGTTGATGACAGGTATACGTGGTCTGATATAAAGTATCGTAAGCTTTATGACAAATATTACAAGGATAAGGAAAACAGCTCGGAATTGATCGAATTCTATAAAGAGATGAATGACGAGTATGACAGGGACAACAGGAGCAAGCAGCAGGATATAGATTATTTGCAGAGCGAGCTTGACGAGGCGCTTGATGAGATAAACAGGTTAAAGAGCAGGGTGAGTGTGTACGAGCACAGCTTCAACAGCCGCAGGAACGAGTATACAGATGATGGAAATGCTGTAACTGTAAGTATAGCCTGTGGTGAGGAGGAGTTTTATGAGTCAGAGATAAAGGATCTTTTGCTTAAGCTCGTTGCTGATGAGAAAAGTAAGATGGATGGTGATCCTAATCAGCGGGGTTGGAGAAGGTATCATGTCCTGGATTCGATAGTTGAAAATAATGAAATACTTGGAAAAGGGAAAGAGCTTGAGGATGAACTTAAGCGTATACTCAGCAGGACGGATGGCCTGAGCGGTAAGGATAAGAGGCGTCTTAATGAGCTTGGTTTTGTGAGCAGGGGAGAAAACCACGACAAGCTGTATTTTCATGATGACGGCAGATATATGATAACTGTAGCAAAGACGCCGAGTGATTCGCGTACGGCAGATAATCTTGCGGCTACAGTGGTAAATAAGATCATATGCTGATATAATTAATTTGTTTTTTGATCAAAGGTGATCGGCATAATATTGATATGGTGTGCGGATCGCCGGCACTGATATTTTAAATAATATTTAAGTTAAGTATGAAAAATGGATGGTAAGGTACAGGAAAATGGATGAAATAACTATGACAAAGTATGCAATATGGTGTGAAAAGGCAGTCGGAGAGGCTGATCTGGCGGCTGAGCTTAAGGATATGGAGGCTGATCCGGCTCGTATAGAGGATGCTTTTTACAGAGATCTTGATTTTGGTACTGCGGGGCTGCGCGGCGTGATCGGTGCTGGCACGAACCGCATGAATGTTTATACTGTGGCGAAGGCTACTCAGGGACTTGCTGATTACCTTAATGCACATTTTGATGAGCCGTCTGCGGCTGTAAGCTATGACAGCAGGATAAAGTCTGACGTATTTGCACGTGTTGCTGCGGGAGTGCTGGCTGCTAACGGCGTTAAAGTATATATATGGCCGCAGCTTATGCCTGTTCCTGCGCTGTCGTACTCGGTGCGCGCTCTTGGGGCTTCTGCGGGCATAATGGTAACTGCATCGCATAATCCGAGCAAATACAATGGCTACAAGGTATATGGCGCTGATGGCTGCCAGATCACTACTGAGGCAGCGAAAGCAATACTTGCAGAAATAGAAAAACTTGACATTTTTGAAGACGTGAAAACGTCTGACTTTGAGGCCGGCCTGGCCGGCGGGCAGATAGAGTACATTTCTGATGATGTGTACTCTGCATTTATAGAGGAAGTAAAGGGTCAGTCGGTTTTATACGGTGATGAGATCGACAGAAATATAGCTATAGTATACAGTCCGCTTAACGGTTCAGGTCTGAAGCCTGTTACGCGTGCTCTGCGCGAGTCCGGTTATACTAATATAACTGTAGTAAAGGAACAGGAAGAGCCGGACGGTAATTTCCCGACGTGCCCGTCGCCTAACCCTGAGATACGCGAGGCTATGGCGCTTGGTATAGAGTATGCGGAGCGTCTGGGGGCTGATCTGCTGCTGGCAACTGACCCTGACTGCGACCGTGTAGGCATTGCTGTGAAGGATGCTTCGGCAGAGGGCGGTTATGCGCTGCTTACGGGAAATCAGACGGGCGTGCTGCTGCTTGATTATATATGCTCACAGCGCCTTAAGCACGGTAAGATGCCGGAGGATCCTGTTATGATAAAGAGTATCGTTAGTACCGATCTGGCGGAGCAGGTGGCTGAGGGCTATGGCGTACGTACTGTAAATGTTCTGACAGGCTTCAAATTTATAGGTGAGCAGATCCTTAAAATGGAAAAGATGGGAAAACAGGATTCATTCATATTTGGTTTTGAAGAGTCATACGGTTATCTGTCAGGAACTTATGTGCGTGATAAGGATGGTGTTGACGCTTCATTATTGATATGCGAGATGTTCTGCTACTATGCTTCTCAGGGCATAAGCCTTACTGAAAGACTTGCTCAGATATATGAAAAATATGGATATTGCCTTAACAGCGTTCATTCTTATACGTTTGAGGGTGCTGCAGGATTTGACCGCATGAAGGAGATAATGGGTAATTTCCGTGGAGATATAACTGAGATCGCGGGCAGAAATGTGATCAGTAAGCTTGATTTTGCTGACGGTATAGATGGACTGCCGCCTGCTGATGTTCTGAAGTTTGCGTTTGACGGCGGTTCTGTGGTAGTGCGCCCGAGTGGAACTGAGCCGAAGCTTAAGGTGTATATAACTGTAAGTGCTGCTGATAAGGCGTCGGCAGAGGCAGCTGCAGCTGAGATACTTGAAGGCGCTATTGTGTATTTTAAGTAAAATATTTCGGTGTATTGTTGATTACTAAGGACTTCGGGAGTATTATGGGGTCAAATATAATATTAAATTATCGGAAATGAGGTCATAATAAATGATGGAAAATACAGGAACTATACTTGCAACAGGCGGAACAGGATTTATAGGCAGTCATACTGTAGTAGAATTGATAGAGCAGGGCTATGATGTTGTCATAGCTGATAACCTTTACAACAGCTCTGATGATATGATCGGACGCATAGAACAGATAACCGGAAAGGCTCCAAAGTTCTATAATGTTGATGTATCAGATGCGGAGGCGCTGCGTACAGTATTTAAGGAAAATGATATAACTGCAGTCATGCACTTTGCAGGCTACAAGGCTGTAGGTGAATCTGTTCAGAAGCCGCTTGAATATTACAGGAATAATCTGGATACTACTCTTACGGTTATGGAAGTTATGAGAGAGTTTGGAGTTAAGAATATAATATTCAGCTCTTCGGCTACAGTTTACGGTATGGATAATCAGGTGCCTTTCGTTGAAACTATGGCTCGCGGCACATGCACGAATCCTTACGGCTGGACTAAGTGGATGATAGAGCAGATCATGGCTGATGCAGCGGTGGCTGATCCTGAGCTTTCGGTAGTGCTGCTGAGATATTTCAATCCTATAGGCGCTCATACGAGCGGACTTATAGGTGAGAGACCTTCGGGCACACCTAATAACCTTATGCCGTATATAACGCAGGTCGCTTCCGGAAGGCTTGAAAAGCTTTCGATATTTGGTGATGATTATCCTACGCCTGATGGAACAGGTGTGCGTGATTATATACATGTAATGGATCTTGCAAAGGGTCACGTTGCTGCGCTTGATTATGCTGTTTCACACAAGGGTACGGAGATATTCAATCTCGGAACAGGCCGCGGATTCAGCGTTAAGGAGCTTGTAGATTCATTTATACGCGTAAATGGTGTGGATGTTCCGCATGTAGTAACGGGCCGACGCGACGGTGATATAGCGGAATGCTATGCTGATGTTTCGAAAGCAGAAAGAGTGCTTGGCTGGAAGGCGGAAAAGGGCATAGATGAAATGTGCAGGGATTCATGGCGTTGGGAGCAGAATCTGGCTGCAGAAAAATAGAACAGGAAAATATAATAAAAGGGGTAAGGGATAAGCAAGATGAAAAGAAGAAGATTCAGCGCGGGGTTTGTTGTGATGCTTATCGCGGCTATATTGGTGCTGTGCTTTATATGGGGCAATTCTATGATGCCGGGCGCCAGGTCGGACGCTATAAGCGTAGGCTTTAGAAATTTTCTGGCGGCTAAGCTGCAGGGGATAAGCTGGATACACGTGCCGCGTAATGCTGTTATGAGAAAGCTTGCACATGTTACAGAGTTTACGGTGTTTGGTGTGATCCTGACAGTCATGATGAAGGGCATGATGCGGATCAGCTGCGGCTGGGTATTGCTTGCAGGTATGAGCGCGGCGCTTATGGATGAGACGATACAGCTTTTTTCAGGCAGCAGGACGAGCAGCGTGAGGGATGTCTGGATCGATATGAGCGGTTTTTGCACTGGGGTTATCGTTGTTATGCTTGTAATGCTCATATGGAGGGCTGTGAAGCGGCGGTAGCATCAGTGTGACTGTGCGAAGTGGTACGGTATACAGGATAATATGGTAATTCAAAAGTCTTAATGTTTCTTAAGAGTTCTTAAAGGAATATTAAGACTTTTTACTGTTGACAGTGTACTATGGATGATAGTACACTATAAACACAGCGAGGGGCGGGTCCGGAGGACGCGCCGGGCCGGGAGGCTTTAGGTCCGGCAGAGCCGCGCGGCGGCGTTTGCGGTTCGTATGGGCCGCGGCGCGGCATACGGTGCGCGGGCGCACGCAAGGCTGTATTCTATTAACTGAAGTTTATCTAGATTATTCAGGAAGGAGGTATGAAGCTTGTTTCAGCTTGATCTGAAAAGCAGGAAATCGATTTATGAGCAGGTCATTGACAATGTCAAGGAACTGATAGTTACGGGTGTTTTGCCTGCGGAATCGAAGCTTCCGTCTGTAAGGGAGCTTTCTAAGACTCTTACCGTTAATCCTAATACGGTTCAAAAGGCGTATCGGGAGTTAGAGCATCAGGGGTATATTTATACGGTAACGGGACTGGGCTGTTTTGTCGCTGCGCGCGAGGAAAAGCAGATAGATATGAAGAGAGTGAAGCAGATCATGGAAGAACTTAC
>CAVGTL010000150.1:0-6919 GCA_963632005.1 Succinivibrio sp.
GGATGGCTCTCCCTAATGCTGAGATAATGATACATCAGCCTCTCGGAGGTATGCAGGGTCAGGTCACTGACATTAAGATACATGCTGACCGTATGCTGAAGATAAAAGAGCGTATGAATAAGATACTCGCTGAAAATACCGGTCAGAGCCTTTCTGTTATAGAAAATGATACAGAGCGTGATAATTTCCTTGACCCTGAGGAGGCTCTGAAGTACGGTCTGATAGACAAGGTTATAACTAAGCGCGTATAAGCGTTTTTGTATAAATTTTAATTTAATGAAATATTTATTTGTTCGGAATTGAATGACAGCGTGTCGGTCTAGTATATCGATAAAGCGTCTGTCAACTGTAGTTCCGGAGAAAGGGGACAGTAGGATATGGCAAAATTCGACGATACCAAGCAGTTGAAATGCTCTTTCTGTGGTAAGACGCAGGAACAGGTACGCCGCCTGGTGGCAGGTCCGGGAGTATATATCTGTGACGAATGTATCGCTTTATGTGAAGATATCCTTCGTGAGGAGTTTTCTGCTGCTGAGCCTGCCCTTGAAGGCGGGTCTGAGCTGCCTAAACCTAAAGAGATAGCAGATCATCTTTCTGATTATGTAATAGGTCAGGATGATGCTAAGAAAAATCTTGCAGTGGCTGTATACAACCATTACAAGAGGATAAAGAGCCAGAAATATACTGCTGAAGATGATATTGAGATCCAGAAGAGCAATATTCTTATGATAGGCCCTACAGGATCAGGTAAGACTCTGCTGGCGCAGACTCTGGCAAAGATACTTCAGGTTCCTTTTGCTATAGCTGACGCCACTGCACTTACTGAAGCAGGTTATGTCGGTGAAGATGTGGAAAATATACTCCTGAAATTAATTCAGGCTGCGGATTATGATATAGAACGCGCTCAGCAGGGTATAATATACATTGATGAAATAGACAAGATCGCACGCAAGTCTGAAAACGTTTCAATTACAAGGGATGTAAGCGGTGAAGGCGTTCAACAGGCACTCCTCAAGATACTTGAGGGTACTGTTGCGAGCGTTCCTCCTCAGGGCGGCAGAAAGCATCCTCATCAGGAATTCCTTCAGATAGATACAACTAACATCCTGTTTATCTGTGGAGGCGCTTTTGATGGAATGGATCAGGTCATCCAGAGAAGGATAGGCGAAAAGACTATCGGTTTCAACGCTGACATAAAGCCTGTAAAGGGAAATGATTCAGAGCTGCTTTCAAAGATACAGCCAGAAGATCTTCTGAAGTACGGACTTATTCCTGAGTTCGTAGGCAGACTTCCTGTACTTGTTACGCTTAAGGAGCTTGACGCTGATGCGCTTGTCAGAATAATCAATGAACCTAAGAACGCACTTTTGAAGCAGTACAAGAAGTTATTCTCGATGGATAATGTAGAGCTTGAAATAGAGGATGACGCGATAGTAAGGATCGCTGAAAAAGCAATAGAGCGCAAGACCGGTGCAAGAGGTCTCAGAAGCATCATGGAAAATCTGATGACCGATATCATGTTTGAAATACCGTCAAGACAGGATATACGCAAATGTATAATCACAAAGGATACGGTAGATGATAAGGCTGATCCGGCACTCGTGCTTGACGGCGAAGATACAGAAGCTGATTCAAAAGGGGCATAGCATTATGCCCCTTTTTTCGATATGCGCTGACCTAGTGCGGGCATAATTTAAAGACAGGAGGCGGAAACTATGGCAGATGAAAAAAAGACATTTGAAGGCATAGACGAAACCACGCTTGAAAATGAAATTGAAAGAACGATCGATGATGATGTCTTTCAGGATGATGAGATAGAAGATCTCATTCATACAGTGGGAACAGAAACAGAGGGAATGCCTGTTATACCCCTGAGAGGCATAACAGTATTTCCTACTATGCTGCTCCACTTTGATGTAGGCAGAGAAAAATCAATAAGCGCTTTAGAAAACGCTATGATGTCAAATCAGATGGTATTTCTCGTTACACAGAAAAATCCTGATACAGATCTCCCTACACCGGAGGATTTCTTTGAGGTAGGTACTACGGCAAGGATAAAGCAGATGCTCAGACTTCCGGGCAATGCTATAAGAGTCCTCGTAGAAGGGATCTCAAGAGGAAAGATAACTGCAATGCTGCAGGAGGTACCTTACTTCCGTGCCGAAATAGAGACTCTCGGAGAGGATGAGTCTCAGAAGGATACGCCGAGAGCGCAGGCGCTCATGCGTACGGTCCTTACACAGTTTGAAGAATATCTCGATAATACACAGAAGGTATCAAAGGAAATATTCCCGGGTATCGAAGCGATAGAAGAACCTGGAAGACTCGCTGATATAATAACATCGCATATGGATATCAGGACAGAGGACAAACAGGAGATACTCGCTATAACGGATGTTGTAGAACGTCTTGAAAAGGTAAGTAGCTTTATCGCGCGTGAGATCGAGATCATGAAGATCGAGAACGATATCAACCAGAAGGTAAAGCAGAAGCTTACTGAAAATCAGAAGGAATATTATCTCAGGGAGCAGATCAAGACTATACAGCACGAGCTCGGACAGGATGAGAGTCTTGACGAGGAAGTAGAAAAGTGGCTGAAGCGTCTTGATGAGTTGAAACTCGAGCCTAAGATACATGAAAAGATAGAAAAAGAAATAAAGAGGATGCTAAGACTGCAGGCGTCATCGCCTGACGTATCTGTCCTCAGAAATTATATCGAATGTATACTTGAGCTTCCGTGGAACACTTCAACAAAAGACAAGATAGACCTTACAAAGACAAAAATGATACTCGACAATGAGCATTACGGACTTGAAAAGGTAAAGGACAGGATAATAGAGTATCTTGCGGTAATGAGCCTTTCAAAAGATTTTAAGGGTCCGATATTATGTCTCGTAGGTCCTCCTGGAGTAGGTAAGACATCTATAGCGAAGTCGATAGCGACATCACTCAACAGAAAGTTCGTAAGAATGTCGCTCGGCGGCGTTCGCGACGAAGCTGAGATAAGAGGTCACAGACGTACTTATGTCGGCGCTATACCGGGAAGGATAATAACATCTATACGCGACTGCGGTGTAAACAACCCTGTATTCCTTTTCGACGAGATCGACAAGGTGGGATCTGATTACAGAGGCGACCCTGCTTCTGCATTACTTGAAGTACTCGATCCTGAGCAGAATAAGGACTTTAAGGATCACTTCCTTGACGTTCCTTTCGACCTTTCAAAGGTACTGTTCATAACGACTGCGAATACTACGGATACTATTCCGAGACCGCTGCTCGACCGTATGGAGCTCATAAGCCTTTCAAGCTATACGGAAGAAGAAAAGGTAGAGATAGCAAGACAGCATCTCGTTCCTAAGCAGATAAAGGAAAACGGTCTTAAGCCTGAAGAAATAAATATTTCAGAAGGTGCGATCCGTTCAATAGTTAACTATTATACGCGTGAAGCCGGAGTAAGAAATCTGGAGCGTGAAATAGGAAGCGTATGCCGCAAGGTAGCGCGCAAGGTAGTAGAGAGCGGAGAATTAAAGAGCAGAAAGTCTAAAAAGGCTGACGCAAAGTTAAAGACATATCGTATAACTGCCGGAAACATCGAGTCATATCTCGGTAAGAAGAAAGCTCATTACGATATAGTTGAAGGAGACAACGAAGTTGGCGTTACTACAGGTCTTGCGTGGACATCTGTTGGCGGTGACACGCTGTTTATAGAGACTACAGTAATGGACGGTTCAGGTAAGCTAGTTCTTACAGGCCAGCTCGGCGATGTAATGCAGGAATCAGCAAAGGCAGGTCTGAGCGTCATACGCTCAAGAAGCAAGCAGCTCGGCATTGACGAGAATTTCTATAAGGAAAAGGATATACACATCCATATTCCTGAGGGCGCTACGCCTAAGGACGGTCCTTCAGCAGGCGTTACGATGTGCACGTCAATGGTATCAGCTCTTACAGGCATACCTGTAAGGAAAGACCTTGCCATGACAGGTGAGATAACGCTTCGTGGAAACGTGCTCCCTGTAGGCGGCATAAAGGAAAAGATGATAGCAGCTCACAGAGCAGGCGTAAAGGTAGTACTCCTTCCTGAAGAAAATCTCAAGGATCTCGATGAGCTTCCTTCAAATGTAAGAAATGCAATGACATTCAAAGGTATGAAGGTCATTGATCAGGTACTTGAAGAAGCACTTGTAAAGTAGTATATTAAAAATAAAACTGTTTTAGAATAATAAGCGGACGGACGCGGAAAAGCAGCATAAGCATTGCGGCAAGTCCGTCCGTAAAGTTTTTGTATAGAAGATCACAGAAGGGAATATCTTTATCCTATGAAGGTCACAAAAGCAGAGCTGACGGCTGTAGCTGTCAGAGAAAACCAGTATCCGGCTGAAGATATGCCGGAAATAGCGTTTGCGGGACGTTCGAACGTAGGGAAATCCTCACTGTTCAACACGCTCGTAAATCGCAGAAATTTTGCAAGAGTCAGCGGAAGTCCCGGCAAGACGAGGACTATAAACTTTTTTGAGATAAACGGCGAGTTTCGTATAGTAGACCTGCCAGGATATGGTTATGCTAAAGTATCTAAATCTCAGAGCAGAGAATGGGGTCCGATGATGGAAAATTATCTGGAAAACCGTCAGAATCTGCTCAAGGTAGTCCAGCTTGTAGACGTGAGGCATGCGCCAAGCGCACAGGATGTCCAGATGTACGAATACCTGCGTTATCACGGTCTTGACGGCATCGTCGTAGCCACAAAGGCAGATAAGGTATCGCGCAACGAGCTGAATAAGAATATAAGCGTTATAAAAAAGACGCTGAAGCTCGGTGCAGATGATGTGGTAGTTCCTGTATCATCTCTTAAAAAAACAGGCGTTGAGGCGCTCCTTGACGTTATAGAGGATATTATTTCAGGCGGTACTGCTGCTTCTGAAGAATCTCCTGCAGAGGAATAATATGAGATATTTATCGTTTGCGATCCTCGGAAAGCGCATAAAGTCTATAAAAAAATTTCTTTTGGATCCTTCTGTGCCAAAAAGAAAGAAATTATTAATTATTTTTGGTATAATATACTTGATTGCGCCTATAGATATCATTCCGGAACCGGTGCTGGGTTTCGGCCTTATCGACGACGTAATATTATGGCTTTTTATTTTGACCTATCTTTCTGACGAGCTCGATAAATACTGGAAAGAGTCTGACGAAGGGCAGGAAAAGGCGTCGCATGTCGATCCCGAAAAAGCGTTTAGGGGAAAGACTATAATAGACGGCACGGGCGTCGAGGTAGACGATCATGCCAACGGCGATGCAGAAGAAAACAGTAAAACTGATTAACTAATGATGAAAACAGATGCAGCCGCGAGGCTGCGGAAGGAGCAGATCGATTGAATATTAATGTACCGGGTTACGATGTCGGCGGCGTGCTGCTGACAGAAGAAGAAATAAAAGAAAGAGTAAAAGAACTCGGAAAGCAGATCTCTGCGGATTATGAGGGCGAAGACATATTTGTTGTAGGCGTACTCAAGGGTTCTTTCGTATTTATGTCGGATCTCGTAAGAGCTATAGACGGTGACGTTTCCATAGATTTCCTCGTAGCTTCAAGCTACGGCGACGCGACCGAAACAAGCGGATCTGTCCAGATAAAGAAGGACCTCGACCGCTCGCCGTCAGGAAAGAACGTCCTCATAGTAGAAGACATAATCGACTCAGGCGTTACGCTCAAGTACCTGAAGGATCACTATTTCGCAGGCAAGGGCGCAAAGTCGGTAAAGATATGTACATTACTGGACAAGCCGGCAAGAAGAAAAACAGACGTTGTTCCTGATTACTCAGGCTTCACTGTTGATGACAAATTTATAATAGGCTACGGACTGGATTATGCCGAACAGTTCAGACAGCTTCCTCACATCACATATCTCGTTCCTAAGGAACAGTAGTTTAGATCGGAAATATTTTCGATCAGAATCAGTTTCGATTGAAAATAATTTTGACCGAGAGCAGCTCCTATCGGGATATAAAGCGTTAATTTTGATATAATTATTTATTAATTATATATATGTTTAATTTATTAAGTTGGGGAAATTCCTTTAAGGTGTTTCCACGGAGAATGAGAGTCTTATCCTGATGTGAAAACATCCGGTCATTTTAAGCGGTTGCGTTACCCGCGTAAAGGACCAAAGGACAGTTTTCATGGCAAAGATCGGGCAAAGGGCTTTCTTTTATTGAATGGTTTAAGCACAAGGAGGCAAAAAATGGGTTACACAGTACCTGCAGGCATTTCAAACAAGCACGTTCACGTATCTGCTGAAGATTTCGTGAAGCTTTTCGGTGAAGGCGTTGAGCTGACAAGATTTAAGGATCTTTCTCAGCCTGGTCAGTTTGCTGCTGAAGAGAAGGTAGATATCATAGGACCAAGAGGTACGCTCTCAGGCGTAAGGATCCTCGGACCTTTCAGAAAGCAGACTCAGGTAGAGCTTTCTGCAACAGACTGCTTCACTATCGGAGTTCCTATCGATATCAGAGAATCAGGAAAACTCGCAGGAACACCGGGATGTAAGCTCGTAGGCCCTAAGGGTGAAGTAGAGCTTGAAGAAGGCGTAATGGTAGCAATGAGACATGTACACCTTTCAACTGAGCAGGCTAAGGAAGCAGGCGTTGTTGACGGTGAGATCGTACAGGTAAAGTTTGACGGTCCGAGAGCGCTCATATTTGATGAAGTACTCGTAAGAGCAGGTGATACTCACTTCAGAGATATGCACCTTGACACTGACGAAGCAAATGCTGCAAAGCTTTCTAACGGCCAGGAAGGCGAAATTATTAAAAAATAAAAAGAAAAGAGGCTAACAACAAATGAAAAACTTAAGCAAGTTTATTGAATATACCGCTGTAAAATTCGGTACTACGACAGGTGATGTAAGAAGTCTGTGCAGAC
>CAVGTL010000151.1:0-6916 GCA_963632005.1 Succinivibrio sp.
AGATGTTTGGGCTGTGCCTTATAGATGAAAATATCGAGGATTTCAAGGACAACCGGACGCATTTCTGCCTGTTCCAGCTTAAAGAGCCTGTAAGGTAGCTGGGCTGCAGTTGTAACAAAATACAAATATCATATTTTTTAAAATACAGGACGCCTTTCTGTTGCCTGCGAAATATACGTAACGCTTGAAGCCCTGCCCGTATCTCTGATACGGCGCGCAGGTCTCATACAGAAATTGCGCGGCTTTAGCCGCAATGCAATTTTTCAGTTCGTGGTGTAGGGAATTTCAACTACGCTTATCCGTATATTCTCCGGCATTATGGGGCGTCTTTTTGTATTCTTAAATATTACATTAAAATATACACAAATAATACTGTATGGTTTATAGACCGCGTTTTTTGTGCCGGTTGTGGGACTGAGGGGTGGACGGGATATGCATACTTATTATTTTTTATGCATAATTATGCATATTTGTGAGCATTAGCATATTGCATAATCGTATACAATATGGTATCATAGTTAGAAAAAATCACGAAAATTTTCGATGAAAGGAGCGCTTGTTATGCTCAGCACTATAAATACAGAGGGCGGCTTCGGCAACGTTACGCCTCAGGAGGCGCGTTTCCTCAAGACGCAGGAAGACAACTTCATCAACAGCCGCGCGTCACTGCTCAGAAAGAACAACAACATCGACCCGGCTCTTTACGATAAATACAACGTCAAGATCGGTCTGAGAAATAAAAACGGCACCGGTGTATGCGTCGGGCTGACACGAGTGTCGGACGTACACGGCTACGAAACAGATGAAAATGGAAACAAGATACCGGCTCCCGGCAAGCTGCTCTACAGAGGAATAAGCGTTGAAAATATAGTAAATGCGTGCATAAACGAGAACCGCTTCGGCTACGAGGAAACGAGCTATCTGCTGCTTTTCGGCAAGCTGCCTACGGAGTACGAGCTTTCAGATTACAAGAAGATCCTCGGAGCGAGACGCGAGCTGCCAAAGGGCTTCGCGCGTGACACTATCCTTGGCTCGCCTTCGCGCAGCGTCATGAACCAGCTCGCAAAGGAGGTCCTCGCCCTTTATTCATACGACAACAAGCCGGACGACACATCGGTCGAAAACATATTCCGCCAGTCTATCCAGCTCATATCATACTTCCCGTCGCTGCTCGCCTACTCGTATCAGGCAAAGCGCTCTCATTTCGACAACCAGAGCCTTCACCTGCACTATCCGTCATCAGATCTGTCAACGGCGGAAAACATACTGCGTCTCATCAGACCTACAGGCGAGTACACAGACCTTGAAGCGAAGCTGCTCGACATCGCGATGATACTTCACGCGGAGCACGGCGGCGGTAATAACTCGACATTTACGACACACCTCGTTTCATCTACCGGTACGGATACGTATTCTGCAATAGCAGCCGCTATAGGCTCGCTGAAAGGTCCGAAACACGGCGGCGCGAACCTTGCAGTAATATATATGATGAGAGATTTGAAGGATAATGTTACTGATATAACGGATTTTAAACAGGTAGAAAACTATCTGAGAAAGGTCATAAAGGGCGAAGCGAACGACGGCACAGGCCTTATATACGGTCTCGGTCACGCGGTATACACGCTGAGCGACCCGAGAGCGCAGCTCCTTAAGCGCATGGCTCGCAAGCTTGCTGAGGAAAACGGGCTCATGGACGAATTCATGCTCTATGATTTTATAGAAAATACAGGGTCAAAAATATTCTCTGAAATGACAGGCTCAGAGGTCGTGCTGCCTGCAAACGTCGACCTTTACTCAGGCTTCGTTTACAACGCGCTCAATATCCCGCTCGACCTTGCGACGCCGATATTTGCCGCGGCACGCATATCAGGCTGGTGCGCGCACCGCATAGAGGAGCTTACAGGTACGAACCGCATCATGCGTCCTGCTTACAAGTGCATTGCTGACGATCAGCCTTATGTTGCGCTTGCAAATAGATAATGTACGAATATTTCATACATATGGCGTGCGCCCGGCGCACAAACAGTCGTCCGCTGTATTCAAAGCAGCGGCGTACGATTTATTTATTTTTTAAATATCATCATGTTCAAGCAGTGTGATCTTCCGACGGTCTGAATCTATCAGGCCGTCTTTTTTCATTTTTGATATCTCACGGACCATGGCGCTGCGGTCTACGCAGATATAATCAGCCAGCGCTGACATCGAAAACGGCAGCTCAAACGTTGCGCTTCCCTTTTTCTTTGCTTCTATCATAAAATAGCTCATAAGCTTGTTTCTGATATTTCTGTTTGAGATGACTTCAACGCGCATTGACAGGCGCTCAGTCTTATTCGATATTATCTTCAGCAGATTTGACAGCATCGACATGTGGCAGCCGCATGCTTTTTCGCATGGGCGGATTATGCGTTCATGATCCACAAATATCACCTCGCAGGCCTTCTCGCAGACTGCTGTTATCTCGCTGTTATCAATATTTGAATATGCAAGTGTTTCGCCGAAAATGTCGTTCTTTTCCATGCGGTCGAGCAGCGAATAATCGCCGTAATAGTCGATGCGTTCAAGGCGTACGACGCCTTCTGCGACTATGCCGACTGTAGAATGGGTATTGTCAAAATTAAGTATCGTCTCACCCGGTAAAAATGTCCGCTTGTAGCCGTCCAGGCAGTGATACATCATATCAAGGTCTTCCTGGCTTATCCTGTTAAAAAGACCGATATCGGAATTAAGTTCGTTCATATAGTTCACCTCATACTTTTATCATGCATTTTTGTATTTTCATAAAAGCAGGACGCCTTCCTGTTGCCTGCGAAATATACGTGACACAGGGAACTTCAACTACGTTTACACGTATATTCTCCGGCATTATGGGGCGTCTTTTTGTATCCATAAATATTAAATTAAGTATACTATATTATCACACGTTTCGTTGTTGCAGATGCAACAGTTTTTGTGATAAAAATATGATAACATTTATGACGGAAAAAATGAAACCGGTCAGTTCGTTTTTTCCGCGGTATACAGCTTGCTTGCACCTGCTATAGGTATCAGGGCGTTCTGCGATAAGTTTTAAGAATACTTTCACCTTACTTTTACATGCAGAACGCCCGGCTGCCGCACAGGTGCTGCCAAAGTATTGTTATACCAAAAACACAGAAAGGCTGCCGCTCCGTGCATTTACACGGCTGCGGCAGCCTTTCATTTTATATTTCACATTTCACATAAAATTCTGTTTTTCTTAATTTTCAGCAGCGGCATTTCCTGCTCTTGCGCTTTCTATCCTTCTCATGAAAAATCCGAAAACATTTCTGACTGCAGGGCCTGCAAAGAATATCTGCCAGCATAACGCCATAGGGAAGTTTACGACAGTAGTCTGGAGCCATGCAGCTATGAGCTGGCTGCTCACGCCCTTAAAGAGTACAGTAGCTATGAAACTCATCACCGGACACATGATGCATACGATCATTGATGATATAGCGCATGTGATAAATAACGGCTTGTCCTGCGGCGTCATGAAACGGAACGCGAGCGCAGGCGCGAGCTTGCCTACTATGAAAAACTCGAGAATAACAGCAATCGGCCACATTATCGGCATCTCATGGAATGCAAGCGCAAACACCTGATTAGTCATCCCGCCCATGTCCATCGCGATATTGTAGCAGACCATGGCGTATACCATAACGAACGCCATCATGAGAGTAAAAATAAAATCCTGTAACTTTGTCTTTGGCATCATAATTGAAAACTCCTTCCTCGCTCATCGTGTGTTGTTCGTTATCACGCGCCGGGCGCGTGTGCGTTTCCAATTATTGATACCAGATGATAAAAAAATCTATATAAAAAACATTTATGTAAAGGCCTGAAGCAGTCACCCGCTTCAGGCTCAACAGTCATAGAGTATAACAGAAACTTTTTGCCTATGTAAGTACTTTTTTCAGTACAATAGAATTTTTTTAGCCGATCGATTTACTGATTCCGATTTATACAAATCGTCTATTCACGATACACATTGTAACCGATCAGGTATTAATTAGATCTTAAAGCACTTCTGAATAGCCTTCATGCTTCCAATAACAAGCATCGTATCGCCTGCGGGCAGGCGCGTGTCGGGACGCATTTCGAGATTCAGGACGCCGTTATGCTTTACAGCCAGTATATTTATATTAAATCTGCGGCGCACGTCAAGCTCGCCTATCGTGCTGCCCTCCCACTTCTCAGGTACGGACACCTCAAATATCGCATGCTCTCCATCGAGCTCTATGTAGTCAAATATATGGTCTGAGCTGTAGCGTATAGCCGCCCATTCCGCCACCTGCTTTTCCGGGTAGACCACCTCGTCAGCCCCGTTGCGCAGCAGGAACTTCGCGTGAACGCTGCGAGCCGCGCGAGCCACCACAAAAGGCGCGCCCATTTCCTTGAGCAGCGACGTAGTCTCAAGCGAGCTCTGAAAATCATCGCCTATAGCCACCAGACAAAGATCAAAATTCCGCACACCAAGCGTCGCCAGAAAATTCTCATCCGTTCCGTCGCCGATCTGCGCACCCGTCACATAAGGCAGCGACGCATTTATATTCTGCTCTATCTTATCGACAGCTAGCACCTCATGTCCCAGCTCATTAAGCTTTATCGCCACATGCCGCCCGAAGCGGCCCATACCTATTATAAGAACCGATTTCATAATCAATATTCTCCTATCGAATAAATTCATAAATCAACGAATATTTTCAATCACCCGCGCGTCACCGCGCATTTTACCCGATCATAATTTTCTCCTCAGGATACCTCGAGCATTCGATATTATTCCGCGAAAATGCCGCATATATCATCGTCAGACACCCCGCACGCCCAAAAAACATCAGAAACACAAGTATAGCGTGTGAAAGCACCCCAAGATGCGGCGTCAGCCCGAGCGACATCCCGACAGTACCGACAGCAGACGCCGTCTCAAAAAGCGCCGACATAAGATCTACGCCCTCATGGAAAGCCAGTACCATAGCGCCAGAGACAGGCAGCAGTATATAAAGCAGCATTACCGCCGAAGCCTGTCTTACAGCCTCGTTCGACACGCGCCTGCCGAAAAACCGCGCGCTGCTCCGGCGCCTGAAAACAGCCACAGCAGACGCAAGCAGCACAGCCACCGTCGTTATCTTCATACCACCCGCAGTAGAGCCCGGCGCCCCGCCGACGAGCATAAGCATTATCATAAGCATCTGCCCTGACTGCGTCATAGCCCCCACATCAACAGTATTGAACCCCGCAGTCCTCGTAGTCACAGACTGAAAAAGCGACGCCAACACGCGCTCCCCAAGCGGCATCCCGCCAAACTCACAGACAAAAAATACTGCTGCAGGCGCAAGTATAAGCACAGCCGTCATAGCCAGTATCACCTTGCTCTGCATCCTGTACCGTTTTATATGCACGCCGCGTGAACGTATATCATCCCACGTCATAAACCCGATACCGCCAGCGATTATAAGCAGCATGACCGTTATATTCACCACAGGATGCCCTACGTACGATGTAAGCGATGAAAAATGCTCCTTACGCCCCATAAGGTCAAAACCCGCATTACAAAATGAAGAAACAGAATGAAACACCGCATACCAGACGCCCCGCAGCGCTCCAAATTCCTTACAGAACGGAAACGCTAGAATAAAAGCGCCCAGCGCTTCCACAGCAGCCATCATCATCACGCTGAATTTCGTTATCCTGACTATACCTCCTATCTGCGGCGCAGATATAGCCTCCTGCATCGTGCTCCGCTGCGCCAGCCCTATACGCCGCCCCGCGATAGCGCTCACAGCCGCAGCCGCCGTCACGACACCCATGCCGCCGATCTGTATGAGCACAAGTATAACGAGCTGTCCCCACACAGACCAGTAAGTTTCAGTGTCCTGCACCACAAGCCCCGTAACGCACGCAGCTGACGTAGAAGTAAACGCGGCGTCCTCAAAAGACGCCCCAAGCCCGTCGCGCGTAGAAAACGGCATCATAAGCAGCGCCGCTCCAACAGCGATAAGCCCCAGAAAACCAAGTATTATAAGCTGAAACGGTGATATCCGCCGTCTCGCGCTCTTGCCCTTTAAACTATTCATATATCAATTATCTTCCCCGCTTTCCCTGATTAAAACCCGAATATATCACTGTTCAGTAAAACATTCCGCAATTCACCCAAGTACCAAATAATCAACTACCATTTATACCACATTCTGCCCTTACATGCACCATACATTTTCAAAATATATACCGCAAAAAACAGTAAAACACCGGATCACTGTAATTTCAATGATCCGGTGCTTTACTTCATACAATATTTTCGAATTGCTCTTTTGTATTTCTGTTTTTTATTGCTGTACTATGAAATAATACGGCACATTCAAAAGTGTCTGACCGTTTTTACTTATTGTCAACAGCAGCCTGTAGCTGCCCGATTCAGTTATACCTCCGAGACCGAAACTATTTTGTTTATTATTTTCGGTAACAGTCGTATCAAGCAATTTACCGCCATAAACGCCGTCACTGCCTGCGGCCTTTTTTTCAATAACAGCTTTCACATTACAATTATCAGCATTCTTCCATACTGTATTTACAGATAAAGACGCATTTTTATTATTAGCTTTTATATCACTCAGACTGAATGACCTCTGCTCTCCTGTTATTTTCAGAGACGGGCTTGTGTCCTCAGGTACTGTCAATCTGATATTTGTAGCTACTTCTGCCGTATATCCGTACGCCGACGGAGCCGACTGCGTCGCAGATGACGCTTCCTGCCCCGCTCCGAGTGATAAGGACAGACCATATGTTTTACCCCATGAACCGACTGTATCAGAGCTAAGCGATAATGTTATATCCTGACTCTTCGCCCATGTAAACAGTACTATGAACTTTCCCGACGCATCAAGTTTGTATATCTGAGTCT
>CAVGTL010000152.1:0-6805 GCA_963632005.1 Succinivibrio sp.
GTCTTACAGAGGCGGAGCTATGCCATATATTAACTCGTCAAAGCAGATGAACGTTATAAATTATGTTGATATAGAAGACTACCTGCGCAGCGTCGTATCGGTGGAAATGTCTCCGAGCTACGAGCTTGAAGCGCTCAAGGCTCAGGCGGTGGCGGCGCGCAGCTTTATACTTTCAAACGGAAGCACTCATAAGTCTCAGGGCTTTTCTGTATGCGCTACCACTCACTGCCAGGTTTACGGCGGAGTTAGAAGAGAGGACGAGAGGACAGACAGGGCGGTCAAGGAAACAAGCGGCAAGGTCATATATTATAACGGCGAGCCTGTAGCGGCGTATTATTACGCAAGCAGCGGCGGTCATACCGAGAATTCCGAGGATGCGTGGACTGCGGCTCTCGGATATCTCAGAGGCAAGGCTGACCCGTACTCGAGCGAGAGCAGCTGGACGGTAAAAATAACTAAGCTTCAGATGGCAAATGCGCTGGCGTCAAAAAATCTTGGCGATATAAAGAGCGTGTCTATAGACAGTGTGAATGATTCAGGCTATGCTGCGTCTGTGACTGTCAAAGGAAGTAATTCATCGTATACTGCTACGAAAGAAAATATAAGGTCGATGTTCGGCTCTTCATACAGCATGAAGTCGAGAAACTTTACATTTGATACAGACGGCGGTACGCTGACGTCAAGCGGCGGAAATACGATAACGATACCTGAGTCGGGAAGCTGGTACGCGAGGACGCTGAACGGGACTACGAAGCTTGGGCAGACGGTCAGTGTGATATCGTCTGCAGGAACGTCATCCGCATCGCTGAATGGACTGAAAGCCATGAATTCGTCCGGAACTGTGACTGATATAGAGTACACTCCTGCAAAGACTGTTACGACGACGGGCGGCAGCAGTACGACTGTTACGTTTAACAGCGCGAGCGACACGCTTATCATAAACGGCAAGGGCAACGGCCACGGAGTAGGAATGTCGCAGACGGGCGCTCAGGGCATGGCAAAGCAGGGCTTTGACTATGTCGATATACTTCAGTTCTATTATACGGGCATAGAAGTGCGATAGTAAAATTAAGTAATGTAATGAAAAATTGTACGAATAGTTTCTTATGTGGGGCCGCCAGGCGGCCGGGAACGCATGATGTATTCATTCGTATATTAAATTAGAAAATATTGATACAGAGGTCATATAAATTGTTAATTACTGATTTTGATTATGAACTGCCTCCTGAGCTTATCGCTCAGTATCCGTCGCAGAAGCGCGACGAGGCGAGGCTTCTTGTCGTTGACCGCGAGAACGGAACGACAGAACATAAAATGTTTTATGATATACTTGACTACCTGGAGCCGGGCGACTGTCTCGTTATGAACGACTCAAAGGTGCTCCCTGCGAGGATGTTCGGGATAAAGCGCGATACGGGCGCAAAGGCTGAGATACTGCTGACTAAGCGCTGCGACGGCGATGTGTGGGAGGCGATGGTAAAGCCGGGCAAGAAGCTCAAGCCGGGCGCTGTCGTTGATTTCTGCACGGAAGAGGGCAAAAGGCTTTCGGCTGAGATACTTGATTTCAGTGACGATGGCACGAGAATGATACGTTTTGATTATGACGGAGATTTTCACGACAGACTGGACGAGAACGGCCACATACCGCTGCCGCCGTATATCGACAGAGAGGACGAATCTCTTGACAGGCAGATGTACCAGACTGTCTATTGCAGGGAAGAGGGCTCTGTGGCTGCTCCTACAGCCGGTCTGCATTTTACTGAGGAGCTGCTGCGCCGGGCGCAGGAAAAGGGCGTGAAGCTCGCTTACGTTACGCTTCACGTCGGCATAGGCACATTCAGGCCGGTAAAGTGCGATGTTGTCGAGGAGCATCACATGCACTTTGAGGAGTACGAGATAACGCCTGAGAATGCTGAGATAATAAACAGCGCAAAGGCTGCGGGCGGAAGGATAATATCTGTCGGGACCACTTCAACAAGAACGATGGAGAGCGCAGCAGGCGAGGACGGCGTACTGCCTGCTGGACACGGAAATACAGATATATTTATTTATCCGGGCTATAAATTTAAGATAGTGGACTGCCTGATAACTAATTTCCATCTGCCTAAATCAACGCTGCTGATGCTGATCTCGGCGCTCTACGACAGAGAAAAGATACTTGAGATATACAACGAAGCTGTCGCTATGAAATACAGATTTTTCAGTTACGGCGATGCGATGTTTATTAAATAAGGAGAATTTTTAAGAATTATGGACGCAGTAACTTACGAGTTAATAAAAGAAGACCCGCGCACGAGGGCGAGGCGCGGACGCCTGCACACTCCGCACGGCACGATAGAGACGCCTGTTTTTATGCCTGTAGGCACAGCAGGCACTGTAAAAGCGATGCTCCCTGAGGAAGTAAAATCGCTCGGAGCTGAGATAATACTTTCCAATACGTATCACCTTTACCTCAGACCGGGCCACGATATAGTAAGAGAGGCGGGCGGTCTTCATAAATTCATGAACTGGGACAGACCTATACTTACTGACAGCGGCGGTTTCCAGGTATTCAGTCTCGGCGCTATGAGAAAGATCTCAGAAGAGGGCGTAAAATTCCGCTCTCATATAGACGGCTCATCACACATGCTCACGCCTGAAAAGTCGATAGAAGTCCAGAATGCTCTCGGTTCGGATATAATGATGGCGTTTGACGAATGTGCGCCGTATCCTGCAGACTATTCTTATGTAAAGAACTCTCTGGAAAGAACTACCAGATGGCTCAGGCGCTGTAAGGAAGCGCACAAGGACACTGAAAGACAGTCGCTTTTCGGCATCATGCAGGGCGGCATGTACAAGGATCTCAGATACCAGAGCGCTATGGAGATAGTCGAGCTCGACCTTCCGGGTTATGCTATCGGCGGCCTGAGCGTAGGCGAGCCGCGCGAGCTCATGTACGAGGTACTTGATTACGCGACAGATTACCTGCCTAAGGATAAGCCGCGTTATGTAATGGGTGTTGGCACGCCTGACCACCTTTTCGAGGGCGTTGAGCGCGGCGTAGACATGTTCGACTGCGTGCTCCCGACGAGACTCGCAAGAAACGGAAGCGCGATGACTTCACACGGTAAGGTGAATATAAAGAACGCGAAGTTTGAGCGTGATTTCACGCCGCTCGACCACGAGTGCGACTGCTACGTATGCAGAAATTACTCAAGAGCGTACCTCAGACATTTATTTAAAGCAAACGAGATCCTGTCATCTATGCTCCTGTCTTATCACAACCTGCACTTCCTCGTTCACACTATGCAGAACATCCGCGAAGCGATAGAGCAGGACAGATTTACCGAGTACAAGCGCGAGTTCTATATGAAGTACGACGATTACAGTACTTTACTGTAAGCTGACCGAACGAATCATTCCGACCGTATCAGAAGTGATAATGCTTCAAATGAATGCTGCCGGAATATTAAAATAAACGGGCGCGTCACCGCGCTAAAAGGAGTTGAGAAAAGATGCCTATACTTATCCCTGAAAATTATCCTGCCTACGACGTCCTTAAGCAGAAGAATGTCTTTGTAATGAACGGCGACAGGGGTGAAAACCAGATGATACGTCCGATAAAGATCGGACTTTTGAATCTCATGCCTACACTTGAAGTAACTGAAACGCAGCTTATAAAAATGCTCGCAAACACGCCGCTTCAGGTGGACCTGAACCTTATCATGATGGATACTGATTACAGAAAGAAGGAAGACCTTTCACATCTCAATCAGTTCTATCATTCATTCGATGAGATGAAGGATGAGAAATTTGACGGAATGATAATAACGGGAGCACCGCTCGAAAAGCTGTCTTTTGAAGAGGTAGACTACTGGGACGAGCTTACGGAGCTCATGGACAAGACTAAAAAGAACGTTTTCAGCACTATCCACATATGCTGGGGCGCGCAGGCGGGCCTTTATCATCATTATAATGTACAGAAAAAGACGTTAGATCATAAATTATTCGGCGTATTCCCGCATAAGCTTAATCATAAGGATTACGAGTCACCGCTGACACGCGGCTTTGACGACAGATTCCTCGTGCCGCACTCAAGGCATACTCAGCCTGACATAGACGCTGTCAGAAAGATAGATGAGCTTGAGATAATGGACGAATCGTACTTTGCGGGACCGCATATGATAGCGACTAAGAACAGACGCTGGATATTCCTGAACGGACACTGGGAGTATGACCGCGGAACTCTGATGAAGGAGTACTACAGAGATCTCGACGCTGGCAAGGAAATAATGATACCGTACAATTATTTTGTCGGAGACGATCCGAAAAACGGCGTTGAAGTGACTTGGAAGGGTCATGCGAATCTTTTCTATTCTAACTGGCTGAACTTTGTTTACCAGGAAACGCCGTATGATCTGAACGAACTGGAAAATATGGAATGGTAGCTGTATTTAAATGCAGCGAAGCGTTCACTGCTGTGGGCGCGGTGACGTGCGGCAGGATATGGAATTTATTACTGAAATATTAATTCAAAAGTAGAATATTGCAACGGATAAAAGACCCGGCGGACCGGACACATAAGATGCACGGTGCTGCCGGGTCTTTTGAAAATATTACGGAGGGTTTATAAATGGAAATATGCAAGCATAAGGACGTGTGCGGAGGATGTCTTTATCAGGGGATAGAGTATGAGGATCAGGTGGAGCTCAAGGGAAAGACTGTGCTCGATCTGCTGAACGACAAAGGCATAAGATACGGCGAGTACCTTGGGATAGAGGGCAGCCCGCAGATAACATCTTACAGGAATAAAATGGAATATACATTCGGCGACGAGGTGAAGGACGGCGATATGACGCTCGGCATGCACAAGCGTGGGCAGTTTATGTCTGTCGTTACAGTGGACGAATGCATGCTCGTCGATCCTGATTTTAATAAAATACTAAGCGCAACGCTCGCATTTTGCAATGAGCGCGGCTACAAGGCTTATCATAAGAGAAGGCACGACGGGCTTATGAGAAATCTCATAGTCAGGAAGGGCGAACGCACTAAGGAGCTGCTTATAAGCATCGTGACGACTACTGTTGCGGAGTTTGATGATGAGGCGTTTAAGGATATGCTGCTCGGACTGCCGCTGGATAACACGATAGTCGGCATTCTTCATACTTACAATGATAATATTTCTGACAAGGTAACGTGCGAAAGGCTTGAAACTATTTACGGCAGGGACTATTACCGCGAGAGCATACTCGGGCTGCAGTTCAATGTGAGCCTGTACTCATTCTTCCAGACGAATATTTCAGCAGTCGAGCGCCTTTATACAGAAGCGCTCGCTATGATAGACGATGTGGAGGGCAAGACGGTTTTTGACCTTTACTGCGGAACGGGAACAATAACGCAGGCGCTCGCGCTCAAGGCGCGCAAGGCTGTAGGTGTTGAAATAGTAGAAGACGCAGTAGATGCCGCGCGCGCAAACGCCGAGCTCAACGGACTGGACAACTGCGAGTTCATAGCAGGCGATGTCCTCAAAGTCATAGACGACCTGACGGATCTGCCTGACGTAATAGTAGTAGACCCGCCGCGTGCCGGCATGAACTACAAAGTACTTCCAAAACTGCTGCGCTACGGCGTTGACCAGATACTTTACATCTCATGCAATCCTAAGACGCTTATGGATAACCTGCTCTTTATGCAGGAAAACGGTTATGCCGTTACTAAAGTTAAGGCGTTTGATAACTTTCCGTTTACTAAGCATATTGAGAGTGTAGTTCTGTTGACTAAAACACATAAGTAAAAGTTTGAAAAGGCTTGAAATAAGGCAATTTCGATAGTTTTAGTTACTGGAAATAATACCGCAAAAAATGTAAAGAATGTAAAAGCGTACAGCAGATTTGCCGTTGATAAGAATGCTATCCCGATAACACTGCATCTTCTCTATCCACAGTTCATGGATGACGGTAATGAGGCAGAGCGAGAGATGGCTATGCATTTCAATTATGTACTTCTTGGTAAATGCACGGAACTTTGGGTATTTGGTGGAGTGGCAAGTCGTGGTATGGCTCGTGAAATCGGTGTTGCAAAGAAAAGAAGAATGAAGATTAGATGGTTTGACCATGCGATGAAGGAGGTAAACGAATATGCTTAATTTCACTATATACACAGCAGATTGTGCCGGTAATAGCGGGAACTGTCTGTATCCCAACAAGATGATTGTTACTGACAGGAACTCCTTTATCGCAGCAACAAAGATGAATCATGTAACTGCAAAGTATAGAGGAAATGTATAGCAGACAAAATAACCTTCCGAAGGGATATAAGTGAATAAGAACTATCGCATCAACACCTGGCAGCAATGCAGGGTGTTTTTCTGTTACAGAAAGTTCATCTGCACGTCACGTGCAGGGTTTATATTTTTTGCGAATTGTATGTTATAATAAATCATCTTATTTGTGTTAGAACTAACAACAGCTGCGAATGGGAGTGGCAAATATATGATTAAAAACAATATTGAAGCAGATGTAAAAGTAAAATGTATAGAGAACGGAACTAACCAGGCACAGCTTGCGGAAATAATCGGAACTACGGATCAGTATGTTAATCGCATAATCAAAAAGACGGACGGTGTTGTGAATAAGAACTTCGTGCAGATGCTGGAGGCTCTGGGTTATGATATTGAACTGACTTATGTGAAACGAGATTAAAATCAAAATAATTATTTATTCGGAAAGGAACACATTATGAGTGATCTGATACCTTATGGTGAACAATTTGAAAAAATTGTTGATATTATTGAGTCTGCTAAAGAACGTGCATACCGCAAAGTGAA
>CAVGTL010000153.1:0-6645 GCA_963632005.1 Succinivibrio sp.
GACCTGATAGACCCCGTTCAGCGCGCCCCATACAACAAAAGTCATCGCAGCGCCGTGCCAAAGCCCGCTCACAGTAAAAACTATCATGACATTCAGCAGACGTCGCGCCTGCCCGCAAAGGCTCCCACCGAGCGGAAAATAAAGATAATCCCTGAACCACGTAGAAAGCGATATATGCCATCTGCGCCAGAAATCGCGGCTGTCGAGCGCCAGATAAGGCGCATGGAAATTTTCGATAAGCCGTATCCCGAAAAGCCTGCCCGCACCGAACGCGAGCATCGAGTAACCGGCAAAATCGCAATATATCTGCATCGAATAAGCCATAGCCGCCAGCAGCAGCGCAAGCCCCGAAACCTCTTCAGGCGCAGAGTATGCGCTGTCCACAACGATGCCGAGGTTATCGGCAAGAACCATTTTCAGAAAAAGCCCCCACACAAACAGCAGCACCCCTTCTCTGCCGTCCGCGCGCCCGGGCGTTTTCGCGGCGCGTATCTGCGATATAAGCGAATCGGCGCGCCCTATAGGTCCGGAAGCGACCTGCGGGAAAAAGCATATAAACACCGCGTAAACCGCAATATTACGCTCCGCCCTCACCTTTCCCCTGTAAACATCGATGAGGTAGCCGCAGATCATAAAAGTATAGAACGATACGCCGACCGGCATGACTATATCAAGCTCTATGCCCGTAAAAAATCCGAAATACTTAAACACGAAAAGCTCACCGAAATGAATGAGCAGCGCTGCGGCAAGAATTAATTTCTTTAATAAAGGTTGTCTGACTTTTTTGCCGGATACAGCATCTGCTCGCTCGCCCGGCGCAACATGCAGCTTTGCTGCATTCCTTCGTCCGCCAAGCGGACTACGCTGTCGCATTTTACATTGCAGCTGAAGCTGCGTAAAATGCGCGCCCACGCTTTCAATAACTATTCCGAATATGTATGAAATTATTACAGCCGCCGCAAGCATTCCAAGCATCTGAAAAGAAAACATCGCATAGCACGCGATGCTTGCCGCGAGCATCACGTAAAGCCGCATCTTTTTATTTGAAAACCTGTAAATAACGGCCGTTACCGCAAGAAAAATGATTCCGCTGAAAGTCTGTAGTGTCAAATCGTCCTCCTTCCGGGCGTACCGTCAAGTGTGAATAGAATGTGTTTTAGAAGGTATACCTGATGCGATACTATTGTAATAGTACTGCGTAAGTCGATACTAACATAATAGTATGATTATGTCAATTAAATATACTATTACAATAGTATTTCACCGTCCGCCCGCGGACCGACCATTGAATATCAAGGGGAAATCGAAAAATTTCAAAAAATTTAAAGGAAATTCGTAAAAATGTGTAACGTATGAAAATTATCCCGGTCTTAAAGGGAAAGGGGATAAATATATATCTAAGAATCATGTCAAACGACCTGAGGTCACAGCTAAGTTGAAAGCCCGTGAGGGGCGAAATAGGATGAAAAAAGAGGGACGAAAAGAAAGGAGAGAAGTTATGACAGCGAGACTCAGAAAGCTTACAGCAGTGCTGTTGAGCGCGATGATGATAATGTCAGGAATGAACGTTTTTGCATTATCTACATCAGGATCGGGCAACAGCGCAAGCTCTGCGGGCGCCGGTGACGGCGCGGGAGGCGGGAATGCATTCGGGGTACAGTCGGTGCTTCCTGACGACAAGACTACAGGAGTGCCTGTAAACACAGGCATAGAGATCACATTCAGCGATAAGGGGTATGCTGATATAGACAGTTTGTTTTCGATAACTCCGGACGTTAAGGGGAAATTTGAACGTCACGGAAAGACTGTAGTTTTTGTGCCTGACAATGAACTGGAATACTCGACAGTTTATACTGTAACGCTGAAATCAGGCGTGAAGAACAGCACTACAGGCGCAGTAACGACTGAAGATACTGTATTCAGCTTTGAGACGCGCTCAAAGGACGACGGCAAAGACATTGACGACATGAAAAATCCTTCATGGTCTGTCTACTTTAACAACGAGTACGGCGAGCTGCCTGCTTCTGAGCCGCCGAGGATAAGGATGAGCTATTACTATAATGAAGAAAGCTCTGACAAGAAGCCGGATCCTCAGGTAGAAGTTTTTAAATTCCCTGATAGTAAGACTGCTGTAAATTACCTTAAAAACAACGGAAGCCGACTATGGTGGACGGCGTGGAACAACGTTAAAAAGACCGCTGACGTAAGCGGATACGACAAGGTCGGTTCGTTTAAGCTGAGCGAGCGCTATGACTCAAAGAATCATATGATGGAGCTTCCGTTCAGCCTTTCTGAGGGCTTTTACGCTGTCAATGTCTCTTATGAGGGCATCGTAAGGCAGATGATACTCCAGATAAACGATCTGCCGACGCAGGTAGTTTCTGACGGAAACAAGACTGTATTATGGGTGAACGACGTGAGTACGGGTAAAGCGGCTTCCGGCGCGACTGTCAGTGTTTACGGCGGCGCGAGCCTTGGGGTCACTGGAGGTGACGGAACGCTTGAGATAAATTCGGGCATCGATCCTGAAGCATTTTATCAGGTAGTGAGCAGCGGGCGCGTAAATATCATAGCACCTGAATATATACGCGACAGCTATTATTACGGCGCTGACGATTATTACAACGGCGCTTCGGCTGATTACTGGGCGGAGCTGCAGCTGGACAGAAGCGTATTCCAGAAGAATGATACTGTAAGCTTCTGGGGCTATGCAAGTCCGAGGACTGCCACTTCAGGAAAAAGTCCGGCGAAGGTAGATAAGGTAACTGTGGCAGTATCAGAAGGATGGTACTCTCAGGATATTTTATATAAAACTACCGTAGATGTTAATAATGGCTCGTTCTCAGGCAAGGTAAAGCTGCCTGCGCTCAATACAGGTTCATATTGTTTGTCTGTTTACCGCGGAAGCGCTGCGAATGCGGGCGACAGGCTTGCATCTGAATATTTTTCTGTTCAGAAATACGTGAAGCCGTCATACAAGATAGAGCTGCAGTCTGATAAGAAGGCTGTTTTCCCGGGTGATACCGTAACTCTTACGGCAAGGGCTTCATTCTATGAGGGAACGCCTGCGCCTGAGCTTAATGTAGCGTATAACGCTTCGAGCGCTTTTGAAAGCAGATCGGGAAAAACTGTGACAAACGCTGACGGAAGCGCAGTTATAACAGAAAAGGTAAAGACAGACGGACTCGATCAGGGCGCATCATGGGAATCTGTAGGCGTTTATGCCGAGCTTCCTGAAAAAGGAAAAATATCTGCGTCACAGGATATAACTGTTTTCACAAACGACATAAATGTAGATATAGATGCGGAGCGCAACGGCAAGAATGCTTCGCTGAAATTCAAGGTAAATAATATAACGCTCGATAAGATAAACAGCAGCGACAGCGATTATTGGAACTCAGGCGATGAAATCGGAGCGGCTGTAGCGAGCAAGAAGCTCGACGTAAAGATAAACCGCGTTTACTGGGAAAAAGTAAAAACAGGCACGAGCTACAACTATATCACTAAAAAGACAGAGCCGGATTACAGATACGACAGACATGAAGAGGTTATAGATTCGTTCTCCGTAACTACAGGCAGCGACGGCAAGGCTGAAAAGTCGTTCAGCGTGCCTGACAGGGAAATGGAAAGCTATTATGCGACCGTTACGTGCGTTGACGGAAACGGCAGGAGCATGACGTTTGAAAATTATCTCGGAAGCTGCTACGATGATTATTTCTGGAATTCATACAGAGGTAAATATTACCATATTGACGGCGCTCAGGAATCGTACAAGGACGGGGAGAATGTAAAGCTGCAGCTCAAGTACGGTGATACTGTTATAAATAACGGAAGCTGCATGTTCGTAGAAATGCAGAACGGAATAAAGTCATACAGTGCCGGAAAATGCAATTACAGCGGCAAATTCCGCGCGTCCGACGCGCCCGTGAAATACATCAGAGCTTATTATTTCAACGGATACAATTATGTTACCGATTACAGTATGTATGCAGAACTGCGTTTTGATTACGAAGGACGCAGGCTCGATATAGACATAAAGACAGATAAGGAAAGTTATGAACCGGGCGAAAAATGTACGGTCACAATAAATGTAAAGTCAGACGGAAAGGCGAAAAAGGCTCATGTCAATCTGGCGGTAGTGGACGAAGCTGTATTCAGCATAGAGGAATACAATGTTGATACGCTGTCAGAGCTTTACAGCGATATCGAAGACGGCATTAAAAATTCCTTCGCGACTCATGACGCATATATTTCCGGAGACCCTAACGGAGACGGAGATTACGGAATGTCAAGCGGAAGCGGAGGAGGAGCATCAAACGGTGCATTAAGCGACGCAGCCGGCAACGAGAGTGCTTCAGAGGACACAGCAGATACAACGAAAAACAACGGCGCGGGCGCAGACAGGCTTCGTGAAAAATTCAGAGATACTGCAGAATTCATAAGCGTAGATACTGACGCAAACGGCAAGGCTTCATATTCGTTTACGATGCCTGATGATATTACTTCATGGAGATTTACTGCTTCTGCCATATCTGACGATCTGTACGCAGGAAATGAAACAAAGCAGGTAAGCGTAACGGCTCCTGTTATAGTGAATTACACGCTTGCAGATTCATTTATGAAGGGCGATACGCCGTCTGTCGGAGTATCGGTGTATGGCAAGTCGGTAAAAAGTGATTCAACTGTTAAATATGAGGTGTGGGACGAATCAGCCCAGACAAAAAAATATACAGCTTCGGGCAAGGCGTTCAGCCGCGTGAATATCCCGCTGTGGCAGATGAGCGAGGCGGGGCATCATGCGCTTATAATAAAGGCTTCAGTAACAGGCGGCTCGTCAGATACAGTAAAGCACGAGTATGACATTGTAAATACAAACAGAACTGTAGAAAAAGCAGAAACGTTTGACGTGACGGCAGGAATGAAGTTTACGTCCGGCTCAAATTCAGGAATAAACAGGGTAATATTCGCTGACGCAGGCCGCGCAAGATACCTTTCAGATATTATAAACCTGACTTACGGTTCAAGGATGCGGCTGGAAACAGCGCTGGCAGGAAGTGAAGCAGCGGCGCTTACAGAAAAATACTTCCCTAATTACAGCGATTACCTTACGGAGACGGGCTGCGATATCAGCAAATACCAGAAATCAGACGGCGGAATGGCTGTACTGCCTTACGCGGCTTCAGATATAAAGGCTACAGCTCAGATAATGCCGCTGCTTGCTGATAACCGTTCAATAGATAAGGATAAACTTATAAACTATCTGAATAAGAAAGCTGAAAGCGGCAGCGCCGCGGAAAAGGCGCAGGCGCTTTACGGACTCGCCGTACTCGGAGAATCAGTTGAATCTCAGCTTGGAACGTTATCAGCAAACACAGAAAATGATGCAGAGACAAACATATATGCCGCTCTCGCATACGCAGAGCTCGGAAACACAGACGCGGCGGCTAAGATATATGACGCAAAGCTCGCGCCTCTTATGGAAAAGACGGATCCGTACTGCAGGCTCAAGGTAAGCGACGATACAGACGAGATCATAGATATGACTGGAGCATGCATGAACCTCGCAGCAGCGCTCGGCAGAGACGAAGCAGAAGGAATGTTCCTGTATTGTGAAAAGAATCACAGCAAAGAATTCGTAACTGCCGTATACGAGATAATTTACATTGCAGATGCAATGGAAAAATCAACAGCCGAAACAGGAAGCGTGACGTACAGCCTGCACGGTGACAGCACGACCAGAGAATTCGGCACGTCAAACTGCGGTTCAGGATTCGTAGTAAGCGTTCCTGCAGCAGTAATGGACCGTCTCAGCGTCAAGTCTGTAAAGGGCAGCGTAAAGGCTGTAGTGATATCACAGACAGAAGCATCAAAAATATCGTCAGCCGACAATTATGTGACAGTAAAGAGAAAATACTATAAGAAAGGCGCGCTGACCGCATCAAATACATTCAGCCAGGGCGATATAGTCAAAGTAAACGTATGGGTAGATTACTCAAAGAACGCTCTTAAGGGCGCATACACAGTAACAGACTACCTCCCTGCAGGCCTCGCGTACGTAGACGACTCCGCAATAACAGGCGGCCGCACGTACGATGAAGACGCAATGTGGTGGTGCGAAAACGACGGCAACAAAGTCGAGTTCTACGATTTCTGCACAACACCTGGAAAAGGCAGACTCTATACTTACTACGCAAGAGTCGTATCACCGGGAATATTTAATGCAGAGGGCGCGACAGTCCAGAGCGCAGAGTCAGCAAAAGCAGTTTACAGCGGAACAGCTGACAAGCTGACGATCAAATAAAATATAATACTGACCGTTGCACTCAATAATATGTAAACAGGTACAACAATAACAAAAACAAGCCGGATGCATTCCCCATGGATGCATCCGGCTTGCTGTATTATATTTCATAAAAATTTATTTTATTGATGTTTTATATTCTTCAAGCATCCGATCACGAAAATTATCATCACTTATAGTACGCATAATATCGTCAACACGCCCCTGCTCCTTTAGCCATGCCTGCATGTTCTGCATTTCTTCATGTCCGGCTTTAAGCCCATCTTCACGGAACTCTTTTTTAAACATCTCCATAGTTTCGGCTTCGTCATATTCAGTTAAAAACATACCTATCACCTCAGCTT
>CAVGTL010000154.1:0-6549 GCA_963632005.1 Succinivibrio sp.
ATATAGCCGAGGTCGCCTGTTCTGTAGGCGCGCATGCGCTGACCGTCGATCTCTGTTTCAAAAAACGCTTCCGCAGTTTTTTCGGGCATATGGAAATAACCCTTTGCGACCGTGTTCCCCGCAATAATTATTTCGTCACCCTCCGTAAAAACAAAACTGCCCGGCTTCGCCCGGCCCACAGGAAGCGGAGAAGTGCTCCCGCACATCTCCTTAGTTATAACGACCTCAGTAACAGCCACAGTAGACTCCGTAGGCCCGTAAGTATTTACGACAACGGCGCACGGAAAGCGCTCATAAAGCCTGCGCGCCGTACTGACGTTAAGCGTCTCGCCGCAGAATAAAAACAGCGAGAGCTGCGGCATGATATCAGCGCAGAATGTCGGGTCTGCCAGGCAGACGTCAGCGAACGACGGCGTCGATACCCATACAGACGCATTTGATCGGCTTAATGAATGCATTAGTTTACCATAATTGTTTACGGTATCATGAGAAAGCGTGTACAGAGTCCCGCCGCATGCGAGACTCTGATAGAGGTCCATGACAGACAGGTCGAACGAAAACGGCGCCTGATTTATGAACACCTTCCCTGATTTTTCGGATCTGTCGCAGCCGACGTCGAGTATCCAGTCGAGGTAGTTGTTCAGGTTGTCAGCCGTTATTTCAACGCCTTTAGGCTTTCCGGTGCTGCCTGAGGTGAATATGATATAAAAAGTTTCATTGTCATGGACAGGTTCGTTATGCACAGGCTCGATGTGATCGACAGCCGAGGCAGAGCGGAGCTCGCCCGCTGCGCTGTTTGCGTGATTGTCGATCGACGCAGTCGCAATGCCGGTATCGTTTATCCCGTCAGCAGTCTCCGCTATCATCCGCGGCGTCATAAGAAAAAAACCGCCGTCCTGCGGAAGCAGCTCAAGAGCGCTTTCCTCGGCAGCCAGCACGACCTCAGGCGACACGGTATCAATGATATCGGCAACGCGCTCCGCAGGCATTGAAATATCCACTGGACAGTAAGCGTGCCCCGCATATGCGCACGCGAGCATTGACATGACCATGTACGGACTCTTGTGACCGCAGACTATAAGCGGCTCACGAGAGCCCGGCGCGCAGGCCGCGCTTATATGCTCCGCCAGACGGCGGGAGCCGTCGTAAAGCCCGCGCCACGTTACAGAGCCGCAGTCCGATATTATCGCGGGCCTGTCAGGAAACGCAGCCGCGTTTTCCATTATTTGAGTTAAAATATCCATTTTTGATCTCCCTTTCCCTTTTGATCGATAGTTAAAAAATAGGATAAACGCGCCGACCCCCTGTCAGCGCGTCGTACGTCTCCGTACATTTAATATGATACATCACAGCGCAGTGAATACAATAAATTTACTCTTAACAATTGATTAAGAAAGTTTAAAGAAACTTTAAGAAATCGCTTTACATAAGTAAATGCAGGCGTTACAGGAGCATCATTGTTATTTATCTTAATAAATTTTAAGAATTTTAGCTCTCTGGAATATGATATAATGTACTTAAATAAATACAATCAATGCCCGGAGTTGATGCGGCATACATAAATAAATCGTATTTATTGCGGACGCGCGTACACCGCGCACGAAGCTCAGCCGGTGACGGCTGCATTTACGGATGTATTAATTTATGTAATTATTCATTTAAGAAAGGCAGGCAGTAATTATGAGATTTCTGGCAGGAGTTATGTTAGGTATTTTTTCGGCGGTGCTCATTCTTGTGCAGGCGTTGTTTGTGACGTGGAATACGGCTTATCCGCAGATATTGTTTTACATAGTTACAATAGTATCGGTTATATTGACTGTTGTGATGTTCGTTAAGGGTGATAAAAAGTAAGGCATTGGAACTTTGAGTAAAGGTTTGAGCGCTGCACGGTATGCATGGAAAGGAAATATATAAATGAAAAATACTTTAAGCAGGTTTGCGTTGTACAATGTATTGTTGGTTATATTTTGCGTGCTGAAATATGTATTGTTTGTAAATTTCTTTTCTGCGCATATGCTGATATTTGAATTCTTCTCAACGGTGCTGATACTCTGCGTTTACATAAAGATATTTTCATGGAGAAAGACAGCTTTCAACGTTCGCAGTCTTGTGTATGCGCTTGCTGTAATGGCGATCTGGATCCTGCTTTCGATAAAGCTGGAAAATGTGGAAGCTGCGGGCTTTGTGAGCGGGATGTTAGTATATAACTTAAAGAACTTTTCAACATATCTGTTTATTATAGACGAATATTTTATGATCCCGGCGCAGAGCAAAGAAACAGTATAATATGTAAGGAATGCCTGCTGCGCGTCCTGTAATCGGTCGTTCGGCAGGCTTTTTGTATCTGACGCGCTGTAAGAATAGCATATATACGCCGCTGCCGTCACCGGCATAGCAGGGTGAGGCTGAAAAAATTTCAGTAAACATGAAAAATATGTTTGACACGATAAAGAATATCTGCTATATTATTAAATGTTCTGAGACAGAACAACAAATGGAAAAATGACATATATTTGGAAATTAAAGAATCTCCTGTAAAAAGTTCAAAAATTTAAAAAAGTTCTTGACAAAGAGAAAGAGATAAGTTAATATAATATATGTTGAGCGGCTGAGTTAAGAAAAGCTGCTAAAGCAAACAAAACAGAATATGCGGTTGTGCTGGAATAGGCAGACAGGCACGTTTGAGGGGCGTGTGTCAGCAGACGTATGGGTTCAAGTCCCATCAACCGCACCAGTTATTAAAACGGACTTCGGATTATGAAGTCCGTTTTTTTATGTTTTTGTTAAACTATGAATGAACAGGCTTGTCGGGAGCTTTGCATTGCTTTAGGAGAAATAAATTCAGATACAGGACTATGATACTGAAATATAGTAGATAATTATACGCTTTCAGGTTAAAATAAAGTATTACCGATATAGGACGATGAAAGTGTATGAGGGAGGTGTTGAAGATGGCGGATATGATGTCTTTTAAAGATGGTACCGGATCATTTGATCCGGCTGAACGCGGGGCAGCCAGGCTGCCGCTTCCTGTGGGCATTTCTGATTACAGGCTGGCTTCATCAGAATATTATTACATTGATAAAACGATGATGATAAAGGATTTTCTGGACACGCGCCCTATGGTATCTCTTTTTACGCGACCGCGCCGTTTCGGAAAGACTCTGAATATGGACATGCTGCGTACATTTTTTGAAAAAACGGATGAAGATACGTCTGTGTATTTCAGGGACAAAAAAATATGGAGCTGCGGCGAAAAATATCAAGCTTACCAGGGAAAATACCCTGTAATATTCGTAACTTTCAAGGATGTAAAATTCAATACATGGGAAGAGGCCTTTGCTTCGATAAGAGACATATTTTCAAAAGAGGCGTACAGGCATATAGAGCTGCGGACGAGTGAAAAATGCGACGGGTACGATAAAAAGGCGTTTGAGCGTCTGCTGGCGGGAGATGCAAACGAGGTTGAGCTTTCTGCCGCGCTTACTGATCTTTCTCGCATATTGCATAAGCATTACGGGACAGCGCCGATCATAATTATTGATGAATATGATATTCCTATACAGCAGGGATATATGAAAAATTATTACGATCAGGTGATACTCTTCATGAGAAATCTTTTTTCGGGAGGATTTAAGGATAACAGGCATCTGTCATACGGTTTTTTGACAGGAATACTCCGTGTATCAAAGGAAAGTATTTTCAGTGGGCTGAATAACCTTGTTATAAATTCTGTACTGGATAATAAATACAGCTCATATTTCGGCTTTACGTCCGATGAAATAAAAGAAATGGCTGAGTATTACGGTGTAAGCGACAAATATGGCGAGATATGCGAGTGGTATGACGGTTATCGTTTCGGCAGGACAGAGATATTTAATCCATGGTCTGTTATAAATTATTTCAGCAACGATTGCGAGCCGAGAGCGTTCTGGCAGGCGACGGGCAGCAACGATATTATAGGAGAGATAATCGCCGGGGCGGACGCAGAAATATATGAAAAGCTTACTTCACTTGTAAACGGTAAAAGCTTTACTACATATATAGATACGGGCGTTATATATCCGCAGATAAAAAATGATCCGTCAACGATATACAGCTTTCTGCTGGTTGCAGGGTATTTGAAGGTGCTGAATACTACGCTGTCGTTTAACGGCGATTTTATGTGCGAGGTGGCGCTGCCCAATAAGGAAATTTCACTTGTATATCATAAGGAAATATTGCAGCAGTTAAATGAGATAATTCCACAGCCTATGGCGGTATCTGTTCAGGAAGCGATATTTTCAGGCGATAATGAGAAGCTTAAAAGCTCAGTTCAGACTCTGCTGACGCGGTCGGTGAGTTCCTTTGATACAGCGGGTGAAAATTTTTATCATGGCTTTATGCTTGGTCTGTGCGCATTGCTTGGTGGCTCGTTTGTTACATCTAACAGGGAATCGGGCGACGGTAGATATGATATTCAGCTTAAGCCTGCCAGAAAAGGTCTTCCGGGCATATTGATAGAACTGAAGTCGCAGAAGAACTGCAGCGAAGAGCAGCTTAAAAAGCTTTCGGAAACTGCTCTTAAGCAGATTTCAGATAAAAAATATGAAACTGAAATGGAAGCTGAAGGTATAGAGACCATATATAAATACGGCGTAGCTTTCAGCGGGAAAAAGGTTGAAGTTGCAGTAGGATGAAAGTTATGAATGAACGTAGAAAATTTATATCTATCCACGTATATAAAGCGCCACATATAGTTATGATATTGATATTTGTAATATCAATGTGCATGACGGCAGCGGGATACAGCGCGACCGCATCAGCGGCGACAGCTGCAAACTCTTCTATGGAAAGGGCGGTCGTTTTCTCCGATGTTCCGGCTGGTGCATGGTTCGAGGAAACTGTCACGTATATGTCGGAGAATAATATAATAAACGGCTACCCGGACGGGACGTTCCGCCCAAACAAAACTATTTCCGCAGCAGAGTTCGTAGCTGTGACTGCGCGCTGCGCGGGGATTCAGGCATCGTCCGACACTCAGAACGGCCACTGGGCGGCGGGCCTGCTTCAGGCAGCTCTTGACGTAGGCTGGTACGACTGGGACGAGCTGCCGCCGACGGGCGAGACTTATGACAGCCCTATAACGCGGCAAGTAGCCGTAAACACGCTGATGCGCGCGCTGCTGCCGGATAAGACGGGCGATTACAACACAGAATCAGCTAAGATGTCAGACTTTTCCAACCTGGACGGGCGCTATTACAACAAGGTCCTGGCGGCATACGCGTGCGGTGTAGCAAACGGTGACAATGAAGGCAGATTCCTGCCAAAGAGCAGCCTCACGCGCGCGCAGGCGTGCGCTATAATCGAAAGAGCGTTAAAGCTCAGCGGCATACAGCCGGGCGGCAGCAATGCAGGAAATACGAATGGCTCTAATAATAATGAAAATGGGGATCCGGCGTCACCGCCGCAGCAGAACGGGCAGGACAACAGTGCCGCAGAACAGCCGCAGCAGACGATATCGGGCGGCGTTTCGCAGAACGGATGGCTGCAGGTAAAAGGAACGCAGCTTTGCAGCGAGTCAGGCTCGCCTGTCATGCTCCGCGGCATGAGCAGCCACGGTATACAATGGTATCCTCAGTATGCGTCAAAGCAGGCGATAGCAAACACAGCGTCGTACGGAGCAAATGTATATCGTATAGCGATGTATACGGCTGAAAACGGATATATATCAAACACTGCAAAGATAAAAGCCGCAGCGTTCTCAGCAGTTGACGCGGTGCTCGCAAACGACATGTACGCGGTTATCGACTGGCATATTCTGTCAGACGGAAACCCGATGACGTACAAAAAACAGGCAGAGCAGTTTTTCGCCGAAGCATCAGCGCGTTATAAAGACCGGGCGGGCGTTATTTACGAAATATGTAACGAGCCGAACGGAAACGTGAGCTGGTCTAAGGATATAAAGCCGTACGCGCAGGATATCGTAAGCATAATAAGGAAAAATTCCCCAAAGAGCATAATACTCATAGGCTCTGGAACATGGAGCCAGGACATACTCGATCCTGCAAACGACCCGGTAAAAGGCAGAAATATAATGTATACATGCCATTTCTACGCAGGAACGCACGGCGACTGGCTGCGCCAGCGTATAACGCAGGCAAGGAAGCTCGGCGCTCCGATATTCATATCAGAATGGGGCACGAGCGCTGCTGACGGAAATGGCGGAGTATACCTGAAGCAGTCCGCCGAATGGCTCGACTTCCTCGAGAAAAACGGAATAAGCTGGATAAACTGGTCGCTCTGCGACAAAAACGAAACCTCCGCAGCGCTCAGACCCGGTACGTCAGCCACAGCAAAATGGACACAGAATGACATGACAGAATCAGGGAAATTCGTTTTCTCGCGTTTTAAAAAGCAGACAGACACTTCCGGCCATTAGGTCCGGATCTTCCCTGAGATGCTCATAAAGTAAGCCCATATCATTTGACCTTTCTTTAGTTGACGCTATATTCAGGGGGGGGTATAATATAATAAGGATTTCATAATCAAAATCAAATGGCGCAGAGC
>CAVGTL010000155.1:0-6420 GCA_963632005.1 Succinivibrio sp.
GACATCGCCCTTTCACGGCGGTAACTCGGGTTCGATTCCCGATGGGGTCACCATGGTTTAAACCTGTAACTATTGATGTTACAGGTTTTTTTAGTATATTATGGCTTTAAATATTAAAAATATATACTTTCACGTGATTTTTAGTAATACAAAATACGTAATATTCTAATATTTGGAAGGGATGGACTATGATATACGATATAGTGATCGTTGGAGCCGGTGCTGCAGGGCTTTTTGCTGCATCAAATATAAAGCTTTCAGGAGGACAACGTGGTCTTATTATAAATAAGGCTCAAAAACCGGGTCTTAAACTTCTGATGTCAGGTGCAGGGCAGTGTAATCTTACTCATGCAGGAGATATACGTAACTATATGACACATTACGGTACGAACGGTAAGAAGATACGCTCGATTCTTTATAATTTCAATAATTCTGATACGTGCAACTGGTTCAGAGATAATGGTCTGCAGTTAATGACGCGCAGTGACGGAAAAGTTTTTCCTGAAAGTATGGATGCAAAAGATGTTCTGAATGTCCTGCTTAATAAAACTGAGCGTAACGGATTTGAGATTTTAAATAATATATCTGTTACGGAAATAGCACCGTTTGTCAGAGATAAGAGTGCAGGAAGTGGATTCGAAAAAGAAAGAGATGTATATGCTGATTCGTATATAGATGATAATGAAGGTTTTGATGTTTTAGCAGAAACATTGCATGGCGGTAAGGCAGTGATCAGAAATTACAGATGCAAGACTCTTATTGTAGCGTGCGGCGGAGCTTCATATCCTGTCACAGGTTCAGACGGCTCAATTTTTCCAATATTGAAAAAGATGGGAATAGGGATAGCTGAACTGCGTCCGTCGCTCGTACCTCTGAATGTTGAGGATTATCCATATACAGAGATCTCGGGAAATGCCGTAAGAGATGCAGTTGTATCGGTATATGAGGGAAAGCAGCGAAGAAAAAACAGTCCTTCATTGACGGGTGATATACTTTTCACTCATAAGAATTTTTCAGGACCGGCTGTACTTGATATTTCGAGATACGCAAGTCCGGGCATGTCGATGGAGATAAACTGGATACCTGAAGTAGCGGCTGAGCGTATATACGCAGAACTAAATGGAATGCGAAATGGCTGTAAGAAGAAAACGATAACAGTACTGAACGAATATTTTAATAAATACGGCATCTCCGATGCCATGATACGTCTTATCTACAGCAGGAGCGGAATCACAACAGATATGAAATTTTCAGACCTTTCAGGAACATCGATGAAAAAATTTCTGGAATTGCTTACAGAAGACCGTTTTATTATAAGTGGCACAGCAGGATACAGGACAGCCATGGCTACAGCAGGAGGAGTAAAGCTTTCAGAAATAGATCTGAACACTATGCAGTCTAAGAAATATCACGGACTTTATTTTGCCGGTGAAGTAACAGATATAGACGGTGACACAGGCGGCTACAACATCCAGTACGCATTTTCGTCCGCATACCGCGCAGCAGCTTCAATTATGCAGGACTTAAGCGGCAATGATATTGTGTAAAAAATATATTTTTCTGCAAATGTACTTTTTATGTAATTGTATTGACATATATATTATATGTATATTATCCTGTTCAGTAGAAGTGTTAATTAATTGAACTGAATGGAGGTTTTATTTATGTTTGAATGCGGATTCATATATGTAGCAGGCGGTCTTGACCCTGCACAGCAGAGAGCTGTTATTCCATCATCTGAGATCAATATGAATGTTATCGGATGCTCGAACTATGCACAGGCATGCGAAGCTGCAAAGGAGCTTGTTGCTAAGGGTTGTACTGCTATCGAGCTGTGCGCCGGCTTCGGTTATGAGGGAATAGCTATGGTAAAAGAAGCAGTTGGTCCAGGAATATGGGTAGGCGCTGTTAAATTTGACTGCCATCCTGCTTTTGAATTCAAGAGCGGCGATGACATGTTTAAGTAGAGATACAAAGAAGTAATAAGAAAACAGGCAAAAAGATCCGAATAAGGCTGAAAAAACAGTCTCTTCGGGTCTTTTTTTCTTGTAAATAAATGTAGTATTTTGTTAGTTCATGTTTATGAAGAACTATAGTAATATCATCTTGATAATTATGTAAAAAAATCTTTTAGTTGTCTGAAAATACGAAATTTCAAATAGAATTGAGTAATTTATCTGATAATTCAAATCAACAAAATCCATATCACTGATAATAAAAAACATAAAAAGTTAATTGATTAAGAACAATAGAATTTGATTAAAAATGATTTAGCCAGAAAGTTTGTCATACTGTTTGATAATGATAGTAAATTTATATATATAATCATTATGATAGAATTATAAAAATATAGCTGCTATAATATTGCCAATAGATAGAATAGAGTATATAAAGCGAATTATAAATGCAAAAAATTATCAATGTAGTAAATTGATTATAAATCAGTTGATTACATAATATTAAAGTATAGAGTATACAAAAATGTATATTTAATAAGGTGCGATTGTATAACTATTAAAATTACTGTTACGATCTATGATGTGTATTTCAGGGATGCAGATATGAAAGGTGGTAAGAGGTCATGTTTATCCGCAATCTAAAATGCAGGTATTCACTCAGATCAAGGATACTTCTATGGAGAAAGTGGGGAGAACCGGAATAATTTTTTCAGGGTCTTCTTTAGTAAGGATCGTTTGCCCCGTGAGGGGCGGCAAAGTAAGAGTATGAATTTTTTAAGGAGCATTTATGAAGATTAATCGCAGATGGCGTGCAGCGGCAGGCATATTATGTGCATTTATGTGCTGTTCTGTACCTTTACCTGCGTCGGCGCAGACGTATGCCGACGATGATTCGGAAGTCTCGGCGTGGAGTATTATCGAAGAAGATCTGGAGCAGCAGATCAGTGAGACTGATGATGCCGAATATGATGGATATATCGTAAAGCTGAAGAGCAGCAGCACGAGTATGATGATGCGTGATGTGCATGACGGTATAGAGACGATCGAGCGTTCAGAGGGATATTACCTGGCGGAAGACCTTGATGCAGCTCAGGAGTTTGCAGACGCAGAGGATATAGAGTTTATAGAGCCTAATTATATAGTAAAGCTTTATGACAGCGATATAAAAGATGTAAAAACAAGTGTATCAGGCAGGGAGAATGATGCTCATCTTGCACTTATGAATGCAGATAAGGTACGAGATGAATACGGCCTGAGAGGTGAGGACCTTGATACTGATACAGATATGGGAAATGATGGAGATCCTGTAGATAAAATAGTTGTATCAGTGATCGACTCCGGTCTTGATCCTGATCATGAGGATATCGACTATTCACATGTTATAGAGGGCGAAAGCTTTGTAACTACCTCTACGACAACGGATACTATGGGTCACGGAACTTTCGTAACAGGTGAGATACTTGCCGGTATTGGAAATAATACAGGTATAGACGGTATAGCTGATGAAGTATATGTTATGCCGCTCAAGGTATTCTCATCAAGGACTACGACTAATGCCATAATAATCAAGGCTATAAATTACGCTACTGAAAAACGTATAGCATTTGATGAGAGCAACGGCAAAGAGGGTGTCAACACAGCTGTAATAAACATGAGCCTTGGTTCAGAGTCTCCTTCAACTGCTATGAGGGAAGCTATAAATAAGGCGATAGATGCAGGAATCATAGTTGTGTGTGCGGCCGGAAATGATGAAGATGACAGAGCTAGCTATCCTGCTCAGTATGCTATAGGTGTAGGTTCTACCGACGCTAATGGCGTAAGATCGTACTATTCACAGATACTTTCTGAAGATAACGGCTCCGGCTGGCAGAACAAGGTATGGGTCACAGGCCCGGGACAGGCATATACAAGTCTCTGGTATACGGGAGCATATTATACAGGTAGCGGAACAAGCTTTTCTTCACCTCAGGCAGCAGCGCTGGCAGCACTTGCAGTCAGCCTTAAAAATGACCTTGTCGCATATTACGGTGGAAAAACAGATGATGACGGAAATGTGATCACTAAGAATCATTATGCATTCAGACAGCTTCTTAAAGACACGTCAAGACGTATAGATAATGACCTTCCTAAGGCTTCAAACGGTCAGGATACATATTACGGCTGGGGCATGATCGACTTTAAGGCTGTGGCAGACAAGCTTATAGATTTTGAGTCAAACAAGGGGAAGGCAGGTACAGTAGAGTTTACTGCAGATAACGGCGCAGGAACTCCGCTTACTGAAGAAAAGAACGGGCTTAATGTCGAAGTAAGAGAATATGTAAGCGCTGACAGCAGTGATGATACTGATGGAGACAGTGTATTATCAGAACCGCTTCAGCCGGATGAAAACGGTGTGTATTCGCTTACGATCGGTTCAAAGTACAGATATACGATTACTGCTGATAAGTATACGACTGTATCACGTGATTTCACAGCAGTGCTGCCTTCAAGAATTATAAATATAAGCATGGAAGGTCTTGATTACTACACAGGCTTTGAGATAACAAATACATCAGGTGAGACTGTACATAATGCTGACATAACAGTAAAGAAGATCGGCGCGTCAGGGATCGCGCGCAACGTAGACGGCACGTTCTCTACTAAGAACGGAAATTATTCATATACGATATCTGCACCGGGATACTTCCCTGTAGAGGGTGAGTTTACCGTAAATGATGATGAAAATGAATATGAAGACCAGAAGAACCCGATAGCAGTAACTCTGCGTGGCGCAGCCGATATCTGCAGCGTTACATTTGACATTACGGGTACAGATGCTGATCCTTATGCAGAGGTAAGCGTAACTGACAGCGCAACAGGCGATGATGTTGATGTATACGGTGACGGTGCATGGAAGCTCGATCCGGGCAGCTACGATTATGTTGTAGAGTCCGATTACTATAAGTCTATAACAGGTTCATTTACTGTTGAAGCAGAGGAAAAGGGTACAGAAAGAGTGATAACAGAAAAAATGACTCGTCCTCTGTACTGGGCATTCATAGACATAATGCCGCTCACTGTTCTTGAAAGTGAAAATACTGAAGTAACAGTAAAGGATGCATCAGGTGCTGTTGTTGCTCCTTTCAGAAACGCTATGGGCGAGTATCGTATAGAAAACGGCAGATACAGTTATACAGTAAAGGCCGAAGGCTATAAATCAGCAAGTGGTTCATTCACTATGCAGGGCAAGATACTCTATGTAGATGTAAACCTTGAAGAAGGAAAGGATGATCCTTCAGGCGGTGGCAGCTCATCCGGCGGTAGTTCAGGTGGTTCGTCAGGCGGCGGAAGCTCATCAGGTGGCAGTTCAGGCGGCTCCGGTGGTTCATCGGGAGGCAGCTCAGGTAATGTGAACAACGGTGGAAATACTCAGACTCCGGGAACTGATAAGGATGATCAGGGCAAATACGGAAATGTTGAGGTAAAGTATCATAGCTTCAATGATGTAATATCAGCTGACTGGTACTATGAGCCTGTCAACTTTGCCGTAACAGTCGGACTTTTCAACGGTATAAATGATGATACATTTGCACCGGGAACGGCAATGACGAGAGGCATGCTGACAACAGTCCTTTACAGACTGTCAGGTGAAAAGAATGAGGCTGCAGTTCCGTTCAGTGACGTTGCATCTGATGTCTACTATGCAGATGCTGTTGCATGGGCATACAGCAAGGGTATCGTATCAGGAAAGGATGCATCGCATTTCGATCCTGACGGATATGTAACGAGAGAACAGATCGCCACTATGCTTTACAATTATGCATCAAAGTACGGCAGGGATGTATCTGTACTTGGAGACGGTGCGGTACAGGCGTTTAAGGATTACGGAAATGTTTCCGGATATGCCGTGAACGCAGTAAGCTGGGCTTACGAAAACAGTGTCATCAGAGGTGACGGAAACGGTAATTTCCGCGCAAAGGACAGCGCTACACGCGCTGAGGTAGCCTCAATGATGATGAACCTTCTGAAAAATGTATTTTAAAGATTTATGAGGGAAGTTTATGAAAAAAAGTAAATTTTCAGGAATGAGCAAAACAGCGCTGGCGCTGCTGCTCACAGTCTGCATGACGGTATCTCCTCTTACGGTATTTGCTGCTTCAGCAGATGCCGGTGACGGAGCTGCTGATGAAAATGCGGTTTATGAAGAAAATGCGGATCCGGGGAATGCAGCAGATGCTGATTCGCCTGAAGAATCAGGTACTCCTGATGAGCCGGACAGCGATGCTGATCAGGCTCAGGAAGTGAAGGATATCGAGCCTGCAGCTGAAGGCGATGCCGATCCGACAGTATGGGACGGAAAGACTGCTGATACATCGTGGTATGATGCAGATAAGGATACGTTTACTATAACTACTGCTGCTGAGCTGGCAGGTATGGCGACTTTAACAAATGGAACCTCAAATGTTACATTTGAAGGTCAGAC
>CAVGTL010000156.1:0-6292 GCA_963632005.1 Succinivibrio sp.
ATTATAAACACAGGACACCGTTACAGGCGAATGCAAACGGGTCGCTTTTATATTCTAATTAGTTCTGCTTTCTTACGATCATGTATTCATCGTACAGACAGTAATACGGGCAGTCGCGGAACGTGTCTGTCAGGAATCTTTCCATTTCGTCTTCGTCCAGGCTTATATCGCACATATACACGTCGTCTGTTTCGTCGTAAATGTAATACATGCAGGTCTCGCAATTTACAGGGCCTTTTGCCATAGAAACCTCCTCTTTTTTATGTGCTTGTTGATTTGCTGTTGCGTTTTGGACCACGCAAAAACAAAAAGCACTCCAACCTTGATATTATACAACATAAATGCTGTTTTTTGCTATTATAATTTTTACTTTGCTATCGGAATACAGGACATTTTAAAAAAATTTGTACAACAATTTTTGTTACAATTATCTTTTTGTTAATTGCATAACGATTTTTATAGTTTTTCTGCGCCAAAAAACCTCGAAGGAGTCATGTTCTAACCATGACCCCTTCGAGGTTTTCGTTTGTTAATATAATCGAATCTGATTGCAGAAACTCTATTTGATTTCCACGTTCATAGTAACACAGCAGCCCTCATAAGGCAATACCAAAAAATATTTTTTTGACAAATTAAACAAAAAAATATCAAACAGGATGTGGGCGCGCCAGGCGCGCGGGAGTTTTTTTCCCTTATTACTCTATTACAAATATGTTTTGTATTTTTTCTACATATTATTGTTTTATTTCTATACAAAAATATTGCATTATTTTTTTTATTATGATAGGATATTGAAGTTTACGAAAAAACGTTTACATATTTGCAATGTCCTATAGTCCTGATCGAAGCGCCGACGCGCTTTAGTGATGCCTGAAGGAACGTTGCTTTTTTTATCTTCATACGCAAAATTTCAGAGAAAAGGGGGAAAACAAAATGAAAGAAAAAGATCTCATTTCCGAAACTGCGGGCAGCGCTCCTGCGGTCCATACGGAAAACAAGATGGGCACGATGCATATGCCGCGCCTGCTGTTCACGATGTCGATACCTGCTATATGCTCAATGCTGCTCCAGGCTGTTTATAACATCGTTGACAGTATATTCGTTTCACACATAAGCGAGGAAGCGATGGCCGCCGTAACACTCGTATTCCCTATCCAGATGCTCCTCGTAGCTGTCGGTGTAGGTACCGGTGTAGGTCTTAACTCGCTCATATCAAGACGTCTCGGCGAAAGAAAATTCGACGAAGCTAATTCTGCAGCGACTCACGGTTTCCTGCTCATACTTGTAAACTGGGCGGTATTTTTCCTGTTCGGCTTCTTCTGTTCAAGACCGTTTTATACATGGTACGCGGAGGACAATGTCGGACTCGTTGACATGGCTACATCTTACGGAACTATAGTCCTTTGCTTATCGGGCTTCATGTTCACTCAGGTAACGTGCGAAAAGATCCTGCAGTCTACAGGAAACATGGTCATGCCTATGGTCTCAAACATGATCGGCTGCATAGCAAACATCATACTCGACCCTATCATGATATTCGGATACTTCGGATGCCCTGCGATGGGCGTTGCAGGCGCTGCCATAGCGACTGTCATCGGTCAGTTCCTCGGAATGTGTACAGTACTGTGCTTCTTCTTCCTGAAGTCTCACGACGTTAAAGTATCGTTCAGGAATTTCAGAGTTTCAGGTCGCATGCTCAATGATATATACATAGTAGCGCTTCCGGGCATGCTGATGCAGGCTATCCCGTCATTCGTAAACATCGTGCTCAACCAGATACTCATAGGCTTCTCCGTTACAGCCGTATCTGTCCTCGGCGTTTACTTCAGGCTTCAGTCGTTCATATTCATGCCGACATTCGGCCTCACTCAGGGCGCTATGCCTATCATGGGCTACAACTACGGCGCGCGCGACCGCGAACGTCTGATGCACGTAACTCGTCTGACCGTTACTACCGCTGTTATCATCATGATATGCGGTCTGCTGCTATTCCAGATATTTCCATCGCAGCTCATGTCGATATTCGACGCGGGCGACGACATGATGCACATGGGTATAACAGCAATGAGGCTCCTGAGCTTATGCTTCGTTCCGGCCGCTATCGGCGTAACGTTCTCGACATTTTTCCAGGCACTCGGACACGGCATATACAGTCTCTTCATGACGCTGCTCAGACAGGTCATCGTTATCATGCCTGCTGCATGGCTGCTTTCAAAAACATCTCTCGGCGTTACAGGCGTATGGCTTTCGTATCCTATAGCTGAAATATTCGGTTTCACGTTCGCTATATTCCTCTTCATGCATCTCTACAAAAAAGAGATCAAGCCTATGCCCCTGCACAGACAGTAAACGATGGAAGACGGAGCTGCGCGTTCGTATAACAGCAGCATCGTCTATCAGCAATGCATTAATGTGTAAATATCAAAGCTTATATAAATACAAAAACTGCCGAATGTCTGTTGACCTGCGGCAGTTTTTTATTGCGTAATTATTAATTTTCAAGTTATCGATCTCTAAACTTCCGCGCGTCACCGCGCCTACAGTGCTGCGCAGCAGTATATCCCTGCATTCCTATACCTGAGACTATCTAAAAGAATATATTTGCTAGCAGCGAATAAATAACCATCACAGGCGGCGTGATGATCTTTGAAGTCAGCCTGAATACTATCAGAAGCATCAGGAACATAGGTCCGAGCTGATAAAATCTCCAGTACCACGGCTTACGCTCCAGATCGAATATCTGAGTGATAAAATTCCATCCATCGAGCGGCGGCAGCGGTATGAGATTAAATATCATAAGCACGAGGTTTATCTGAACGAGGCTGAACATTATCTGCATCAGTATGCCCATAAGAGTACTGCCGAGCGGCAGCAGCGTTATAACGCGCGCAAGTCCCATTCCGACTACTGCTATGATAAAGTTCATAGTAGCTCCCGCGATCGCTACAGCGGCCTCTCCCAGCCTTCTGTGCTTATAATAATTCGGGTCGACCTGTACCGGCTTGCCCCATCCGAAATGGAAAAATACAAGCATAATAAGACCTATCGGGTCTATATGCGCTACAGGATTGAGCGTCAGACGCCCCTGCGCTCTCGGCGTCGGATCGCCGAGCCTGTCGGATACCCACGCGTGAGCAAACTCGTGCATCGCGAAGCCTATTATCAGCCCCGGGAGTATCCACAGTGTATCCATTACATAATTCATTAAAGATCCAAACAAATTCAAACTTCCTTTCTGCCTTATTCAGGCAATGCGTTTTCGTATTTACAGGACGCCTTTTTGTTGCCTGCGAAATATACGTAACGCTCCGTGGTGTAGGGAATTTCAACTACGCTTACCGTATATTCTCCGGCATTATATGGCGTCTTTTAAGCATTTAAACGCTGATCTACTGCATGCTCGCAATATGAGTTATGAACTGCTTAGCCGAGCGTCCTGAACGGCTCGTCTGCCTCATATCCCATTTATTAGCTTCAGCCATAAGCTTATCTTCATCTATTTCAAGACCCTGCTTTTCGGCTATAGACTTTACGATCTCTGTATACAGCTGCTTATCTGGAGCCGTAAACGTTATCTTGAGTCCGAAGCGGTCCGCAAGCGACTGGCGCTCGTGTATGCCGTCGCTCATATGTACCTCGCCGTCAGTGTCGTTTCTGTCCTTCCATGTTTCCTTTACAAGATTGCGGCGGTTAGTCGTAACATACAGCAGGACATTATCCGGCTGGACCTCAACACCGCCGTCAAGTACAGACTTGAAGTGCTTGTATTCTATCTCAGTATCCTCAAAAGACAGGTCATCAATGAATATTATAAACTTGCATCCCCTTCCGGAAACAAGCTCCATGATCTCGCTTATATCGAAAATACGCGATTTAGGCAGGTTTATCATACGCAGTCCCTCATCGCCGAATTTATTAAGCAGCGCCTTTACGCTCGAAGACTTTCCTGTTCCCTTATCCCCGTAAAGCAGGACGTTATTTGACTTCCTCCCGTGAACAAAGACCTCAGTATTTCTGATGAGCTGCTGCTGTTGGAACTCATACCCGATAAGATCGTTAAAAGTGATAGGGTCCTGATTTTTGACGCCGACAAGTTTTCCGTCCCATACGAATGCCTTGAATTTGCCGAGTATGCCGCAGAAATTCTTTCTGTAATACGCGCTCAATGCGTCAACTGCGGCTCTCGACGCACTCGGCGTCCCGTCAACTGCATCAAAAACAGCCTTTATCTGCGCCGCTCTGCCGTCCTCAGCGATATGCGGTTTTATAGCGCATACGCACTCTCTGCCGTCGTCAAAATGCTCTGCCACTTTATTCCAGTCAACATTGAGCATTTCTTTTATATCTGTTATGTCAGCCGCAGCAAGCTCCGCAGTTATATCGTCGAGCTGTCCGCGCTCCGCCTTAAGGCTGAACGTGTTCTCACTCTCAGCTACGAGCCTGTAAATATAATTTTCCCAGTAAGTGCCGTCCGTATCGCCTAAAGGCATAGCCGCGAGAATGCGTCTCTGAAGCTCGTAATACATATCCTCGACTTCTTCCCTGTCGCAGCCGCTTTCACAGCCCTGTGGGGCGGCGTGAGCCGCCTCGACCCCACGAACTATTTTTGAAGCCATTTTCATAATTTCGTCATTTCTTATATTGTCATAGAATAATAATCTTTTAGTGTTCATTTTATTCGATCTCAGTCCTTTCCGTCCTCTATATTCACAACATGTCACTTTTCCCTGTGCGGCCGGGCCGCAAAGTGATATTTTCTATCAACAAATTTCTACTATTCTATCACAATGAGCAGTTATTGCAAATATATTGTATGCATGGGAGGTAATTTTTACATGAATAACAACAGAAATTTTAACCCTGCTGTCTGCGCGGCAGTTCACAAGGTAAGACCCGGCGAGACTTTATACGGCATCGCGCGCGACTACAACACCGATTATCAGCGCCTTATGATGCTCAACGGCATAACAAACCCGAACAATATAGCCATCGGCCAGGAAATATGCATCCCGCACGGCAGCAATAATTCCGCAGGCTCAGCAGGCAATAACGGCACGAATGCAATACCGCGCCCGGACCGCCCGTCACCGGGCCCACAGCAGCGTCCCGCAAACAGGACGCATACCATCGCCACAGGCGATACATTATACGGCATATCAAGAAATTACGGTGTATCGCTCGCAAGCCTTATGTCCTGCAACCCCGGCATAGACCCGTATAACCTGCAGGTCGGCTCAAAATTAAACGTACCGCCTGCATCACGCCCTTCAGCAGCCGCTCCGCGTGTTTCCGACGCAGATAATAATAATAATAATATTACAACTACAGCAACGCCCGAAGCTCCGACTCCTCAAACGTCCGTATCACAAGCTTCAACGCCACAAACTCCCGCATCACAGCCTTCACCTTCATCCGATATCAGAACTGTGACCGCAAACTCCAGCGCGTCCGATACTATGACTGACAATAGTGCAAATCGTATAATTGCAGCAGCACCGGAAACAACAAATAATATAATACAAAATTCAGAACATGAAAGCTCAGAAATGCATGCAGACGGCATCATCCACACTGTAGGCGAAAACGAAAGCCTTACAGACATACTCACTCAGTTCAACGTATGCTACCACGCCCTCCTGCACGAAAACCCAGGTACAGACTTCACATCAGATATCACAGGTCTCTCAATATGCATCCCATACGACGACGTATTCGCCAAAAGCCCCGAAAACCAGCCATACATAGTAAAAAGCGGCGACACTCTCATGACGATTTCCGAAACAAGCGGCATCCCATCAGACGACCTCCTCCGCATGAACCCATGTTGCAACATCCTCCACTTCTCCACCCCTGGCACCCGCCTTCGCATCTAAAACAGGCTAAAATATATTCTCAAAACATATGACGCCTCTTGTTGCCTGCGAATATACGGAACGCTCCGTGGTACAGGGAATTTCAACTTCGCTTACCCGTATATTCTCCGGCATTATATGGCGTCTTTTTGCCTGCATAAAAATAAGAATAAAGTATACTTTTTTGTAGATATATTATCTTGTAAATGCTGACCAAAAGCCGTGAAAAAAGTCAGCAAAACAGCTACACAATAAAAATGCTGACTTGCTGCCGCGAAAAAAGTCAGCAAAGCAAGCTATACAACAAAATGCTGACTCGCTTCCGCGAAAAAAGTCAGCAAAGCAAGCTATACAGCAAAAATGCTGACCCGCTGCCGCGAAAAAAGTCAGCAAAGCAAGCTATACAGCAAAAATGCTGACCCGAAGTCGCAGAAAAAGTC
>CAVGTL010000157.1:0-6245 GCA_963632005.1 Succinivibrio sp.
CAAGCTACGCAACAGGCAGCAATGCTGCCTTCCTACGTCCACTACGTGGACTACGCTGTCGTATTTTACACTGCAGCTAAAGCTGCGTAAAATACGCAGGTCTCATACAGAAATTGCGCAGCTTTAGCTGCAGTGCAATTTTTCAGTTCGTGGTGTAGGGAATTTCAACTACGCTTATCCGTATATTCTCCGGCATTATGGGGCGTCTTTTTGTATTCTTAAATATAATAAAAAACTCAGTACCGAAATGATACTGAGTTTAAATAATTGGTATCCCGTGGGGGAGTCGAACCCCCGTTGCCACCGTGAGAGGGTGGAGTCTTAGGCCACTTGACCAACGGGACATATTTTGTTTTGCGTCATTGCTGACGACTTGATTAGTATACAACAGGGGAACGCAGGATGCAAGTACTTTTTTCATGTTTTTTAAAAATTTTTTTCAAAAGCCGCATTCAGCATCATATATGAAACAGTAATATTTTTAAAACATTAATGAAATCTTCCTGAAATACCATTGAAACATTGGGCGTGTATTATTGTATATATGGAATACGTTATTTGCAGAAAAATATAGGTTATGTATATGAGGAAGATTTTTTATGGATATTTTTAGATTTAAGAAATTCACAACGATGCTTATAGCGCTGCTGATGACTGGAGTCGTTGCAGCGGCGCCGCTTTGTGTGTTTGCGGCTGATGCTGACTGCGCGCCGCAGGAAACAGCGACGTTTGAGTGGACTGATTATCAGGATCATTGGGCGCGCGACTATATAGATTTTGTGACGGAGCACGGTTATATGACCGTCACAGGCGGGTATTTTGCGCCGGATGAGCCTATGACGCGCGCTATGTTTGTGCAGGCGCTCGCGGCTATGGCAGGCGTGACAGATGATGAGTCGATGGTATGGGGCGCGCAGGCGGAGGAGCCGTATGAGGCTGATCTTGACGCACTCGCGGCTGAGTTCAGCGATGTTGACGTTAACGCTTCTTACGCAAAGGCGGCTGCATGGGCTGTTGACAATGGTATAGTAAATGGGCTGGGCGACGGAACTTTTGGACCGGATGCTATCATAGACCGTCAGACTATGGCAGTAATGATACACAGGACTACGGATGCGCTCAATATAGAACTGAACGAGGACTGGTCGGCCATGATGGATTATGATGACCTTGACGAGGTGGCAGACTGGGCTATAGAGGGTATAGCTTACTGTTCGATGACGGGGCTGATGCATGGAAATGATGACGGAAATTTCGCGCCTAAAAGGACGCTTACACGCGCGGAGGGCGCGGCTGTGCTTGTAAGGCTCGCGGAGCACATGAATATAGAATAAATTCCAGCGAGGCGCGCGTCACCGCGCAAATATGGAGTTAGAAAGAAAGACCGCATCAGATATTTTTTGGAAGTATCTGATGCGGTCTTTTTGTGCTGCGCGCCCCCGAGCGCGCAATTGCTAATGCGCCGGGCGCATGGGGTGTATGGAATTTTTTACTGATTTAATTTTTCGCTTGTTATTTAATTACTTTTTCTATCAGATTTGTGCCGGTCATTTCTGCAGGCTGGTCGAGGCCCATCAGATAGAGGAGCGTCGGGGCTATGTCGGCGAGGATGCCGTCTTCGCGGAGCTTTATGCCGTCTGTTTCGCCGTACGAGCCATCAGGTGTGATGAGTATGGCAGGAACTGGGTTCGTCGAGTGGGCTGTTATGATATTGCCGTCAGCATCGAACATCGTGTCGGCGTTTCCGTGATCCGCCGTGATGAAGAGCGAGCCGTTGTGCTCCATGACAGCCCTGTAAATATCGCCTGCGCAGCTGTCTACAGTTTCGACCGCCTTTACCGCGGCGTCAAAAACTCCTGTATGGCCGACCATGTCAGGGTTTGCGAAGTTCATTATTATGAGGTCGTACTTTTCTGAGTTTATGGCCTCGATAGCGGTATCGCGGATTGCAGGGGCGCTCATCTCAGGTTGGAGGTCGTATGTAGCGACTGACGGTGATGCTATGAGCTTTCTGTCTTCGTTCGGGTTAGGCTCTTCTACGCCGCCGTTGAAGAAGAACGTTACGTGGGCGTACTTTTCTGTTTCAGCGAGGCGGAGCTGTTTTTTGCCGAGCGCGGCTACGTACTCGCCGAGCGTGTTTTTATGGTGCTGCGGCGGGAATGCCACTTCGGCGTTTGGCATGGCTGCATCGTACTGCGTCATGCATACATAATACAGGTCTTCCGGGTGCGCTGCGCGTTCAAAGCCTGTGAAATCAGGGTCGCAGAAGGCGCGCGTTATCTCGCGGGCGCGGTCGGGGCGGAAGTTGAACATGACTGCTGCGTCATGGTCTCTCAACCTACCGGCAGGTTCACCATCACCGTTCAGGATGATCGTCGGAACTACAAATTCATCGTTTTCGTCGCGCTCGTATGCTGCGCTGAGCGCTTCAAGCGCTGTGGCTGCCGTGAGCGTGCCCGCTGCCTGCGGTGACGTGAGGGCGTCATATGCCTTCTGAACGCGGTCCCAGCGGTTATCGCGGTCCATGGCGTAGTAGCGGCCTGCTATGCTGGCTATCTTGCCGAGTCCTGTTTCCTGCATGTATTCTTCGAGCTCTTTTATGTATTTTTCTGCGCATCTCGGCGGAACGTCTCTACCGTCGAGGAAACAGTGGACGTAAAGGTTTTCTATGCCTTTTTCCTTTGCCATGTCGATGACGGCGAAAAGGTGGTTTATATGGCTGTGTACGCCGCCGTCGGAGAGCAGGCCCATTACGTGAAGGGCTGCGCCGTCAGCCTGCGAAGCAAGGACGTGGTCCATCGCTTCGTTGAGGACGGGGTTATCGTTGAATGTCCCTTCGACTATTTCTTTTGTGATACGCGTAAGCTCCTGATATATGATGCGGCCCGCGCCGATATTCATATGGCCGACCTCGGAGTTTCCCATCTGACCGTCAGGCAGGCCTACTGAAAGCCCGCTTGCGCCGAGGAGCGTGTGCGGATATTTTTCCATAAGCATGTCTATATTCGGTGTTTTGGCTGCTGCTATGGCGTTGCCTTCGGTCTCGGGATTGAAGCCGAAGCCGTCTAAGATTATTAATGTTGTAGTCATTTTAGTTCCTTTTTTAATATTTTGTAATTACAGTATTTAACAAGTGGATCTGCCGCAGCGGGCAGAGCGATAAGGCGACCGCGGTCAGGCGGTCTTTATCCATGAGTACGATTATATCAGACTGAGCGCCTGTGTGCAAAGGGCGCGGGAATATGGTAAAATGATAAGTAATTTTCAGACGGGAAAGCGAGGTTCGGGGTAAAGATGAAAGCTATGAAATGGACGGAACAGCAGGAGCAGGCTATAAGCGCTGCAGGCAGCGACATACTGGTGTCAGCGGCCGCAGGCTCAGGCAAGACGGCGGTGCTGACTGAGCGCATAAAGAGGCTTATTATAAATGAAGGAATATCGGTCGACAATATGCTGATCGTTACGTTCAGTAATGCGGCTGCCGCCGAAATGAAGGAAAAAATAATAAAGGCGCTTAAAAAGGCTTTAAATGATAAGGCTTTAAACGATGAATCCGCAAATGGATCGCCTGAGGATGCCGCGCGCCTGCGCGCCCAGATACGCCGTGCGAGGGTGGCTGATATAAGCACGTTTCACAAGTTTTCCATGGGGATCATACGCAGGTATTTTTACCTGACTGACATAAATCAGAATTTCGGGATATGCGATGAGAGCAGACGCGCCGTGATGATAGAGGAAGCGCTTGACGAGCTTATTGAATCAAGATTTGAGGAAAGCGACGGCGGCGGAGACTTTGACGAGGGCGATGCTTTACATGCTGAAATAAGAAAGGCAGCGGATGAACTTCAGCTTAGCATGTTTGATATGATTGGAAGCGCCGCTGAAAGCACTGCAGAGGAAAAAAATGTAAGTAGGAAAATAGCTGCCGGAGGGGACGGACGACCGGCGGTATCGCTGATATTTACTGAATTCCTCAGGATGTATGCCGATGTACGGAGTGAGGAAAACGTGCGCCTGATGATACAGGAAGTGTACAGATTCATCATGTCTATGCCTGACCCGTTCGGCTGGCTGGCTGACGCAGTGGACGCGATAAAAAACGATATAAGCGAATTTGAAGCATCGCCTGTTTATGCTGCGATGCGCAGTGAGACTGTAAAGGCGCTGAAGCGCGCTGCAGCGATATACGAGTCTGTGTGCGATATCATAGCCGATATGCCGAGTATTGCGCCGAAAGCTCAGCTCGATATGGACGGACTTTCAGCTATGATCGATGCTGCGGAGAACAGCTCGGATACAGAGCTGAAGGCGGCTCTCGCAATGAAGTTCCAGACGTTCCGAGCTTCTAAGGATGATAAGGAAGCTTACGCCGAAGTAAAGGATCTCGTTGCGTCTAAGCGTGATTCCGTGAAGAAGATAATAAAGGAGCTTAACAACGAACAGTATTCTGTTTCACTCGAGGATGCTGTTGAACGTGTGCGCGATACTTACGAAGCGGCGCGTTATCTTGAGGATCTTGTAAGAGATTTCCATGAACGCTTTACTGAGAAAAAGCGCGAGCGTAATATGCTCGATTTTAACGATATAGAGCATGTTGCCCTGGAAATACTGGGAAATAAGGAGATTGCCGACGAGTACAGAAAGCATTTTGACGTTATATTCGTTGACGAGTATCAGGACAGCAGCATCATACAGGAGACGCTGATACAGAGCATAAGCCGCGGCGACAATGTCTACATGGTAGGCGACGTGAAGCAGAGCATATATAAATTCCGTCTGGCGGAGCCTGAAATATTCATTGATAAATACAACGATTTCCGCGATGGTACGCGCCCGGGAATGAGGATAGACCTCAACAGGAACTTCCGAAGCAAAGGTAATGTGATAAAGTCTGTAAACGCTGTTTTCAGGAATATAATGAACCGCGATACAGGAGGCATAGATTACGATGAGGACGCGGAGCTGCACATGGGCGGCGATTACGAGGGTCCGCTCGACAGGAGGACATCGCTGCATCTTATAGACACGAGCAAGCCGGATGGTGCTGCAGATAATGATGACATAACTGCGCCGCCGGGCGGCGGGGCTCCCGGAGCAACAGGCATTAATGCTGCTTTATTAGTAAATAATGGAAATTACGAAAACGGCGAAATAGATGATGAGATACTTGAGATGCAGAAGACTGAGCTTGAAGCGAGGGTCGTCGCAGAGATCGCCGCGTCGCGCGTCGGGACTGAGATATACGACAGCAAGGCCGGATGCGTGAGAAATGTCGGACTGAACGACATAGTGATACTGCTGCGCGGCGTTAAAGGACAGTCTGACGTGTATGCGTCGGCTCTGAAGGAAGTCGGACTGCCTGCGTATGTCGAAGCGGGCGAAGGGTATTTCGAGACTGTCGAGATAGAAGTTTTTATGAATCTGCTGCGCGTTATAGACAACAGGCGCAGCGACATACCGCTGCTCAGCGTGCTCTACTCGCCGATATTCGGGTTCAGCACCGACGAGCTGATAGCGATAAGACTTTTTGACAGGACGGTCGCATATAATGAAGCGTTTACGCGGCTGGCGGCTGTGGCGGAGGCGCATGAGAACGGCTATGATTCGACAGAGTCGGCAGCGGAGGCGGATGGAGCAGACGACAGCGGCAGCGATACGGTAAATTATACGGATATGCCGTCTGAGATGCAGCGCGTTGCAGACCGCTGCAGAGAGGCCTGTATGAAGCTTGACAGGTGGCGCGAGTGGGCGCGCTTTATGCCGCTTGAAACGTTCCTGTGGAAGCTTATGCAGGAGACATATTATCTCGACTACGTGACTGCGCTTCCGGGCGGCGACAGGCGCGCGGCAAATCTGCGCTCGCTTGTCGATAAGGCCGTAGATTTTTCTTCATCGCAGACTAAGGGTCTTTTCGCGTTTCTGCGTTACGTAGAAGCGATGAATGACGGAAACGTCCAGATAGGCCAGTCGTTGCAGGCAGATACCGGCGAGCAGATGATAAGGATAATGACTATCCATAAGAGCAAAGGGCTGGAATTCCCGATAGTGATACTGGCGGGGCTGGGCCGCCGATTTAACCGCGATAAGAATACGAGCCGCGTGATAATGCATAAGGATCTCGGCCTCGGACTGCAGTATTCCGACCCTGACAGGCATTGTATGTCGCGTACAGTGACGCAGCGCGTGATAGCGCGTCAGAAGGAGCGCGAGCGCGTTGCCGAGGAAATGAGGATACTCTATGTAGC
>CAVGTL010000158.1:0-3593 GCA_963632005.1 Succinivibrio sp.
TATACGGGTAAGCGTAGTTGAAGTTCCCTGTACACGAACTGAAAAATTGCATTGCAGCTAAAGCTGCGCAATTTCTGTATGAGGCCTGCGCGCCGTATCAGAGATACGGGCAGGGCTTCAAGCGTCACGTATATTTCGCAGGCAACAACAGGCGTCCTGTATTTTCTAAAAAGTATAGAAATTTGAAAAGGAGTATTGGAACAATGAAGAAGAAAGTTATATGCGCAGCAATGGCTGCAATGATGATCACAGCAATGGCAGCAAACGTTTATGCGGGCTCAGAGGTAAACAGCGTGCCTGCGGACGGTATGGTCTATGCACAGCAGGATGACGGCGACATGCCAATGGTGATAGCGCCTGCGCCTTCTGCTGACGACGGGGTGATGGTGATATCTGAAGCGCCTGAAAATTACAAGATAGCGATAAACGGCAAGACGCTCGACCTTGGAAGTCAGAAGCTCTTCGCTGAAAAGGACGCTAAAGGAAACACAGTCCTGATGGTACCGCTCAGAGCCATCTCGGAAGCGCTTGGATTCAAGGTAGACTGGAAGGACCGCAGCGCGTTCGTTGACGACGGCCAGATGCACACTACTGTTACAATAGGAAAGGATGAGTATTCAGCGACTACAAGCGTGGAAGGCCTGTCAGGGGCAACAGGTCCGTTCTCGCTCGGCGCGGCTCCTCAGATCGTTGACAACAGGACTTACGTGCCGCTGCAGATATTTGAAGTCCTCATGGGAAATGTCGAGGGCATGTTTAATGTAGACGGAAGTACGATCACTATAAACACTAAGGCAGGCGACGGCGAAAACACGCAGATCCCTAATCCGTTCGCTGAGTATGAGAACATTGCTGACGCAGCGGCTGCTTCGGGCATACAGTTCACAGTTCCGGCGAATATCCCTGCGGGCTACAGCCTCGACACTGTAAGCGCCATCAAGGGCGAGCTCATTCAGGCGTCATATACAGCAGGCAGCGACAAGTCAGCAGAGATCCTCTTCAGAAAGGGCATCGGCAAGGACGACATCAGCGGCGACTATAATACTTATAAAGAAACTGCAACAGAAAAGATCGGCAGCGTGAGCGTGACTTTAAAGGGCAGCGACGGCAAAGTTAATGTAGCAACATGGACTGACGGCGAATATTCATACGCCATAGACATCAGCGGCGCAGGCCTCGCAAAGTCAGCAGTTATAGAGCTTGTAAAAGGCCTGAAATAGCTGTCGGCGTGTCAGCGTTTTAGCATAACCCAAAAACATAAGAAATATCCTTCGAGGCAGCATCAACGTGTGAACGGGCGCGGTGACGCGCGCAGCTTCGGGGGATATTTTATTTTTGATGCATTGCGGTATTGCAGCATTCGTGCAGTATCCTTTTGAAAATTTTTCAGAAAAATATTTTATATAGACATAATGTGTCTATGTAAATCCGTATACTGTAATTGTTGATGCGGTCCGGAACGGACAGTAAGGGAAAAAAGGGTTTTGGATCACACGAGGCATTATGCAGTCAGGATAATTAAAAAGCCTCAGCATTTATTTAATATACTGCCTCCGGCCGCATCCCCCCCAATATGAACAAATCAGGCAAAAGGCTGCAGGCTTATTCTCCTTTCTTTAAATTGACTTTAACTTATCATTTGCAGACCTTGTCTGGTTTTAATATTTACATATACGGCTGTTTGAGCCGTATACAGCGGTAACAGTACCGCAACTCATAGTTATCCTCCTAACTATATTTTACTTGACTGAGTCCGGAGCCAATGCGGTTCCGGACTTCTGCATCGTTCAGCGATTATATGAGCAAAAGAGCAAAAAATAAATCGTAATTATCTCACATAAAGACATATCCTGTCCAACAAAAACGGTATAATAGGAGACATGGAATACAGATAGCGGACTTGTTGAGGGATGTGCGCCGCTTTAAAATATTCAGGAGAAGTTACTGTATGAGGAGAACGTTACGATGAATTATGTATTTATTGATTTTGAAATGAACGAGGTAGACAGGCAGTACAAGAAGGTCAGACGCGAGTGCGCAAACGAGATCGTCCAGATAGGCGCGGTCATGCTCGACGAGGAATATAACGAAGTCGGCGCGTTTTGCGAATACGCGCGTCCGAAGTACAACGACTGCATAAGCGGCGGCTGCGCGCGGGTGACTGAAATAACATATGAAAACGTCGCCGACGCCAGGTCGATAGAAGAAGTCTACAACGAATTCGCTGACTGGTGCGCCGGCCTGGCCGGCCCTCGTAATTACGAGGTATTCGCATGGAGCGAGAGCGACCTTATACAGCTCTTAAATGAAATGAAAGTAAAGGGATTCGGCGCGGACCATCCCGAAACAGACTGGATCATCCACAACTGGATCGACTACCAGCAGGAGTACTCTGACCTACTCGGCTGCAGCAGCGCCCTGTCGCTCAGCACGGCCGTCGGCTCCGTAGGCATGAAATTCAGCGGCCAACAGCACGACGCCCTTTGCGACGCCCGCAACACAGCCCGCATATTTCAGATAGCCCAGGACAAAGAACAGTTCGAAAAGCTCACCGCGCCCCTGATCGAAGCATTTAAACCGCCTGAGACTATGACGTATAGTTTGGGGGATATTTTGAAGGATGCGTTGAAGTAGCAATTATTAAAAATGCGTTTTCATGATATAATCAGATAAAGCGAGGTAACGGATATGGAAAAAGACCCGTTTAAGGAATATTTGAGGGAGTCGGAACCGGATAAGGCTTATAAGGGTTATGCCTGGAGCACAGCGATCGGACTTCAGGCGGTGGACGGGCTCAAGCCATCTGAATATTTGATAGATACTGCCATTCAGAATATTGAGGGCAAGATCACGATGAAGGAAGCGCAGAGCCTTATCAACAGCTACTATGAAGAAAGGCCGGTTCATTTGTTTGATGGCGAACGTACTGAAGAAGCAGATAAGGTTTCTTCCCGTATCGCGGAGATCCTTTCCGAAGCAGCATTCTCGTTTTCGCCTAATGAGTATATCTCTATCCACCGCAAACTCTTTAATGGCATTTATAAACATGCCGGAAAGATCAGAGATTATAATATCACAAAAAAAGAATGGGTACTTGATGGGGCAACTGTTATGTACGGTAGCGCTTCTGAGCTGAGAGCGACACTTGAATATGATTTTTCACAGGAGAAAGATTTCAGTTATAAAGGGCTTGCAATGGACGAAATTATCCATCATCTTGCAGTATTCGTTTCGAGATTATGGCAGATCCATATTTTCGGGGAAGGCAATACGAGAACAACAGCAGTGTTCTTCATCAAATATCTGAGGACACTTGGATTCTCTGCAACCAACGATATTTTTGCGGAAAATGCATGGTATTTCAGAAATGCGCTTGTTCGTGCAAACTACACGAATCTGCAAAAAGGTATTTACGAAACAACAGAATATCTTGAAGCGTTTCTCAGAAATCTGCTTTTGAACGAGAAAAATGAGCTTCACAATCGAGATCTTCATATAAGTGGACTTTTGAATGAAGAAAAAGTGGACATTGGGGATATAAAAGTGGATATTGAGAATGAAAAAGTGGACATTCAAGACCGAAAAGTGGATAT
>CAVGTL010000158.1:3603-6244 GCA_963632005.1 Succinivibrio sp.
ATATTATTGAGCCGGTATCCGGTCACGGAAAAGGAAAATATAAATTTAAAAAGTAAAATTCCGCGCTCTCGACGCGCGGGAAGCTACCGCGGTGACGCGGGCAGATAATAAATCTAATAGTTGGAAATATAATTCCAACTATGTATAAAAAATATTATTTGTGGTAAAATAATTCCAACATATAAAAGAAATGCTTTAAAGTCGTGAGTATTAGCATCGGAATCTTTTTATGCGTGCATCCGGCGATACGTTGTATGGAGGGATTTAATAATGAATGGAATGATCCAGAGACCGCAATATATGGAGTTTCTTATGGACTGGAAGGACAGGCAGATCATAAAGGTCGTGTCCGGTATCCGCAGGTGCGGAAAGTCTACGCTGTTTGATCTTTTTCAGGAAAGTTTGCGTGCGGACGGCGTGGAGGAGTCGCAGATAATAGCGGTAAATTTTGAGGATATGGAAAATGAGCCTCTCTGTGATTACAGAAGGCTGTATGAATATATAAAGCACCGTATGCTGCCCGGCAAAATGAACTATATATTTCTTGATGAGATACAGCATGTGCCTGATTATCAGAAGGTAGTGGACAGCTTGTTTATAAAGAAAAATGCTGATGTGTATATAACGGGCTCTAATGCGTATTTTATGTCGGGAGAGTTGGCGACTTTACTGTCAGGGAGATATGTTGAGCTTAAGATGCTGCCTTTGTCATTTAAGGAGTATGTGAGCGCTTTTGATGAAAATGTCGGTGTCGAAAGTCTTTATCGTAATTATATATACAACAGCTCGTTTCCGTATACCGTTGGTCTTGACAGCAGGCGCAATATCCATGCGTATCTTGACGGTCTTTACAATACTGTGGTGTTGAATGATATAGTCGCGCGTAAGCAGATAAAAGACCCGTCAATGCTGAAGAGCGTTTTAAAATTTATGTTCGATAATATCGGCAATTTGTGTACAGCGAAAAAGATAGCTGACAGCATGACAAGCGCAGGGCGTAAAATTTCAAATCATACTGTTGAAAGCTATATAGAGGGTATCACGGAAAGCCTGCTGATGTATCGTGCGGGGCGGTATGATATAAAGGGAAGAGATTACCTGAAGCTTCAGGAAAAGTATTATATTGCGGATATAGGTCTGAGATATTATGCGCTTGGAACTCGTAATGCTGATCAGGGTCATATACTGGAAAATGTGGTGTACCTTGAATTACTGCGGCGCGGATATGATGTATATGTAGGTGTGATCGGAAATAAGGAAGTAGATTTTGTTGCGCAGGATCATGATGGAAACGTTGAATATTATCAGGTATCTCTGACTGTGCGCGATGAAGCGACGCTGAAACGTGAGCTTACATCGCTTGATTCTATAGCGGATCATAATCCTAAGTACCTTCTGACTATGGATAATGACCCTCCGGTGTCGCATAACGGGATAAAGCAGAAATATGTTTTGGACTGGCTACTTGGGAAATAATGAAGAAAAAGTAAATATCTAGGATACAAAAGTGGATATTGAAAATGAAAAAGTGGACATTCAAGGCTCAAAAGTGGACATTGAAAGTATACTTTCAGAAAAAGGCAGCGATTTTTCAGTAAAAACGACAGGTCACATCCATAGACTTTTTAACAAGTTTGGTTTTGATGATGTATTTGGAAGAAGTGCCGTTATGGAGCTTCTTGGACTGAAGGGTTCCGGCGCTTCAAAGCTTCTTTCAAATTTGGTACAGGCGGATATTATTGAGCCGGTATCCGGTCACGGAAAGGGAAAATATAAATTCAAGAGGTAAATTTCCGCGCCCCGCACGCGCGGGAAGTTACCGCGGTGACGCGGGCAGGATGGCGGGATTTATGGTATACTTTATGTAAGATGAGATGAAAAACGGGGTTTACATAACATGGCTGATAAAAAGATGAAAAAAGAAGAAAAAAAGGACGGAATGGTCCAGCTCAAGCGTGTGCTTGACCTTTACAGAAAGTTTGAGGACGGCCAGGTCATAAACAAATACGACGAGGCAGAGCGCTACGGCGTCAGCGACAGGACGATACAGCGCGACATAGACGATCTACGCACGTACATGCAGGAAAAGGAAGGCTCGACCGAGACTATAGAGTACAAAAGGGATAAAAAGGGCTATATGGTCGTGAACAGCGACAAGGAAGCGCTCACGAACAGCGAGATATTCGCCGTCTGCAAGATACTTCTCGAGAGCCGCTCTATGGTAAAGGAAGAGATGGAGCCGATAATAGACAAGCTTGTAAGGCGTTGTGTTCCGGTAAAAAATGTAAAACTCGTTTCTGAGTTGATAAAAAACGAAAAATATTACTATATAGAGCCGAATCACGGTCGTAAATTTATGGATAAGATGTGGGAGCTCGGCAGCGCGGTCTATGAGCATAGGCTGCTGAGATTCAGCTACAGCAAGATGAAGGACGGCGATTATGAGGATGTGGAGCGGTTGGTGCAGCCTGTCGGCATAATGTTTTCCGAGTATTATTTCTATTTGATAGCGTTCCGCTGCGCGAGCGAGGACGAGCCGGACGTTAAAAAATATGACAACCCGACGATATTCAGGCTGGACCGCATACACGAGTATGAGGTGCTCGACAGGCGCTTTAAAGTAGATTACGGCAACAAGTTC
>CAVGTL010000159.1:0-1856 GCA_963632005.1 Succinivibrio sp.
GCGTGTGATAGCGCGACAGAAGGAGCGCGAGCGCGTTGCCGAGGAAATGAGGATACTTTACGTTGCTATGACGCGTCCGATGGACGAGCTCATAATGACAGGCGCGATGAAAGATCTTGATGAACAACTGGAAAAATATTACACAGGAGCGCGCGGCGGCGCGGATGACGCTGCCTGCTATCTCGACTGGATCGTTCCGTATTACAAAGAGGGCGATATGGAGCTAGTAAAGCACAGCAGAAAGACGCTCTCTGCTGCAATGACTGAGGAATCGGCGAGCGCATCCGCGCTCCTGCAGGAGATGAAGGACGGATTTCCTTCATTTAAGGACACGGAGCATCTGGCACCGATGCTTGCGGAACGTTTTTCATATAAATATCCTTATGCAGAGGATGTCGAGTCTAAGTCGAAATTCGCTGTATCGGAGCTTAATAAAATACTGCGAGGCGCTGCGCCCGTCACCGGGCAGATGTCAGGTGCGCAGCCAACTTTAGCTGTCGGCGCGCAGAATTACTCGGATGAACAGATATATCCTGATCTTTTACAGCTTGAGATGCTTCAGAAAACAGTGCCGAATGCGGAGGATAACGATAACGCGGAAGAAGACTATGCCGTGCCGAGATTCATGAAAGGCGAGACTGCGATCACGGCTGCGGCGCGCGGTACTCTAACGCATAAGGTACTTGAGCTTATACCTTTTGACGAGCAGATGAACGAAGTGCAGGTCAGAGAATTTGTCGCTGGGCTGCCTGCAGCAGGATTCATGACAGAAAGCGAAGCCGAGGCGGTAGACTGCCGCAAGGTAGCCGCATTTCTGGCATCTGACATCGGCAGCAGGCTGCGCGGCGCGCAGTGGGTACGGCGCGAGTGGCCTTTTACGCTGCGCAAGAGCAGGGCTGAGATAGCCGCTATGGCTGCATCTGATGAAATAAAGGAAGAAATGATGGGCTCGCTTGCAGAGAACGTCCTGATACAGGGTATGATCGACTGCTGCTTCAGAGATGAAAAGGGAATAGTCGTAGTTGACTACAAGACAGACTGGATAAACAGGAAAAATAAGGAAGCTGAGCTTGCAAGGCTCAGAGAGGAATACAGGAGGCAGCTTGAGCTTTACAGCGAGGTAATAGAACGTTCTCTTGGAGAAAAGCCTGAGTCGGTGATACTTTTCCTGCTTGATTCGGGTGACACCGTAAATATCATGTAAAAACAGCTTTTGATGAGCACATATTACGGACATCTCGCATAATATGGTATACGAGGTGAAAATTTTATGGAAAATAAGCTCATTTACCGTATAAATAATGGAAGCATATTTATGCGCAGCAACCGGGCTGCTGTAAACGCTCACGAGGAAGCGCTGTCGCGGCTGCGCCGCGGCCAGCCGCTTATATGCCGCATGGGGCGGCGTCCCTGGCCGCATAGCGACCATTACCTGATATGGTACGGGATAGAAAACGGCAATGCAGTCGTTTCTCCCATGAATTTGAGGAATGAGGAGCTTCAGCGCGTGCCTGTGAGCGATATAATGATGTATGTCAAGAATTACTGGGCAGTAGATGTGGAAAGATGATGGCATCTTTTTTAAAATATGTTAAAATAACTGTTGCTTTTTGGGCGTAAGGTATTATAATAATTAAGTGCTGTTTTTCAGCACAATATTAAAATACCTTGTCGAGGTGTGGCTCAGTTTGGTAGAGCAATACGTTCGGGACGTATGGGCCGCTGGTTCGAATCCAGTCACCTCGACCATTTTTTTACGGGGATTCCGCATGGGGCTGATGTAGTTTGTTTCAGCCGCATGCGGGATCTTTTGTTTTTTTGGGGCTTTGGGAGGCCCGGGGCGCGGCCGGGCAGGC
>CAVGTL010000159.1:1866-6243 GCA_963632005.1 Succinivibrio sp.
GCCCACGACCCTTGTACGCCGGTGACGGCGAGGGCGTCTGTGCATTTATTGCTGCGTTATTGCCTTATATTGTAAAAGTGAAAAATATTCTGAAAATTTATTAAAAACAAAAATAATTCTCGTTTAAATCTTTTTGACAGAAAAAATACGTTGACACCTCATTCCTTTTGTACCATAATGTACTTAATTTTAAAACTGTATGCAAAGATTTGTGTATATTTGTATACAGAATTCAAACGGCACGGATCCGCCACGTTATCGTTTTAGTTGTTTGTTAATTAAAAGGAGAGATTCATATGACATTTGCTGACATTGTATCAAAGATAGACGGCATCGTCTGGGGATGGGCTATGATCGTCATTCTTGTAGGAACTCATATTTTTATGACGATAAGAACAGGTGTGATACAGAAGCACCTCATAAAGGGCGTGAAGCTGTCAGTTTCAAAGGATGAAGGCAACGGAGAAGGCGAGATATCGCAGTACGGCGCACTTACTACGGCGCTTGCGGCAACTATAGGCACGGGAAATATCGTCGGCGTTGCGACGGCCATCATATCAGGCGGTCCGGGCGCTATCCTGTGGATGTGGCTCATAGGTATATTCGGCATGGCGACGAAATATTCAGAAACACTCATGTCACTAAAATACAGAGTCCAGTCAAAGGACGGCAGAATGCTCGGAGGCGCTATGTACGCGCTTGAGCGCGGGCTCGGTCAGAAATGGCTCGCAGTCCTTTTCGCTTTATTCGCTGCTTTTGCGGCGTTCGGTATCGGATGCATGACGCAGTCGAATTCCATAGCGGCCGCATGCCAGCAGAACTATGGCATACCGGCATGGATCATGGGTATAATAATCGCGGCGTTCGTAGCGGTCGTAATACTCGGCGGAGTTAAATCGATATCAAGAGTATGTGAGAGGCTCGTTCCTCTTATGGCAGTTTTATACATAGCAGGCTGCATCATAATCCTGATAATGAATTACGATTACATAATCCCTGCGATCGTCCTTATCGTAAAGTCAGCTTTCAGCCCGCAGGCGGGCTTCGGCGGTACTGCAGGCTTCATGGTAGCTCAGGCTGTTCGTTACGGCTGCGCGAGAGGTCTTTTCTCAAACGAATCAGGTCTCGGCTCGGCGCCGCTCGTAGCTGCTGCGGCAAAGACTAAGAACCCTGTAAGACAGTCGCTCGTATCTATGACAGGTACGTTCTGGGATACGGTAGTCATCTGCCTGGCTACAGGACTCACGCTCGTAAGCTCAGTTCTCAAGAACCCTGATATCGCTGCTGCGATGGCTGACAAAAACGTGCTGACATTCGCTGTTTTCGCTCAGATCCCTGTTATAGGAAGACCGATAATAACTCTTGCACTTGCAATGTTTGCGTTCTCAACTATACTCGGCTGGTCGTACTACGGCGAAAGAGCTGCTGAATATCTCGTAGGTCCGGGAGTTATCAAGCTCTATAAGGTCCTCTTCGTAATATTCGCATTCGTAGGCACTGTCGCATCGCTCGACGTAGTATGGAACATCGCCGACATCCTGAACGGCCTCATGGTAGTTCCGAACGTAATCGGCATCCTGCTCCTGAGCGGCGTGCTCGTAAAGGAAACAAAGAAGTACATAAACAACCTCGATCAGGTGTCAGACGAGCCTGTCCCGGTCGTTAAGACAAAGCAGGATAAGTAAAATTTATTTGCAAACGTATTAATATCATATACATTAATGCAAAAATCAATAAACGAATGAATACAAGTACATCCTTGCGGCTGCCCGGCAGCCAAATGAAAATAAAATTTGATAATTAATAGAGGGCGGTCGAACCGCCCTCTTTGCTTTTGGCATTCCGCGGGCGAGCAGGCTCGCGGAGGGATGTGTGAACTTATTTCTTGTTTTAATGAAAAAACAATTGTAATCCGTTGGAAAATCCTGTAACATAGTAACGTATTGCAATCTATTAAATAATTCTTAAAGTAATCATTGATTTAAGAAGGATCAAGGAGAAGAAAATGGACGGATCATTTTTTATCGGAACGTGGTGGGCTCTGTTGCCGCCTGTTCTGGCGATCGTGCTGGCACTCGTCACTAAGGAAGTGTACAGCTCGCTTTTCATAGGCGTCGCAGTCGGTGCGCTTATGTATACGGGGTTTCACCCGTGGCTGGCGCTGAACGCGCTTGTTGAAATACTTACGGACAGTATGGATATAAATATCCTGATATTCGACGTGCTGCTCGGCATGATAATAGTGCTCATGACAAAATCAGGCGGCTCGGCTGCCTACGGAAACTGGGCGATAAGAAAAATACACAAGAAAAAGACGGCTATGCTGGCTACTACTGGGCTCGGCGTGCTGATATTCGTTGACGATTATTTCAACTGTCTGACAGTCGGCTCTGTAATGCGCCCTGTAACTGACCGCTTTAAAATATCGAGAGCAAAGCTGGCGTATATCATAGATGCGACTGCTGCGCCTATCTGCATCATAGCGCCGATATCGAGCTGGGCGGCTGCCGTAAACTCATACGTGCCTGAGGACGCGGGGATAACGGGATTCCAGCTCTTCCTGCGCACTATACCGTATAACCTGTATGCGATACTGACGCTCGTTATGGTGCTTTATATCTGCATAAGCAATTTTGATTTCGGACTGATGAAAAAGCACGAGAGAAACGCTGCGAACGGAGACCTCTTTACGAGCGGCGCAGAGGAATTTGAAAACGTTGCTCAGGACGAGATATCGTCAAAGGGCAAGGTAATAGACCTCGTTCTGCCTGTTATCGTGCTCATAGCGTCTGCAGTAGGTGCGATGATCTACACAGGATATCTCGGAGGAGCCGACAACGTAGTAGACGCGTTTGCAGGCTGCGATGCTGAGATCAGCCTTATATGCGCGACGCTCATAACTGTAATTTTCATGCTCATACTTTACATACCGCGCGGCGTAGTTTCATTTAAGAGCTACGCAAGCAGCCTGCCTGAGGGCTTCAAGCTCATGGTGCCTGCCGTTACTATCCTGATATTCGCGTGGACGCTCAAGGGCATAACAGACGCACTCGGTCTTGCTGAGCTCGTAGGAAGCGTCGTTGACGCAAACACATCGGCAAGCTTCATCATACCGGCTATAATGTTCGCTGTAGCGATATTCCTCGCATTCTCAACGGGTACGAGCTGGGGAACGTTCGCAATACTCGTTCCTATCGTAGTACCGATGTTTGCCGGACAGAATATGGAAATGATGATAATTTCTGTATCAGCTGTACTTGCAGGAGCAGTATGCGGCGACCACATTTCACCGATCTCAGACACGACAGTAATGTCATCCGCAGGCGCGCAGTGCAATCACATAAACCACGTTTCGACTCAGATGCAGTACGCCGCAGTCGTAGCGATAGTCTGCGTATTCGGCTATCTCTTTGCAGGCCTCGTCAAGATCTGGTGGCTCTCAACAGGCGTCAGCATCATAGCGCTTCTCATCGTCCTTACGGTAATGAAGAAAATGAACGCGGATAAGCCGGAAGATACAGGTACGGCAAAGGCACCGGCAGAAGCTTAAGTTATACAAGTAACTAAAAACTAAAACATTAATAATTGACGCGTCTGTGCCGTAAAAGGTCGGGCGCGTTTTTCAAAAGGATCAAATAAATGAATGATAAAAATAAAGTAATCACTGCGTCCGTCACCGGACCCACAGGCGGCAGAGCCGCAGGCGCGGGCGCCCCGGAACACGATCCTGCGGCGCGCCCGCGCTCCGCAAAGCTCATAAACGCCCCGTACATAAGCCAGAAAGACACGTACCCTACAGGCTGCGAAAGCGTATCGACAGTAATGCTGCTGAAATATCTCGGCTACAAACTCACCGTCGATGATTTTATAAGCCAATGCCTTGAAATAAAAGATTTCGAGGAGAGCGACGGGATATTATACGGACCCGACCCGCGCAAATATTTCTGCGGCGACCCGTATTCAGAGGACGGAATGGGCTGCTACGCGCCTGTTATCGTAAAAGCGCTGGATCGCGCGTTTCAGATATTTCCGCGCGAGCGCGCCGACGCTGAAGCTGCACCGGGCGAGTTGATCAGCGAATTTAAAGCAGTAGATGAAAGCGGCAGACCGCTTGAAGAGCTTATCGCAGAATACATAGACAACGACATGCCCGTAATATTCTGGGCATGCATAAACATGCGAGAGCCGATAGTCGGTCCTGAATGGCTGCTGACGGACGATACAGAACAAGTTAGAAAATTTACTAATGAAAAATTCACATGGGTATCAAACGAACACTGCATGCTCCTGGTCGGCTACGATGAAAAAGGCTGCTGGTTCAACGACCCGTACGACGGAAACGGCGTCATACGCTATCCCTGGGATACAGTACGCGCC
>CAVGTL010000160.1:0-6160 GCA_963632005.1 Succinivibrio sp.
CGACAGCGTAGTTCACGAAGTGAACGTAGGAAGGCAGCATCGCTGCCTGTTGCGCGGCTTTAGCCGCAATGCAATTTTTCAGTTCGCGGTCACAGAATGGGATGCTGCGTGCAGTCTCGCCTTCGGGGCGTCTTTTTGTGTTCATAAAATTATAATAATAAAGTATCTATATCTGCCATAACTGCTGCGGCAATTAGCATCATCAGCTCGCTTATCTGTATGAGCCAGCCGCAGAGGTCGCCGCTTATGCCGCCGAATTCCTTGAGCGTCATCCTTCTGAAATATAAAAACAGTAGTAGTATCATGCATGCACATATAACCGCAAATATAGCGGATATGTATGCGACTGCTGCCAATGCTGCGATAGTAACGATGATCGCGGCTGTGGCTACTGCTTTCATATCGGATGCGCTTGTGAATGTGTAGAGCATGCCTTCCTTTTTTGACGGCTCTATATGCGATATGGCAAATGCTGTTACTGACCTTGACAAGACAGGGATGACAAGCATCAATGCGGCTGCCGCTGTCAGACTGCTGCTCTGTGCTGCGTGCGACAGTATTTCATAATATGATGCCGAGCAGAGCAGCATGTAGACTATCATCCACATGACGCCGAAGGCGCCCATGTGCGGGTCGTCCATTATTTCAAGCTTTTTTTGACGTTCGGCGTGGGAGCTGAGGGCGTCCATGGTGTCTGAGAAGCCGTCCATGTGTATGCCGCCTGTTACGAGAAGCGGCACGGCGCATGCGATTGCTGCGCCAAGAACAGGTGAAAGGCTCGCCACGCAGACGAGCGCGGTCCATGCTGCCTGTGCTGCGCCTGTGACAAGGCCTGCGACCGGAAGGAAGCAGAAGGCATATTTCAGGTTGCTGCTGTTCCAGTAGACCATTGGCATCGGTATTCTTGTGTATACTGAAAGTATTATTATAAATGGTTCAAAAAGTTTTTTCATTTTAATCTTACCGGTATGCCGCAGACTACTTCTACTGCGGTGTCGGCCGCCGCGGCGGCCGTTCTGCTCGCTGCGGCGAGCGCATCTATGTAATCAAGTGTGTATTTATCGTAGGAGCAGCCGTCTGAGAATATCACGTCTGAGACTATGATGAGGCTGCTGCAGCGGCGCGACAGCGCGGCTGCGGTCTGTTCCAGGGCGGCCGCGACCTGTTGTTTTGGTTTTGGGGATGCGAGAGGGCGCGGCGGCCGGTGCGGGTCGCCGGAGGCGTCGTCAGGCTCTGAAAACATTACATTTGCAGCAAATCCTGAAAAGCAGTCGAAAAGTACTACTCGCCCTTCTGCGTACTCTGCGAGCCGTTCAGCGTCAGCGATCGAAAAGCATTCAAAGGTTTCATATCTTACTTTTACATTTTTTTCGTCTGAACACGATGCGTCATCAAATACACCGTTTCGGTGTATTTTTATTCCTTTACCGCTTCGCCTCCTTCTGTGCCGCTTTATCCGCTCAACAGAATCAGCGCTGCTGTCGCTCATAGTTGCGGCATATATAATTACTGCTTCATCCTCACCGCGCTCTGCAGCCTCGACAGCTGCTATACGCTCCGCCTGCTGCTCCGCATATTCGGATTTTCCGCTGGCCGTACCGCCTGTTACAAATAAGAACATATCGTCATCCTCACGATTCGAACCGTTCATAAGCCGTGATAGCTGCGTCATCAAACGTTCTGCCGTTATTATAAACGCTCAGCGCCATATCAAGAAGAGGCAGCAGCAGCACTCCCGACGTTCCCTCGCCGAGCGCCATATCAGCATCGATCACAGTCGTCTTTCCAAGCATCTCAGCAAGTACCTCAGCCGCAGGCTCGCGCCCCGCGCACGACATGATCATATACCCCGATGCCGCCGGACACATCATAACAGCGAGCACAGCAGCCGCCGATGATACCGAAACATCGACGATGACAGGCATACCGTGCTCCGCACCGCCAAGAAACAGTCCTGCCATACCGGCTATCTCAAGCCCTCCGACCTTAGACAGCACATCAATCGCATCGGAAGCATCCGGTCCATTCACGCGCAGCGCCCTTTCCACGGCGCCGACCTTACGCGCCAGACCTTCATCAGAAAGCCCGGCTCCGCGCCCTGTAAGCGCCTGCGGCTCAAGACCCGTAAGCGCGCACGTTATCGCCGTCATAGGCGTAGTATTTCCTATACCCATCTCACCGCTGACCGCTATATCATAGCCGCGCTCAGACAGCATCGCAGCAATATCCATACCGGCAAGCACAGCCTCACACGCTTCTTCACGGCTCATTGCAGCGCCCACAGCTATATTTCCAGCGCCGCGGCGTATCTTTTTATCTATAACGCGCTCATCAAGCGCGCTCCTGCCAGCCGCTATCCCCATATCGACAGCAAAAACGTCAGCCCCCGCAGCCGCAGCCATCATATTTACAGTAGAGCTGCCCGCAGCGACAGCGTTTGCAACATTTACAGTCACCGAGCTGTCAGTCTGCGACACGCCCTCAGCCACAACGCCGTGGTCGCCGCACATAACGACTACAGCCTTTTTATTTATCCTCACATCTGCCGACCCGCGCGCTCCCGCGATATCGACGACCATATCTTCAAATCTTCCGAGCCCGTCAACAGGCTTCGCCAGGCTGTCCCAATGCTCCCGAGCCGCGCGCCCGGCGCGCACATCAGCAGCCTTTATCCCGCTTATCCGTTCCTTTAATATTTCTTCAAACAACATAATATTCCATCGCTTTCATTTTCATCCTCTGCACAGGGCGCAGGCTCTGACAAACCTCATTGCTGCCTCAGGCGAATCGTAATAAAACAGATGCGGAAATCCCGCGTACATATCGTCCGTCATGATCCCGCACTCCCAGCTCCGGCTCCCGTCAGGCTTCACCGCCAGAAACGAATCCCCGCAGCAGTCGCTGTCCCAGTAATGAAACTCATGCGCCTTAAGCTCCGCGCCCTCCGGGCAAAGCAGACCGCCCTCAAGCGCCTTAAGCTTCACATAACCAAACCGCCCCAGCCTGTCAGTCCTGAAGCACCGCCCCGGCACGACGCCCGCCATACGATAAACATTTCCGTCAGCGCCTTCAAGCATCTCATGCAGGTACATAAATCCGCCGCACTCCGCTATCATCGGCACGCCGTCAGCCCTCGACTGCCTTACAGCCGCAAGCATCTGCTCATTCGCCGCAAGCTCCGCCGCGTGCAGCTCAGGATAACCGCCGCTCAGTATCACCCCATCCGTCCCGTCCGGCAGCGCACTGTCTCTCAGCGGGCTGAACGGTATCACATCGCACCCGACCTCCTGCAATAATGCAATATTTTCCTTATATGTAAAACAAAATGCATCGTCCGAAGCCAATGCAATACGTATCCCGCGCGCGTCACCGCGCAAAACAGCTGCAGCTTCCGCATAAACGCGCTCATTAAAGCGCGTTTTCCACTCCGGCACAGCGGCTTCCAGCCGAGGCGCTTCATCCGCAAGCCCAATTATACCGTCTATATCTACAGTTTTTTCCATTTCAGAAGCTATAAGCTTCATTTTTTCCTTTATATCAGCTATCTCAGCCGCCGTAACGAGCCCAAGGTGGCGGCTCTCAAGCGTGAGCGCCGTGCGGCGCGGCAGGTATCCAAGAGGCCTTACGCCCATTGTCTGCGCCATTTCGGCCGCGCGTCCGTAAAGCTTTTCGGACATGTTATTAAAAATAACACCTTTTATGCAGCTGTCTGTTATCTCAGGCCAGTCGAGAAATCCCTTAAGCACAGCGCCGACAGACGCGCCCATTCCTCTGCAGTTTATCACGAGTATCACAGGAGCCTTTACGGCGCGCGCCACGCTGAACGTGCTCGCCTCTGACGTAAAGCCTATGCCGTCGTAATACCCCATGACACCTTCAATTACAGAAATGTCAGTTTCTTCCTCAGCCTGACTGACTATCCATCTGAGCGTTTTTTCATCAGAAAAAAACGGGTCGAGATTTCCAGCCCTCGCACCCGTTATACGCTCATAAAACATAGGATCTATATAGTCGGGGCCGCATTTAAACGCTGACGCGGCAAGCCCCCTGTCGACAAGACACTGCAGCAGCCCTGACGTTACAGTCGTTTTGCCGCTGCCGCTCCCTGTACCGGCTATAAGTACCCTCATTCCATGTACCTCGCTATTATATCAGGGATGTTGTCCCTGTTTTCTTCATCTACTGTAAGTATAACTGTATCATCACGTTCGTGCAGCATATCCCAGAACGGTCCGTCCGGCTTGTTTCTGAGTACTCCGATCGTACGTATACCGCGGTCGAGCATCGCAGGCACTGCCGCCATGAAAACAGGTGCGTCCTTTTCCATAAAGCCAAGCTCGTCCATTATAAGCATGTCGCAGCCTGAAGTATCGATATCGGTAAGCATCTTTCCTGCGCGGTCAAAAGCGCCGATATCGGGAACAGGCCTTGAAAATCCTCCCGGAGCAGCTACTTCTACATCCTGCTCGCCGCTCTCTCCGATGACCTTCATCATCAGTATGCCTGTGCTTCTGTCCAGGTGCGTCGTAAATCCGAGCGGCCTGACATTTTCTTTTTCAAGAAATCTTTTTATGGCTGTAGACTTTCCGACCTGAACATCTCCGGTAAGAAAAACATTCATTTTCATTTATCCCCTTTACACGTCACTGCAGCCGGCGCGGTGACGCGCGCTCACTGCTCTTCCGGTCATAACTTATTCGTTCTTCAAATTCGTTCTTTAAACGTTTCTCCGATATCTCTCCTATTTGAACCGGAATTCCGCCTTTATTATAAACACAGGGTTCTGCGCCTGCAGCAGGTTATGCTCGCCTACGCTGCGCGTCCTTGACGCTGATATCTGCGTGTATTCTATTTTAAGTGCTTTTTTTGTGCTCAGCATCGTTACTGATTTTGCAATCGTTTCCATTGAAACTGCGTTTATAACGAGTCTGAAATCACGGCGCGCTTCTCTGTTCTTTTCGACAAGTGCGTCTATTATGCCCTCGAGCATGCCGTTTGAGCCGCCTACGAACACGAAATCAGGAGCAGGGAGCTCTTCGAGCGCCTCAGGAGCGCTGCCTGTGACCGGGATTATATTATCTACTGCCATAGCATGTGCGTTTTTCTGCAGCAGATCTATCGCCTCGGGATTTACCTCTATGCCGTACACTGTTCCTCTGTAGGCTGCCATGGCTGCTTCTATCGATACTGAACCCGTTCCGGCGCCTATGTCATAGACGATGCTTTCAGGCTGTATCTTGAGCGCCGACATAGTTACGGCTCTGACTTCTCTTTTTGTCATCGGAACGTTTCCGCGCTCAAATTTCTCGTCTGCTATGCCTGCAAGTATGCGCTCGTCTGCTTTTTCGTTCACTACGAGCATTACAGCGAGCTTGTCGTACTCGCCGTCTGCAAGCTCGTCTACAGTACCGGAGATTATAGTCTCCTCAGGGTATGACAGGCGCTCTCCTATGTAAACAGGCAGACAGCCGAAGCCATACTCTCTGAGTGTATGTAAAAGTCGGGAAATATTTCCATCTGTCAGCACGAATGTTTTCTTGTTGCGTCTGACCTCAGACGCTATGTTTATGCTGCGTCCGTGCGCGCTTATTACCTCTGCGTCATTCCATGCCTGGCCTACTGCGCTGCACATGTATGACAGCGACGATACGCCGGGGAGCACTCTCGGCTCGTACTTTGCAAGCGCTTCTGCTATAGCCGGTGCTCCGCTGTAAAGTCCCGGGTCTCCCGATACGAGGACCGCGAAATGCTCCGCTTCCTCTGCATCTATTATCTCCGCTATTTTATCTGCGCGGTACTCGCTTATGAGCTTTTTGCCTTCTGCCGCGAACGGCTCTATCATGCGCGCCGCGCCTATTATGACGTCAGCTGCGTTTATTGCGTTTATTACCTGCAGTGTGGCCGTTTCCGGGTTTCCGAGGCCTATGCCGGCTATTACGATATTTTTCTTATCTTTAATTACAGTATCTTCCATAACTTATCTTTCATAAACTCTCTTTTTCTATTGTGTTTTGTCACACGGACAATATCTATATTAACATATCGATTACAGATTTTATATATTTTTATTACTTCTTTATGATTTGAAATCAACAAAAAAGACCGGACTTTCAGAAATTTTATCTGCGAGCCCGGTCTGTTTTTTCCAGTATTCTGTTAT
>CAVGTL010000161.1:0-6107 GCA_963632005.1 Succinivibrio sp.
GTAGTAGGCATAATAAGCAGGGCTGTTGCAGAGCTTAACGAAAATGAGGCTGCTGAAGCTTCTGAAGCAGCAGGCGCTGACGAAGCAGCAGATGCTGAAAACAGGAAGGACGCTGAGTAACGTGAAAGATCCTGATTATAACAAGCTGTGTGGGCTCATAGGATATGAATTCAGAGATATAGCTCTGCTTCAGAATGCGCTTACGCACAGCTCCTACTGTTATGAGCACAAGCTGAAATACAGCGAGAACAATGAGCGTCTTGAGTTTCTCGGAGACGCTGTTCTCGATGCTGTGATAGCGGAGGTAATGTATTACAGGCTTTCCGAAAATGAAGAGGGTGACCTCAGCAAGCTGCGCGCTGCAGTAGTATGCGAGGAATCGCTCCTTCGCAAAGCAGAGGATCTTCATCTTACAGATTACATCCGCATGGGGCATGGTGAAGAGACATCAGGCGTAAAGAGAAAGAAAAGGTCGCTCGTAGCTGATGCAGTCGAAGCGATGCTTGGCGCAATATATCTCGACAGCGGCTGGGAGAGCGTAAGATCAGTAGTCGTTAAACTTTTTGACGACATAATAGAAGACGCGCTGGAAGGAAAACTCAAGCATGACTACAAGACAGCGCTCCAGGAATATCTGCAATCCTCCGGAAATCCGCATATATCATACAGGATAGAAGGAGAAAAAGGGCCTGACCATGATAAGACATTTTTTGCAGTCCTTCGCATAGATGACGCTGTCGCAGGGCGCGGAGCGGGGAGCACAAAGAAGCAGGCGGAGCAGAACGCCGCAAAAGAAGCGCTTGAGAAGATATTAAAGAAGTAAGCAGTCGGCATAGTTTTAAGTATGACCGGCTTTCTGTTTACAGGAGAATAAAAAGTGTATTTTAAAAAATTAAGTTTGCAGGGCTTCAAGTCATTTGCAGATCCGGTAACTATAGAGTTTGACAGAGGAATAACATGCGTTGTAGGACCAAACGGTTCAGGCAAGAGCAATATATCTGACGCGCTGCGCTGGGTGCTGGGCGAACAGAGCCCTAAAATGCTGCGCGGCGGAAAGATGGACGAGGTAATATTTGCCGGAACGGATAAAAGAAAATCAAAGGGCATGGCAGAGGTAAGCCTTGTCATCGATAATACAGACCACAGTCTGCCTGTTGATTTTGATGAGGTGTCTATAACAAGACGCATGTACCGTTCAGGTGAAAGTGAGTATCTGATAAACGGCTCACAGTGCCGTCTGAGGGATATACGTGAGCTCATAATGGATACAGGCATAGGAGTTGACGGATATTCCATCATAGGTCAGGGAAAGATATCCGAAATAATAAGCGGCAGGCCGGAAAGCAGACGTGAAATATTTGAAGAAGCTGCCGGAATAGTAAAGTACAGGTCCAAAAAAGCAGAAGCGGAACGAAAGCTGACTGCAACTTCAGCCAACCTGGAAAGAGTAAATGATATCATAAACGAGCTCGGAGAACGTGTAGAGCCGCTGAAAGATGCATCTGACCGCGCAAGGTCATATATAGAGCTGAATGAAAAATACCGTGAAAACGAAATAAACGTAATACTGAAAAACATAGAGCAGTCAGAAAAGCAGGCTGAACTGCTGAACAGAGATGCAGATCAGTTAGGTTATCAGATAGCCGAGTGTGACAGCAGGCGCGCCTCAATAGAGCAGGATATAGCTTCAGGAAAGCAGCATCTTGATGAACTTGACGCTCAGGATATGGAAGTGCGTGAGTTCATAATGAAGTTCAATTCTGACCTCGATGAACTCAGAAATAATGTAAAAGTAAATAATGAAAAAATAAATGCTCTTAAAACTAACGGCAGGATATATAAGGATGAAATGCTCCGCATAAGCGAGAAAATGTCTCATGAGCAGGCGGAGCTCAGACAGCTTCAGCAGCAGACAGAAAGCCTTGTTAAGCAGGGAGAAAAATTATCGTCTGACATAAATGATATTTCGTCACAGTACGACCGCGCAGCCGCTGAGCTCAGAGAAAAGAACGATATGTTCAATTCTGACAGAGACAGGCTTTATGAGGTAAGCATGCAGGCATCAGCTAAAGGCGCTGAAATATCCGGCCTTAAGCAGATAAGAGCTACTCTTGAAGAACGTTTGTCTGCTGTTTCTGCAAGCGGCGTAGACCTTACTGCAGAGCCGTCTTATGAAGCTGATCTGAAGGCTTCTTTAAGGAAGCTGGAAAATCTTAAGCAGAGCCTTCACGCCGAAAAGATAAGACTTGCAGGCTTTGTTAAGGAACGAGATGACCTCGCAGCCAAACGAAAAGCTGCTGAAAAAGACCATAGTATGGCACTTTCAAGCTTGAACGATGCGCTCACAAGAAAGGAAATGCTCGAGCAGCTTGAAAATTCATATGAGGGATATAACTACGCTGTAAAGCTCATCATGGGCGAGTCGCATCTTAAAGGCCTTTACGGAACTGTCGGCGATCTCATAACAGTACCTCGCGGATATGAAGTAGCTATAGATACTGCACTTGGAGCCCGCATGCAGAATATCGTCTGCCGTGATGACGAGAGTGCGAGCAGCGCAATAAGAGTGCTCAAGACAAAGCGCGCAGGCAGACTGACATTCCTGCCGGTAGAAAGTATGCGCGTTTCACAGAGAAGGCATGAAAACGGACTTGACGATGAACATGGATTCATAGGAATGGCAGCCGACTGCATAACTTATGATGCAGAATATTCAAAAGTTATGGAATATCTGCTCGGAGGCATAGCAGTAGTAAAGGGTCTCGACGATGCTCTCAGAATATCAAAGAAATACGGCAGCTTCCGTTATGTCACGCTCGAAGGCGAGTTCATAAATCCTTCAGGCGCGATAACGGGCGGTTCACAGAAAAACAGCAGCGCAGGCATACTCGAACGTAAAAACAGGCTCAACGAAGTCCAGAAGGCTGTTTATCAGCTTGAGAAGGATAAAAACAGCGCTGAGAGCATTATGAAAAACGCTGCAGAAAACGAAGCAATACTCAAAAAATCTGTTGAAGAGTCAGAAGAGCGCTGCCGTAATGCAGAGATAGAAATAATAAATTCTGAAAATGAAGCGGACGCTCTCAGGGAAAAAGCTGACAATTATAATGAAAGCGTAGGAAGAGCAAAGAGGGAATTCGAAAGGATAAGCTCTGAGCTCAATAAAAATGCAGTCCGCATATCTGAGCTTGAAAAGGAAAAGGCAATAGCTGAAGCAAGCGCCGAGGCGCTTAAACAGAGTGCAGAGGATATAGCAGTTCAGAATTCTGACCGCCAGAAAAAGCTCGATGAGCTCCTTGAAAAGCTTACAGAACTCAGGATAAAAATGGAATCTGTAAAGAATGATATGGCAGCTACTGCAGCTCTTACAGAAGGCTGCGAACGCCGTATAAACGGCTTCAGAGAAGAATACGCGCAGAAGGAGGCTGCAGAGCGTGAAGCTGCTGCAGGTCAGGAAGCTCTCGAGAGTGAGATAGCGCACAGTAAGGATGAAATAAAAGTAAGAGAATCCGCATTTACAGCACATAATGAAAAGCTTGAGCTGATAAAGCAGGCAAAGATAAAGGCAGACGCTGATATAGAAAAGCTCAGGACAGATAAGGAAAGCGTAGATAAAACACTTTACGGACTCCGTGCCTCACAGAATGAGATAGCATCAAAGACAGATTCGCTGCAGAACAAGATGGAGGCCTGGAAGAACCGCATAACAGAAGAATTTGAAATAACATATGCAGAGGCAGCAGAGCTTAAAAAGACTGTATTTGATCTGAGCGAAGGCCAGAAGGAATCACGTCGCCTGAAGATAGCGCTCAGAAATCTCGGAGATGTAAACATGAGTGCGATAGAAGAATACGCTCAGGTAAAAGAAAGATACGAGTTCCTTACGGCTCAGAAAAAGGATCTTGACGAGGCGATGAATTCGCTGAACAAGATCATAGAAGACACTGACGTAAAGATAAAAACTGCTTTCAGAAGCAGCTTCGCCGCAGTAAACATGAACTTCAAGTCCATATTCGCCGAGCTTTTCGGCGGCGGCAAGGCAGAGCTCCACATGGAAAACAGCGACGATCCGCTTGAAGCAGTAATAGAAATAGCGGCTCAGCCGCCGGGAAAGAAGCTGCAGAACATGAACCTGCTGTCAGGCGGCGAAAAAACTATGACAGCTATAGCACTCATGTTTGCAGTTCTTAAAACGAAGCCGACGCCTTTCTGCATACTTGATGAGGTGGAAGCTGCGTTAGACGAGGCTAACATAGACAGGTTCGCAAAATATCTCGAAAATTTTGAAGGCATACAGTTCGTTCTGGTAACGCACCAGAAGGTAACTATGGAGCACGCTGACGTGCTTTACGGTATAACGATGCCTGAAAAGGGCATTTCAAATATCCTGTCGCTCAGACTTTCAGACGCGGCAGAATGGGAGGAAAAACAGTAATGGCATTTGGAGAAAAAAAATCCTTTTTTACAAAGCTTAAGGAAGGCCTCACAAAGACAAAAGATGAGATGGTCAGCAAGATCGAGGACGTCATCTTTCAGAGACCTGCCATAGACGAAGACATGCTCGAGGAGCTTGAGGAAGCACTCATACTCTCTGACATAGGCATGGATACTACAGAAAAGATAATAACGCAGCTCAGAAGCGACATAAAAACAGAAAAGCTCTCAACGCCTGAAGCCGTTAAATCTCAGATAGAAAAGATAATCTCTGACCTTATAACGAGAGAAGAAGGCATGAAGCTGTCTGAAGAATACCCGCTCGTTATACTCATGATCGGTGTAAACGGCGCAGGCAAGACGACTTCAATGGGTAAGATAGCCCACATGCTTAAGGAACAGGGTCGTTCCGTAATGTTTGCCGCAGGCGACACATTCAGAGCGGCAGCAATAGAACAGCTCGAGATATGGGGCGAACGCGCAGGCGTTCCCGTAATAAAGCATCAGGAAGGCGCTGACCCGTCAGCAGTCATATATGACGCTATACAGGCGGCAAAGGCAAGGAATATAGACGTTCTCATATGTGATACGGCAGGCCGCCTGCAGAACAAGAGAAACCTGATGAACGAGCTCGAAAAGATGAACAAGGTAATAGAGCGCGAATACCCTGAAGCAACGAAGGAAACACTTCTCGTACTCGACGCGGCTACAGGAAAGAACGCTATATCACAGGCTAAGGAGTTCGGCGAAACAGCCGCTCTCACAGGCATAATACTTACAAAGCTCGATGGTACGGCAAAGGGCGGCATAGTCATAACGCTCGCAGATCAGTTTGACGTTCCTGTTAAATTCATCGGCGTAGGCGAGGGTATGGACGACCTGCAGGAATTCGATCCGGAAGCATTTGCGGAAGCGCTGTTCGGAAATTAGCAAAGTATCAGGAAACAATAAACAGGATGGTATAATAAATGAGTAAACCTATAGTTGCAGTAGTCGGCCGGCCGAACGTCGGCAAATCGACTCTTTTTAATAAGATAGTAGGACGCAAGGTAGCGATCGTAGAAGATACGCCGGGCGTTACAAGAGACAGGATATACGCCGAGTCAGAGTGGAACGGCATACCGTTCGTTCTGATAGACACAGGCGGTATAGAGCCTGATACAGACGATATAATACTCTCACAGATGAGAGCACAGGCAGAGATCGCCATAGACACGGCAGACGCTATAGTATTTATCGTAGACGGTAAGGCAGGACTTACCGCCGCTGACCGCGAGGTCGGCGAAATGCTGATGAAGACAGGCAGAAACGTTATATTATGCGTAAACAAAGTAGACTCACCGAAGCTGCCGGATGATTTCTATGATTTTTACGAGCTCGGTCTCGGAGAGCCTATTCCTATCTCAGCGGCAAACATGCTCAACCTCGGCGACCTACTTGACCGTATAATAGAAGAGTTCCCTGAGGGAAGCGGAGAAGGTGAAGAGGACGAGGATATAAAGATAGCCATAATAGGCAAGCCGAACGTAGGCAAATCATCGCTTGTGAACGCGCTCATAGGCGAGGAAAGGATGATAGTCAGCAATATCGCGGGCACGACGCGCGACGCTATCGACTCACCGTTCGAGCATAACGGCCAGAAGTATACCCTTATAGATACAGCAGGCATACGC
>CAVGTL010000162.1:0-6033 GCA_963632005.1 Succinivibrio sp.
TTCTCAGAGCTGTTATAAAACTTATTATGAAATTTTCAACAGATGTTCACTTAATATGTTTACGGTAAAGCAGGATGTGCGGCCATGCAGAGAATCAAAAGAATCATTTGTTCTTTTTGTTGAGCTTTTCGTAGTATACGTCAGCCAGCCCCATGAGCGCATTCCTTTTTATAAAACAGACGATGCATATTGCGACTACAACGACTGCGAGTATGACTGCGCCAACGTAGCTGCGGCTCTCAAGCATCTCTCCCATCAGCAGCGACGCCGCCATAGACGGGAATCTGCCTGCCATCGAGAGCACGATAAACATTGTAAAATTCATGCGTGACACACCGGCTGCGTATGCGACCATGTCCTTCGGGAGTCCCGGTATCAGATAAAGCAGGAATATTATCATATGAGCTTTTTTTGTATCGAGCATTTCTTTGTATTTTATAAATCTCTGTTCGCCGAATATAAGCGCCATCGGACGCTGACCGAGCTTGCGCGCTATCATGAACGCTATCCCCGACCCGACAGCTATTCCGACGACTGACAGCAGCAGCGCCATCAGAAATCCGTAAAAATATCCTCCGGCTATCTGTATGACCTGTCCGGGCAGTACAGTTACTATGACCTGTATTATCTGGCAGCCGATATATATCGGTATGCTTTTGTCCTGATGCCTGTCCATAAACGCTTCAAACGCTTCTATAGACTTGAAATTATGCCATATCTCCGGGTGTATGAATATCAGATATGCCGGTATTCCTATGACGATGCCCAGGATGAAAAGCAGCTCGACGATCGCGAGGATCCTGTATTTCAGCCCATCGGCGCTTTTTATTTCTTCATTTTTCATTAGTGCCAAACCGCGCAGTGCGCGTCCTCTTTCTGTTGTATTTTACCTGTTGCTGTGCAATAAACGCATTCAATATATTACCATAATGTCGGTATCCAAAACAATATAAACTGCTCAACTTATTAATTAAGCTTTTCTTAAGGAATGATCGTCACCGACCTTTACAGAAATTTGCATTTGCGATAAAATGTACATATGTTTTGTGTAATATTAATCGGAAAGGAAGTAAACTCTAATGGCTGATTTCAACAAAAAACATATTGCTTCTTTAATACTCGAAAAGACAGGAGCAGCGCCCGAATGCGCGGAAATATTCAGAGAAAAGCGTACTGCGTTCAGATTTGACAAGGCTGCAGGCACATACGCGCCTGTTTCGGGTGATGACAAGGTCGTGACTGACAGGCTCGAGGAGGAAAGAAATTATCTGACTTACGCTGTGATAGACGGCACAGATGCTTCCCCACTCTATCTTGTCGTGACTGACGAGCTTGTAAAGCTTGCAAATATAAACATAGAGTACGGCAACGATCCGTTTGACGGCGTTCTTAAAAATACAGAGGACGGACGCGGTTTCATACTGCACGCGTGCGGCAGCGCGCCTGATGCAAGGCTGCAGACCGTTGAAGTTACAGCGGAGAACGGAATACTCTGCTGTCTCGAATAACTGATCGTAAGACGCCGCGCGCCCGGCGCGCACATGATCATATTAAAAAATAAAAGCGGGAAACGCGTATTCAAGTTATTTAAAGATAACTGTAAAACGTGTTTCCCGCTTATTTTGTTCTTTTTATATTTCACATCCTGTTGATGCGGTGACGCATGCAGGGACAGAAATTATTTATTGATTTATTTTATTTCGAATAAATGCTGGTCGTACATTTCCTGTGCTGCCTTGATAACTCCGAATTTTGAGTGCTCGTATGTGAGGCCGCCCTGGAAGTAAACTATATAAGGCTCGCGGATCGGACCGTCGGCTGAAAGCTCTATCGATGAGCCCTGTACGAATGCTCCGGCTGCCATTACGACCTCGTCGTCGTATCCCGGCATCGCCCACGGTTCAGGCGTTACGAAGGAATCTACAGGCGCCGCGCTCTGGATGCCCTTGCAGAATGCTACCATCGCTTCAGGTGAGTTGAGCTTTACTGACTGGATTATGTCGCTGCGCGTGTCGTCAACTTCAGGGCATACTTCGTAGCCGAGGCGCTTGAAGAGCGCTGCGCACAGCATTGCACCCTTTATGGCTCCGTTTACTACTGAAGGCGCCATGAAAAGACCCTGGAGCATGCTCCTGCTCTGTCCGAACATCAGGCCGCATTCCTTGCCGATGCCCGGTGAAGTCATTCTGTATGATATCATTTCTATGAGGTCTGCGCGACCGACGATGTAGCCGCCTGCGAGCGCGAGGCCGCCGCCGGGGTTCTTTATGAGCGAGCCTGCCATTACGTCTACGCCGACGTCTGTAGGCTCTTTTACGTCGAGGAATTCTCCGTAGCAGTTGTCTGCCATCGTTATGATATCAGGATTTACAGATTTTACTGCTGTTGCCCACTCTTCTATCTCGGGAATAGTTATGGCTCTGCGCCACGCGTAGCCTGTAGCGCGCTGGACGCACATCATTTTTGTATGCTCGTTTATGGCAGCCTTTACACCTTCGATATCGATGCGTCCGTCAGGGAGCAGATCGACCTGCTTGTAAGTCACGCCGAATTCTTTGAGCGAGCCGCGACCCTCGCCGCGTATTCCTATTACTTCTTCGAGAGTATCATATGGACCGCCTGTGCAGTAAACTATCTCATCGCCCGGTCTGAGTATGCCTGTGAGCGTGAGCGTGAGCGCGTGCGTGCCGTTTACGATAAGCGGGCGGACGATAGCGTCTTCAGTATGGAATATTTCAGAATATACCTTTTCTATAGCCTCGCGGCCCGGGTCATCGTAGCCGTAGCCTGTGTTCCAGCGGAAGTGCATGTCGCTTATCCTGCACTTTCTAAATACGTCGAGGACCTTGTACTGGTTGTACGCTTTTATATCGTCAAGCTTTTCAAAGTCGTCCTTTATGCTGTCCTCGGCTTCGTCTACGAGCTTCAGCAGCTCCGGAGATATGCCAAATTCATCCTTTAATAAATTGTATGTATTTTCCTGCATTTTCTTTTTCTACCTTTCAAATTCATCATCCCACTCGAAGCTTCCTACGAGCTCGCGTTTTGTTCCGAGCTTGTGGGCTGCGTAAAGCTGCGTTGTCGTAACGTTTTCGTGGTCGAGCAGCTCCTGAACGTCGTATATGGAATTGCCGCGCCCTATGAGTGACGTAGCGGCTGTGGCGCGCAGCTTGTGCGGGCTGTAGCCTGCCCTGCGCGATGTTGACATTCCTATCGACGTATATTTTTTTACAAGCTCGCGTATCTGGCGTTCTGTCATCCTGCGCCCCTGAAGCGACAGGAAAAGAGCATCCTCATCGCCCGGCTTTATCTTTTCCTCAGGCATGCGCTCCTCATCTATATATTCGTGCAGAGCCTTTAAGACCGTTTTGTTGTTGAGCGGCATTATTGATTCCTTGCCGCGCTTTCTGTATATTTTGAACTCGCCGCGCATGAAATTAAACGATGAAACGTTGAGCTGCTGCAGCTCCGATAAACGCAGACCGTATGTAAGGAAAAGTATGAGTATCGCCTTGTCGCGCTTTTTTGTCTTTTCCCAGAACTGGCGCTCCTTCTTAGTGAGATGGTCGCCGCTTGAAACTGCGTCGAGCATTATTTTTACTTCATTGTCCTGCAGCGCCTTTATTTCTCGGTCGGATGCCTTCGGCACTCTTATAGGGTCGAACTGGTCAGTAATGTTCCTGGAAACTATTTCCTCTCTGTACAGATATTTAAAAAGCACGGAAAGCGTTGATTTCTTGCGTGAGAGCGTAGTATTGTTGTTTGTCTGGACATCGACGGTGTCATCGTGCTCGACTGTATAGCGTCTGCAGTAATCTATAAAAACGTTTATGTCCCCGCCGCGCATTGCGTCAAATTCCTCTGCGCGTATGTCCTTTATGCAGGTCGCCGCAGTCAGGTCTGTGTTTGTTATCAGATAATTGCAGAAGAATTTCAGGTCGTGAAGATACGCCAGGCGCGACATTGGCAGCAGTGACGAGCGCATATACGCAAAAAATCCGCGCATAAATGACGGAAGCTCTGCTTCCAGCTTTTTACACTCTTCTTCTATCTGATATTCGCGTTCTACCACGTTGTCCGGCTTGTCTGTTTTGTTAGTTATTTTTACTTTCTTTTTTTCATTTTCAGCCATAGCTTCGCCTCGTATATTAGATAATTCGAATAAATGCATCATGAAAACAGGGCGTCGCCGCCCCTGATCGATTTGGTAAAATAAAGACTATTTTGCATCAAGGAATGCGCGGATAAGCTCCTTCATGCGCTCATACTCGCCGATTGCTCCCGCAGTCAGGTCGAACCAGTGGATATCGTCATAGCGTCTGAACCATGTGAGCTGGCGCTTTGCGTACCTTCTGCTGTTGCGCTTTACGAGCTCTACGGCCTCGTCGCGGCTGTACTCGCCGTTGAGATACGCTATCATTTCCTTGTAGCCTATACCCTTCATAGATATATTATCACTGCTGAGTCCGAGATTCATCAATTCTTTTATCTCGTTTTCAAGGCCTGCGTCGAGCATTATGTCTACGCGCATATTTATGCGGTCGTAGAGCTCCTGTCTGTCGCGGTCGAGTCCGATGAGCAGGTAATCGTAATCGTTGGTCTTTCTGAAGGATTCTTCGAATGCAGGGATGGGATTTCCTGAGCGCGCGGCTTCTATGGCGCGTATCACTTTTTTTGTATTATTTGGGTGTATGCGCTCGGCGGCAGCCGGGTCTGCGTCGCGCAGCAGCTCATGGAGCTTTTCAGGGCCGTTTTCTGCGAGGAATGCGCGCAATCGCTCACGCTCTTCCGTATCCTTAGGCGCTGACGCGAAATCCATGTCGTATATAAGGGAGTTTACATAAAGGCCTGTTCCTCCTGATACTATAGGAAGCTTGCCTTTATCAAATATTGTATTTATATACTTTTTAGCGAGGCGCGAGTATTCTGCGACAGAAAAATCATCGCGCGGATCTATCTCGTCAACGAGATAATGTCTGGCAGCGGTCTGCTCATCAGGTGTCGGCTTTGCGCTGCCGATATCCATAAATTTATAAAGCTGCATGGAATCGGCCGAGACTATTTCGCCGTTGAAGTCCTGTGCTGCTTTTATAGCGTATTCAGTTTTGCCTACTGCTGTAGGACCGACGATGATTATTATTTTTCTGTCTGTTTTATCCATAATATTACTCTTTTTTGCTTTTATATCGATGAAATATGCCGTTTAAGATAGGTTTACCGTAATTGCGTTATCGAAAACTTATATCAAATACTGTTGAAATTTCAATGGCCTCCGCGCTTACCTCTTGAAAAGCGCTTCTATCTCTGTTTTTTTCATTCGAATTATCGTAGGGCGACCGTGCGGGCATGAGAAAGGGTTATCGCATTTTGCGAGATCCTTTAGCAGCTGGTTTATCTCTGCGATATCCAGCCTGTCGTTCGCCTTTACTGCTGATTTGCATGCGCGCGTTATGATCTTGTCCGTGCGGCGTCGGTCTCTGAAAGCGCCCGGCTCGTCAAGGCTGTCGCAGAAATCCTTTACGAAGCTTTCTGCTTCCGAGGCTGTCATGTATGCGGGTATCTCTTTTACCGCATACGAACGCGGGCCGAATTCTTCTACTGAAAATCCGATATTTCTGAGGAAAGCGAGCCAGTCGTCTTCTGCATTTTTTACTGCGTGCGATACGTTTATCTGTATAGGCAGCGCCATTATCTGGCTTGCAGTTTGTTGACCATAAAATTCTCTTGTCAACCTCTCGTAAAATACTCTTTCATGGGCTGCGTGCTGGTCTATCATGTAAAAGCTGTCGTCGTCGCAGCCGAGTATGAATTCAGCGAATACGGAGCCTATTGGGCGTATGGCTGATACGTCGAACGGGCGCCTCGGCGCCGGTTCGGCATGGGGGTGGAAAAGCGGCGGCTTTTGGTTGGCGGGGCCGCCGCCCGGGGTGTTTGGAGCGCCTGTATCGTTCGGGGCGCTGCCTGCGCCTGCTGTGGTGGTGTTTGCAGGGGCAGGTGTGCTTTGACCTGCGCCTGCTGATGAGTTATTGGCAG
>CAVGTL010000163.1:0-6017 GCA_963632005.1 Succinivibrio sp.
GGCAGGGCTTGAGGAGGTAATGGGAATGATATTAACAGAATATGATGAAGAAAAAACAATGGAAATGTTTAAAAAAGAGTTTAGACAAGATGGCTGGAACGAGGGGCATAGTGTAGGAAAGCAGGAAGAAAAGTACATGATAGCAGCGCGTATGAGATCAATGGGCTTTCCCGAGGAGCAGATAGCAGAAATACTTAATGTAACTCCGGAAAGGCTGAAGGAAATGCTAAGTGCTGATAAGGTCCATGAAGATACTGTAGGGTATGATGTCAGTAAATGATATTATTTGTGAGGAATAAATTGAATATTTCTGACTGTATAGGCTGTGATGTTCAATGAAAATGATTCAGAAAGAATAATATTAACAGACCAGGGCTGCCCGCGGGCAGCCCTGGTTCGTGTGTGCGCCGGGCGCACGGTCGTTTGCGTATTGAAATTGAAAAAATTATTATGAAAGGAGAATTTCAATACGATCAATACGACTTGTATATGGTTTTCCTAAAGTGCAATTTTTAAAGCGCCGCTGCCATTTCGATAAGGTCGTAGATGATGTCAACGAAGTGGAAGCAGCCGTATGAGCCGCCTATGAGCTTGCCGACGTCGCGTTTTGTGAGCTCGCGGACGTTGAGGCCGATGAAAAGCTCGGAGAAGCTTTCCTGGAAGTCGTGACATGATCTGAACGGAACTCGCAGATGATTGAGCGAGAAGTCTGTTATCACGCCGTCCGATTTATTGAAAACGAAGCAGGTTGACATTTCATGGAAGCTGTCGTTATATGTACCGAGCGCGGTAACAGTTTCGTCGCCGTTGTCCATGAGCGTCATCTGCAGATATTTGTTGTAAAGGTCGCGCACTCTGAAATGCTCGAAAGCGCCGACGTATATAGGCCATTCGTCTGACGCAGGCGGGTCCAGGTGATAAGGTCGGCAGTCGGAATCCCATGATTCCTCGTAATCTATGATATCCTTAAAACCGCGCTCTTTGAGCAGATAATATTCAGCCTGCAGCGCGCCGCGCAGAGCCTCGAGATACAGCTCGCGGATATGCTTCCATTCAGGCGATACGGCTTTTGGGTCTTCCGGCGTCTCAGTCTGACCCGCTGAATAATCAGGCAGGACCTTTATATGATTTCTCCTGTCGCCCGTATACGCTGAGTCACCGATAAGCATGTCGGCAGTTCCCTCGCCGCGGCGGTCCATGTCAGGCGCGCGGTGTATGCCCCACTTAGCGTCTGTTATTTCAAAAGTGTCATTTTTAAAAGTAAGCGAAATGCTCCCTTCAAAATCGGTAGTCAGCATGAAAGCGTTTGCCACCGACTCTGTATCGCTTATGCGCCTTACGTCGTTTTCGTATAACCCCTGCTTTATGATCCGCAGCGGCTTTCTTCCGTTTACTGTACTCATATAATACCTGTTCCTTTCAAGATAATACGAAGAATGTATTATTCAGCGATAAGATTTTCGTAAAGCTCGGGATATCTGTCCTGCAGAACGAATGATTTGTTGCTTTCATCGCAGAATACCTGTTTTGTAAGTCCTGTAGATATAACACGACCCGTATCGGTATTTTCTATCTCATATTCAAGGGTGATGACCTTTCCTTTTACCTCGGACACACGTGCAGTGATCTTGAGAGGATCGTCAAAAACAGCCCCCTCCTTATACTCGCAGTGGCATACGACAAGAGGAAGCAAAACGCCGCCATCTTCCCATTTGTCCATCTGCACGCCCGCTTCCATGAAAAGCTTCGTACGCGCCAGATCGAACCATTTTATGTAATTTGTGTGGTACACAGCCCTCATGCCGTCAAGGTCGGCAAAAGCGACTCTCAGTTCAATGCTTGCAGATCTCATATTCTCACTCTCCTGTTAAATTGATTAGCATACATATTAATTATACACTGCTTCGATGCTGCGTGTAAACCGGAATATCGGCAAATGAATAGCCTGCGGCGCTCAAACTTGCGCGGGCCCGGCCCGCCCACAGCCTGTTTAAAGTCAGTTAAACACTGTGTAAGTTCTGTGAACTGCGATTAAACGCAGTTCTTCTGTGGTATAATTAACAGAAATGCGCGCGAACACGCGCGGATGCGGGGCCGCGGGCGGCCGCAGGATATACATACATTACGGGGTCATTGTTAAAGGGAAAGGAAGTGTTATTATGGACGACCGAACTTTTAAAAGGCGGTGTCTTTACGTTGCAATTACTGTATTGGGGCTCTTTGCTGCTATTGGAATATTATGGAATATAGGAGACATACTTGGTGTGTGCGGGGTGGTGCTCGGAAAGCTGTATCATTATATTTCGCCGTTGCTTTATGCGTTTTTCATAGCGTATTTGTTATTTATACCCGTGAGTCATATGGAAACGGCGCTCCGAAAAAACGAGCGGATAGCGGCAGTAAAGCCGCAGCGGCTCAGGATAGCGACTATACTCATAACATACATCGGCGCGATAGCGCTCATCGCGGTCATAATCGCCAGCATATACATCATGATAGGCGGTCAGCTTTCACGGAATACAGGTGTCAATGACATAATCAATTATATATTGAATTATGCGTCGGGAATAAAGCTCGGTGATAAAAATCTGATAGATAATCCTGCGATAAAGCAGATGGTAGCGGCTGTAGAGGAATGGGTGCAGAAATACCTGAACGCCGGTACAGGTCTGAGTTCTCTTGGCTCGAGGGTGTCAGAGATCGGCTCGTCGTTTGTTATCGGTATCATCAGCTTTATTATAAGTATATATTTTATGATGGATTACGAGAGCCTGACTAAACGGATGAAGGAAGTTTATCTGGCGGGTCCGGGGCGGACGGAGATAGGACTGAAGATATTTAACTGTGTAAATATTTTCAGCAGAACGTTTAAGCAGTTCCTTCGCGGGCAGCTTCTTGAGGCCTGTATCGTTGCGGCTCTTTCTGTAGTAGCGCTTTGGATAGTCGGTGTTAATTATTTCGGTATAATCGGCGTCATATCGGGTATATGCAATATGATACCATTCATAGGGCCGTGGATAGGCGGACTGGTGGCTGTAGTCGTGTCGCTGCTCGGAGGCGGCTATATGACTGCGATATGGGCTGTCGTGGCTATGATAATAGTACAGCAGATAGATAATCACCTGCTCGCGCCTAAGATCGTCGGAGACAGCGTTGGACTGCATCCTGTCATAACTATGGTAGTGCTGCTCGTCGGCGCTGATATCGGCGGCATCGTCGGAATGCTGTTTGCGGTGCCTGTGGCGGCTACTGTAAAGAATCTGCTCGTGCTCAGACGGTCGCGCCGCTCGGCTGACGAGGGCGCTGTGGTTATAGAAGGCACGGATGATGCGGGTAGCGCTTCCGACGAATGATGAGCGGTGAAAATGAAGAGTTAAATCGTTAATTGACGATAAATAAGGCTGCCGGCAGGGATACGGCAGCCTTTTGACTAATTTGCAGTCAATGTAAATGTTTTTTCTACGAGCTTTACGGCGCTCATTACGTTGTCTATCGGTCCTTCTGCTGATATATAGTGCAGCGTGCCGTCGGAGTCTGTAAATACCCATATGACGAGCATCACGTCGTCGTCTGTGTAATAGCCGTAGACTTGATAGGCTTCGCAGGCGGCGATCTGTACTGTTGCGCCCTGTATGTCAGTTGCGCCGTCCTGCTCCATCTGCGCCCAGCATGACGATGCGGCGCTTTTTGCGTCTGTCTGAGGGTCCTCCGTACAGTTGAGCGTTATGATGAGCTTGCCTGTTTCGTCGCAGTACTGTTTTATGCTGTTGCCAGTGATAGATGACGCGTCAGGGTCGTTGAACGTTTTCCATGTGGACGGAACGGTGATAAAGCCGTATTTTTCTGCTCCGAGCTGCTGTGTTTTTGCAGTGGAGTCGGAGCTGTTTGTGTTTTTGTTATCTGAGGAACTGCCTGAGGACGTGCTGCTGTCTGCCGAGCCGGTATCTGTCTGCTGCTGGCCGCTGTCAGCTCCTGTGTCGCTTGACGAAAGCATATCCGAGCCACCTGCAGGCGCTTTTCTGTACTTAAATGTGTGGCATGCCATTACACCGGCGGCTATTGCCAGAATAATGAGCGCGGCGATGATGACCTTGAAGCGCGTATGGTATATGTGTTTTCTGTTTGCATGTAAGCTGCCGCTTTCTGCTTCAGGCATGAGCGGTGACAGTCCGTTTTGCTTTTTCATTTTTCTTTTTCTCCCTTTTGAATATATTATGCGCTTTGCGGGCGCGTTATCCATATGCGTTTGTATGTGAGAATATTATATTGCGTTCGATGCATTAATACTACTTAATTTAGAGGTAAGAAACAGAGTACAAGGGGGCGGCCGCCAGGCGGCCCCGCGTGGTACAGCAGAAAATAAAAATGAATGACATATATTGTAAAAATAAATATATGATGGTAAACTATGTAATATGGGTTAAAGATCGAAAGTAATAAGGGGAAGGAGCGGGGAAATAATGTTTTTGAACTTTTATACGGGTGCTGCGGAAAATATTGCTGCAGCGGTCATGGGGGCGGCTGTTGTCAGCGCGGCTGCGCGCGGGCTTTATATGGCGCTGCCCGCGCGGTGGCTCTGCGAGTTTGATGAAGCGCCGTGCGAGCTGCATATGGCTGGGTTCAGGGGCGCGGGAGGCGCGCCTGAACAGTATGGGAAAGCGCTTGCTGTGTTTTTGGCTGCGCTTTATGTTTTTATGGTGGGTGGCGTTTCTGTCTGGGGCGGGGCGGCGGTCGTTTTTCTGGCGGCGGCTGCCTTTAGTGATATGGACTATATGATCATACCAGATCAGTTGATGTGGGCAGCGGCCGGTTGCGCGCTTGCGGGAGCATGCGCGCATGGGGTCGTGGATGCGGGCGGCCTTGGTGGAATTTGTACAGAACTTACCGCTGCCGCTATGGGAGCATCGGCGGGCGGCGGCCTTATGCTGATGTCTGCAGTGCTTTCATCAGTGTTTTACGGCGCAGGCACTATAGGCGCGGGAGATATAAAAATGATGTTCGTGTGCGGAGTACTCGTTGGTGCTCCCGAAAAAGCGGTCATGATGTTTGCCGTATCTGTAATGAGCAGCGCATTATTCATAACGGCGGGACTTGCATCGAAACGTCTGACAAATGAAAGCTTCATACCTATGGCGCCGTTTATAGCACTGGCGGCAGTTATCTTCATGTGATAAAATATTCTGAATAGTGTAAAACAGTTTAGAATTTGATATTAAATAAGAAATAAAGAGGAAAATATGGAAAAAAATATAGATAAAACGAAGATAAAAGCCGCGATATTCGATTATGACGGCACAGTTATGGACTCTATGGGAATGTGGAGCAGAGCTTCAAGCGATTATGTAAGAACGGTACTCGGCAAAGAGCCAGCGCCCGACCTCGATTACGTAATAAAAACTATGTCGCTTGAAGAGGGCGCAAAAATATTCCGAGACGAGTACGGCGCGCCCGGAACAGACGATGAAATAGTTCAGGCGGTACTGCAGACGGTCACAGACCAGTACAGAAAAACACTTCAGCTCAAACCGGGAGTACTCGATGTCCTTGAGGACCTAAAGGCACACGGCATAAGAATGTGCGTAGCGACAGCGTCAGCCAGAGAAATGATAGAAGCAGGCAACGAAAGACTCGGCCTCAACAAATATTTCGAAAAGGTCTTTACATGCATGGAAGTAGGCGCAAACAAACGCAAGCCGGACATATACAACGAAGCAGCAGAATACTTCGGTACATCCCCTGAGGAAACACTTGTATTTGAGGATGTATTACATGCCTCAGAAACAGCCTCAGCAGCAGGCTACCAGCTCATAGGCATATATGACGAAAGCTCAGCAGGCGACAGCGAAAAGATAAGACCGCTTTGCCGCCTGTTCCTCGACACATACGACCAGTGGCCGGGCATAGAGTTATTGGAAAAAGCAGAAGTATAATAATATTTTTTACAAAAAGACGCTTTAAAAGTCGACGAATATACGGATAAGCGTAATTGAAGTTCCCTGTAAATGGAGCGTTACGTA
>CAVGTL010000164.1:0-6006 GCA_963632005.1 Succinivibrio sp.
ACTTTCGCCGTCACCGGCGCCATGTTGCAATACGATATTACCTCAAAAAACACGAAAAACGGGCCGCCTCCCGGCAGCCCGTTTCCTCAATAAAACTCATTAACCAAAAGTTAAATATTTACTTAAAAACGATCTCTCTCAGTATATGTAGTATGGAGCAGATGATGAGCCTTTTCACCACCAGGTTCACCTAAATATTCACCATAGATGTGATCCATTACTACAGGATTCTTATGAGATTTTCTTATAGCCTGCTTCTCGTCCTCTGAGTAGAGAGCCTTCGCTCTTTCAGCTCTGAGGTCTACCCAGTTAGTTACCCTTGAAGGCTGGATAGGCTGACCGCCGCCGTTTACGCAGCCGCCCGGACATGCCATGATCTCAACGAACTGATAGTCAGCTTCGCCTGCCTTGATCTTATCAAGGAGTTCGCGCGCGTTGCCGAGTCCGTGAGCTACAGCAGCCTTTATAACTGTACCGTTTCCGAGATCTACAGAAGTTTCCTTTATACCGTCAAGACCTCTTACCTCGTGATACTCGAGCTTCTGGACGTCAGTACCAGTAAGCACGTCAGCTACAGTTCTCAGAGCAGCTTCCATTACACCGCCTGTAGCGCCGAATATAACTCCCGCGCCTGAAGCAGGACCGAACGGAGTATCAAACTCGCCTTCGCACTGCTTAAAGTCGATGCAAGCTTCTCTTATCATTCTTGCAAGCTCTCTCGTAGTCAGAACGTAATCTATATCCTGCATTCCGTCGTTTGAAAGCTCAGGTCTTGCAGCCTCAAACTTCTTTGCAACGCATGGCATGATAGATACAGTTACGATATTCTTCGGGTCGAGTCCTTCCTTCTCTGCATAGTAAGACTTGAGCAGAGCGCCGAACATCTCATGAGGAGATTTGCAGCTTGAAAGGTTGTCGATGAATTCAGGATAGTAATGCTCGCAGAACTTGATCCAGCCAGGGCTGCATGATGTGATCAGAGGCAGCTTGCCGCCGTTCTTCATTCTGTTTATGAGCTCTGTTCCTTCTTCAAGTATAGTAACGTCAGCGCCCGTATCAGTATCGAATACTTTATCGAAACCGAGTCTTCTGAGTGCTCCGACCATCTGTGAAGTTACGGCAGTACCGATCTCCATACCGAATTCTTCGCCGAGAGCAGCTCTTACTGCAGGAGCAGTCTGTACGAGAACTGTCTTTTCAGGATCGCCGATAGCGTTCCATACATCGCTGATATTGCTCTTTTCAGTAAGAGCGCCTACAGGACATGAGATCACGCACTGACCGCAGTTTACGCATGCAGCCTCGCCGAGCTTCTTGCCAAAGGCAGGCTCGATATTACATACGAAGCCTCTGTTTACAGCGTCGATAACGCCTACAGTCTGTACGTTCTTACATACAGCGATGCAGCGCTTGCAGAGTATGCACTTCTGCGGGTCCTTAACGATAGATAAAGAGCTGTCGTCTACAGGGAGACCGCAAGCCTCGCCCTCAAACGGCATTTCCTTGATGCTCATCTCTTCTGCAAGAGTCTGGAGCTCACAGTTCTTGTTTCTGTCGCAAGTAAGGCATTCCTTCTTGTGATTTGAAAGAAGAAGGCTGAGATTCATCTTTCTTGCTTCTCTTACCTTAGGTGATGAAGTGAAGATCTCATTTCCATCAGCCACAGGATACACGCATGCAGTCTGAAGAGCCTTTGCTCCCTTTATCTCAACGAGACACATCCTGCATGCGCCTATCTCATTTACATCCTTAAGATAGCAGAGCGTAGGAATGTTTATTCCTGCCTGCTTTGCAGCCTCAAGCACGGTAGTCCCTTCAGGTACCTGAACTGCAACACCGTCGATCGTAATATTTAACATCTTCATAAATACCCCCTGCGCTCACCGCGCAGATATTATTCTCTTAACAATAGCGTATGGTAGGACTAATTCATATTGCTTTTTATTCAGTTTTAAAAATATATATACACGTTATGCGATCATGCTGCGCTGTGACTCCTGAACGGTCACGCAGCCTGCATTAAGCTTCCTTTGAGATAGCCTTGAACGGGCACTTTTCGATACAAGCGCCGCACTTGAGACATCTTGACTGGTCGATAACGTAAGGAACCTTCTTCTGACCGCTGATGCAAGTAGCAGGGCAGATCTTAGCGCAGATACCGCAGCTCTTACAGATATCAGGGTTGATCTTGATCTGGATAAGGTTCTTGCAGACGCCTGCAGGGCACTTCTTGTCAACTACGTGAGAAATGTATTCGTCTCTGAAGTATCTGAGTGTGCTCAGTACAGGGTTTGGAGCTGTCTGACCAAGACCGCAGAGTGCAGATGCCTGAATGTTCTTAGCGAGTGTTTCGAGCTTGTCGATATCTTCGAGCTCGCCTCTTCCGTCTGTGATCTTTTCGAGGATCTCAAGCATTCTCTTAGTACCGATACGGCACGGAGGACACTTACCGCAAGATTCGTCAACTGTGAATTCGAGGAAGAACTTTGCGATATCTACCATACAGTCGTCTTCGTTCATTACGATAAGACCGCCTGAACCCATCATAGAACCGATAGCGCTGAGGTCATCGTATGTCATAGGTGTGTCGATCAGTGAAGCAGGGATGCATCCGCCTGAAGGACCGCCTGTCTGAGCTGCCTTGAACTTCTTGCCGCCGGGAACACCGCCGCCGATGTTGTAAATAACTTCTCTGAGCGGAGTACCCATCTCGATCTCTACGAGACCTGTGTTGTTGATCTTACCGCCTACTGCGAATACCTTAGTACCCTTTGACTTTTCTGTACCCATGTTAGCGAACCAGTCAGCTCCGTTCAGGATGATAGGACAGATATTAGCGTAAGTTTCTACGTTGTTAAGCATAGAAGGCTTTCCGAAAATACCCTTAGATGCAGGGAATGGCGGACGTGGACGTGGTTCGCCTCTCATACCTTCGATAGAGTTCATCAGAGCAGTTTCTTCGCCGCATACGAATGCGCCGGCACCGAGTCTGAGCTCGATATCGAAATCGAAGCCTGAACCGAAGATGTCCTTACCGAGGAGTCCGTATTCGTGAGCCTGTTCGATAGCGATATTCAGTCTGTGTACAGCTGTAGGATATTCAGCTCTTACATATATGTAACCCTGGTGAGCGCCTACTGCATAGCCTGCGATAGCCATAGCTTCGAGAACTGAGTGTGGGTCACCTTCGAGGATAGATCTGTCCATGAATGCGCCCGGGTCACCTTCATCGGCGTTACATGCAACGTACTTTACTTCGCCCTTTGATGCAGCAGCGAAAGTCCACTTCTGACCTGTAGGGAAGCCTGCACCGCCTCTTCCTCTGAGGCCTGAATCCTTTACAGTCTGAATTACCTGCTCAGGAGTCATTTCTGTGAGGACCTTGCCGAGAGCCTTATAACCGTCAAAAGCAATATATTCATCAATGTCTTCAGGATTTATACGTCCGCAGTTTCTGAGAGCAACTCTCTTCTGGCTGTGGAAGAAGTCTATAGCTTCTTTTCTGTTTCCTTCTTCATCGTAAGATTCTTCGCCGTGACCTATGAGGCAGCGCTCTACGATCTGGCCGTCCTTAACGTGCTTTTCAGCGATCTCTTCAATGTCCTTTGGTGTTACCTTTGAGTACATTGTACCTTCAGGATATACTACTACGATAGGACCTTCAGCACAAAGACCGAAGCAGCCTGTCATAATAGTCTGCACCTGGTCTGCCATGCCGTATTCATTCAGCTTTTCATCAAGACGTTCCTTGAGCTGTTCTGAATGAGATGAAAGACATCCTGTACCGCCGCAGAGAAGTACGTGTCTCTTGACCTTAGTATCTGATTCCTTGTTATCCTCTCTCATGTGCACCTTAGCGTAAGATGCGTCTCTGAGTTCAGCGAGTTCTGCTATTGTCTTCATTATAAAAATACCTCCCGATCAAACTATTCGTTCATATACTTATCGCAGATAGTCTGGACGTCAGCCTGAACGAGTCTGCCGTATACTTCACCGTTAACTGTTGCAACAGGAGCAAGACCGCAAGCGCCTATGCATCTGCATGCGTCAAGGCTGAACAGACCGTCATCAGTAACTCCGCCTGCCTTGATACCGAGAGTATTTTCAAACTTCTCAAGGATCTTACCTGCGCCCTTAACGTAGCAGGCAGTACCCATACATACGCTGACAGCGTACTTGCCCTTAGGCTGAGTAGAGAAACGAGCGTAGAATGTAACTACACCGTATATCTCTGCCAGTGGAACATGCAGCTCGTCTGAAATAACCTTCTGAACCTCGATCGGAAGATATCCGAAGTAGTCCTGAACTTCGTGAAGAACAGGAATCAACGCACCCTGATCATCTCTGTATTTATCAATAATGGCGATGATGTCGGACATCTGCTGGTCTGTGATTTCGACTTTCCTTTTAGTACTCATTCAATCATACCTCCCATGAATGTTGTCTTTTCAGCTGCGGCAATGGACCTGAGTTTTGTAAAAACTGACAAAAAAAACACAAAAATTAAATCAATTTCCTCTTACCGCGTCAACATATTTTATCAGAACATTCCTTGTTTTGCAACGTGTTCGCAACAAAAAACAGAGTTCCTGAAGCTGGAACTCTGTTTGTCGATTTTTACAAATATATTGAGTTTTTTTACAAGTTGAATTGTAATTACTGATAGTTATTTTTGGCAAACTCAGCATAAATTATTCCATAAACACCTAATATGTGGGAATAATGTATACATTAAACGTCACCCATACGCCGCCCATAATATAAAAATTATTTTTTACGTAATCCGGTTTTAATATTTTTTTCTCCGGACTGCTTCTGTGCCCGCGCGCCAGGCGCGCCCTCCTGCCTGCTCTTATAATATCCGGCAAGTATATCGTCATTTTCCTTCATATGCTTAGCTTCGAATTCCACTGCCTGTCTGCGGCGCTCCTCGCGTCGCGCCATCCTCGCTTCTTTCGCACGCTTATTATCACGGCGTATCTTAAGGGCAAAGCCTACGTATACTGCAATTACAAACAAAACGAATACAAATGCGAGCAAGAATACAGGGATATGGATATTCTTCATGCTGTTCAGGAAATTTTTACCTGCCGACAGGCTCACGCTGTCAGCCGTAAATACATCGTATGTACCGAGTGCTGTGTCACCCTGATAAACAGTGACCGTTCCCGCGGCCGCGCCCTGTTCTACCGGAGCCTCAAGCTCCTTTGCGTTTATCTCATAAGTGAAGTCTGAAGCGTCAGTGTCCTTATCTGCTTCCTTCAGCGCTGACACGTAAATATCTTCATTTACTACAACATTTACAGCGTTCTTCGCTCCCGATGTCACAGCGACCTCACCGACAGTATCGCCAGCGCTGCAGAGCTTTACTGACTTGTAGGTATTGAATCCGTAGTCAAGGAGCTTTATCATGTCGGGGTACTGGCTTTCCGGCGTAGATTTAAGGATAACACCGATTATTTCCATGCCGTCACGGTCGGCGCCTGCTACGAGGCAGCTCTGCGCGGCCTTTGTGTAGCCTGTCTTTATTCCTGTAACGTCGTCGTATTTACATGGGCGCTTCACGCCATCGACCACGACCTTTGTAGTGCTTGCGAGCAGCTTGTTTGTGTTGTGCAGGTAGCGAGTCTCCGGCTGCAGAGCTGTTCCCGGTATATCGTACTGGGTAGTTGAGACTATCTTTCTGAAGAGCTCGTTCTTCATCGCCTCCTGAGCGAAAAGCGCCAGGTCGTATGCTGACGTTACATGAGCGTCGTCAGGCAGGCCGTTCGGCGATACGAAGTGAGTGTTTTTGGCGCCGAGCTCTTCAGCGCGCTTGTTCATCATGTCTGCAAAATTTTCAACGCTCCCGCCTACAGCTTCTGCGAGCGCTATTGCAGCGTCATTTGCCGACTCGAGCATCATGGCGTAAAGCAGCTGCTCTATAGTGACCTGCTCGCCCTCGAGCAGATATATCCTGCTGCCCTCTGTAAATGAAGCATCATGACTTATCGTTACGACCTCGCT
>CAVGTL010000165.1:0-6001 GCA_963632005.1 Succinivibrio sp.
CTTGATGAAGCAACAGATACATGGGGAATAAAGATCAACAGAGTTGAAGTAAAGAATATAGTCCCTCCAAGAGATATTCAGGATGCCATGGAAAAGCAGATGAGAGCCGAAAGAGAAAGAAGAGAAGCTATCCTCAGAGCAGAAGGTGAAAAGAAGTCTGCAGTTCTTATCGCTGAAGGTAACAAGCAGTCAAAGATACTTGAAGCTGAAGCTGAAAAGCAGGCGAAGATACTTGAAGCAGAGGCTAACAGAGAAGCTGCTGTAAGAGAAGCCGAAGGTCAGGCTCAGGCTATACGTATGGTACAGCAGGCTACAGCTGATGGTATACGCATGATAGTGGAAGCAAATCCGACAGAGCAGGTGATATCGCTTAAGAGTCTCGATGCATTTGCTGCAGCAGCTGACGGTCAGGCGACAAAGATAATAATCCCATCTGATATACAGGGACTTGCAGGTCTTGCAACATCAGTAAAGGAACTTGTAACTAAGTAAAAAATCTAAAATCAAGAAGTGACTGATCAATGAAGAGTTTTATTGAAAACAGCATTTCATGGAATGAGCTCGCTCCTCACGAAAGGAACGAGCTCATATTTGACATTGAGCATGTGTGCCTGCTTAAGGAAGAAATGGAGCTGCAGCTCGATATGTCGCTCAACTTTATTATTCAATATAAAAGAAAAATTAAAAAATGAAATAGACGGAGTTTCTGCTGTTTCATTTCGTTTCAGATATGAAAACATGGCGTTGGGTGAATGTGAGACCATACGTCTTGCAGTGCCGTACATGTTTAACGCTATGCCTGAATTTGCAAAGTACGCACATGCTGCTGACCTTAATGAGTGCGAAAATAACGGAGACCATGTAATAATATATTGCCTGGGAGAGCAGCCTGAAAGGATACTTAATGAAGTAGCAGCTCCGGCAATGCATAATATGATGCTGCACGATTTTGGAATAAACAGGGTGTTTGCCTTTAAAAATAAAAGTGATTCTTACAGCAGACGTGTAGCAGCTATGGAGATACAGAGCGCTGATGAACTAAAAAAAGTTCATGTGGAAATGGAAAGAGCAGCAAAAGCTGCAAAAGAAAATCCAAAACCGGCTTCACGTACCGCCTCTGCTGAAAGAAAACAGTTTACAGCACCGTCAGGCCAGGCCGCACCACAGTCCTCGTTTACATCGTCATCAGGCGGAGCGCCGCAGCGTAAGCGCGGCTATGAGGGTCCGGTTACAGGGAACAGGATAGTAGGCAAGCCTGTAAACGGTAAGACTGTAAAGATAAAGGAACTTCATGCCAACAGCAAGGATGTAGTTATAGAAGGCAGTGTTTTCAGAACAGATTCACGTACTCTTAAAAATAATAAGTCTCTTGCATTTATATATATGACGGATCACACAGATTCTATTTGCGTCAAAATGTTCATAACATCTCAGAAGCAGGAGGATTTTGACGAATATATAAAAACAGGTACATATATAAAAGTACAGGGAGACTGTGAATACGACAACTTTGAAAAAATGGTAGTCCTTATGGGACGCAGCGTTGAGCTGGCAGAGAAGCCTGAGCGCCATGACAATTCCGAGCTTAAACGTGTTGAACTTCACGCTCATACGAAAATGAGCCAGATAGATGGTGTCATGGATGTTGCGGATCTTGTAAAAACAGCTAAAAAATGGGGCCATAAGGCTGTAGCTGTTACCGATCACGGAGTAGTTCAGTCATTCCCTGATGCAGCAAAGGCTGCAAAGGGCGAGATAAAGATACTGTTCGGAGTAGAAGGATATCTTGTAGATGATATCAAGCTGCCTAACGGCGAGCTTGATTACAAGACTAATCCTGCAAGGCATATAATATTAATAGCCCAGAATCAGACCGGACTTAAAAATCTGTACAGGCTCGTATCATATTCTTTCCTGAATTACCACTATAAGAGACCAAGGATGCCTAAGTCTGTTATAGCTCAGTACAGAGAAGGCATCATAATAGGATCGGCTTGCGAGGCAGGCGAAGTCTTCAGGGCTATGGTCGAAGGCAAGTCTGATGAGGAAGTCCTGAAGCTTGTGGAATTTTATGATTACCTTGAGATACAGCCAAGGATAAATAACAAGTATATGATAGCTAAGGGGATAGCTTCGTGTGAGGAAGACTTACTTAATTTCAACCGTAAGATAGTAGAATACGGACGTATAAGCGGTAAGCCTGTAGTGGCGACATGCGATGCTCATTACCTTAATAAAGAGGATTATATCTACAGAAGCATAATAATGGCAGCTCATGGTTTTAAGGAATTTGACACAGAACCTAAGCTTTATCTCAGAACGACAGAAGAAATGCTGGAAGAATTTGCATATCTCGGCGAAGATGTAGCAAAGGAAGTAGTTATAGACAACCCAAATATGATAGCAGATATGGTCGATGTCCTTAAGCCTGTTCCTGACGGAAAGTTCCCGCCTAAGATCGACGGTGCAGAGGAACGTCTCAGAACCAGATGCTATGAAAAGGCTCATAGCATCTACGGCGATCCGCTTCCTGAGATAGTTGAAACGAGACTTGAAAAGGAACTGAGTTCTATCATAGGCAACGGGTATGCTGTCATGTATGTAGCAGCTGAGATGCTTGTACAGAAATCATTGCGCGACGGTTATCTCGTAGGCTCACGAGGATCAGTAGGATCATCATTTGCGGCGACTATGGATGGCATAACAGAGGTAAATCCTCTGGCACCGCATTACATATGTCCGAATCCTGATTGCAAGCATTCAGAGTTTATAGAAACAGGCGAGTATGAGTGCGGCGTTGATATGCCTGATAAGGTCTGCCCGATATGCGGTACACCTTATAAGAAAGACGGATTCAGTATACCGTTTGAAACATTCCTGGGCTTCAACGGTGATAAGGAGCCTGATATAGACCTTAACTTTGCAGGCGAGTACCAGCCTGTAGCACACAAATATGTTGAAGAGATATTTGGTGCAAAAAACGTTTTCAAAGCAGGAACTATCGGTACTATACAGGAAAAGATGGCTGAAGGCTATGTTAGAAAATTCTGTGAGGAAACAGGACAGATAATAAACAAATGTGAGGTAGAACGTCTTGCTAAGGGATGTGAAGGCGTAAGAAAGACAACAGGACAGCATCCTGGAGGTATAGTTATAGTTCCGGAAGGTCATGAGGTATATGAATTTTGCCCTGTGATGCACCCGTCAGAGGGCGCTGTAAAGGATATAACTACTACACATTTTGATTATCATAAAATAGACCAGAATCTTCTGAAGCTTGATATACTTGGACACGATGTACCTTCCATGATAAGGATGCTTGAGGATATGACAGGAATAAAGCCTGAAGATATTCCTTTAAGTGATGAAAAGGTAAACAGTATATTTATAAGCAATGAAGCACTTAACATAAAAATAGACGATTACAGACAGAAGCACGGAACGTTTGGGATACCGGAGTTTGGAACGAGCTTTACGCGTCAGATGCTTGATGATACACAACCAAAAAAATTCTCTGCGCTAGTACGTATCGCAGGCTTCTCGCATGGAACGGATGTATGGATAAATAACGCACAGGAATTTATAAAATCGGGTCAGGCTACAATGGATGACGCTATAGCTACTCGAGATGACATTATGAACTATCTGATACTCAAGGGACTGCCTAAACAGGATTCATTCAAGATAATGGAAAGTGTCAGAAAAGGTAAGGGCCTTAAAGATGAATGGGTAGAGCTGATGCAGAAAAATGATGTACCTGAATGGTACATAGAATCGTGTCGCCGCATAAAGTACATGTTCCCTAAGGCTCACGCTGTAGCTTATGTAATGATGTCATACAGAATAGCGTATTTTAAGGTGTATTACCCGCCTGAATTTTACGCTGTTCACTTTACAATGAAAATAGATTTCTTTAATGCCAAGGTCATACTCGGCGGTATGCAGTCGGTCGTAGACAAAATGGATGCCATAAAGAAAATGGGAAAAGAAGCTACAAACAAAGAGCAAAGTGAATACCTTGTATATGAAGTTGCATATGAAATGTATGCACGCGGCTACGAATTCCTTCCTGCAAGGTTAGGCAGATCCGATGCTACAAAATTCAGAGTAGAAGACGGAAAAGTACGACTGCCGTTCAGAGCTCTTGAAGGTATGGGAGAAACTGCGGCGTTAAGTCTTGCTGAAGAGTATGAGAAACAGATATTCAGTTCTGTAGAGGATATAAGCACAAGAACATCTGTCAACAACACAAATATGGAGACATTAAGAGAGTACGGTGTACTTGATGGACTGCCTGAATCAGATCAGTTGACTTTATTTGGTTTTTAGTTATTGCAATAAACCTGTCTGTATGTTATTCTATAACAGTAAAAGTCAAAATCATGACTTAGTTGTTGCAGAGAGTGGGTTTATTCCCACTCTCTGTGTGTTGTATGGGGAAAATAAGACACGGAAAGGAAATAAGCTGTGGCAAAGAAAAAGGTAAAAGATATAGTAGCTGAATTGCTTGTTGATTTTCTCGCGGAAAATGATCTGGAGCTTTTCAACGTAGAATATGTAAAAGAGGGAAGAGAGCGTTTTCTGCGCGTCTATATAGACAAACCGGAAAGAACTGACGGCGAGGAAGAGTATGTTGATATAGAGGAATGTGAAAAGGTAAGCAGATTCCTCAGTGACAGACTTGATGAGGAAGATCCTATAGCTGAAAATTATATGCTTGAAGTATCTTCACCGGGACTTGACCGTCCGCTTATAAGAGAAGATGATTACAGACGTTATTCAGGCAGGCTTGTTGATGTAAAGCTTTACAAGGCTGTTGATAACAGAAAGCAGTTCTGCGCGGAACTTTCAGGTCTTAATGACGGAATAGTTTCTTTTATTGATGAAAAGAAGCAGATATTTGAAATTCCACTGGATCAGATATCAAAAATAAATCTGGCGGTTATCATATAAGGAGGAAAACGAAAAGAAATGAACCAGGAATTTATCCTCGCAGTTGAGGAGCTGGAAAGGGAAAAAGGAATATCTAAGGACGCACTTATAGATGCTATAGAGTCAGCTCTTGTTTCGGCGTACAAAAAGAATTATTCTAATTCTCAGAATGTACGTGTAAATATCAACAAGACAACAGGTGATATAGATGTATTTATGAGAAAGATAGTTGTTACTGATGAAGAAGTAATGGACGAATACGGTGAACTTACTCTTGATGAAGCGCATGAAATAGACCCTTCATATAAGCTTGGCGATGTCATAGAAAATAAGGTCACACCAAGAGATTTTGGCAGAATAGCTGCACAGACTGCAAAGCAGGTAGTTGTTCAGAGGATCAGAGAAGCTGAAAGAGGACAGGTATATGACGAATTTGCAAACAGACAGGGTGAAATAGTTACAGGTACTGTTCAGAGAGTAAGCAATGAGACTGTATTTATAAATATAGGAAAGGCTGAGGGTATACTTTCTGCAAATGAACAGGTACGCAGTGAAAGCTATCCAGTAAATTCAAGACTTAAAGTATATATAATGGATGTAAAGAGAACCACAAAGGGGTCCTCAGGTATACCTTTCAAGATCGCATCCGGGACTCGTTAAACGTCTGTTTGAGCTTGAAGTACCAGAGATAAGAGATGGTATAGTTGAGATAAAGAGTATCTCAAGAGAAGCAGGTTCAAGAACAAAGATGGCTGTATATACATCAGATCCTGATGTAGATCCTGTAGGAGCATGCGTAGGTCCGAGAGGTACAAGAGTTCAGGCTGTTGTTGATGAACTTTTCGATGAAAAGATCGATATCATAAGCTGGAGCGATAAGCCTGAGGAACTGGTAAGAAGTGCTCTGAGTCCGGCAAAGACTGAAAAGGTATTCATAAATGAAGAAGAACAGTCTGCAACAGTAATAGTTCCTGATTTCCAGCTTTCACTTGCTATTGGTAAGGAAGGTCAGAATGTACGTCTTGCAGCAAAGCTCTGCGGATGGAAAATAGATATAAAGAGCCATTCA
>CAVGTL010000166.1:0-6001 GCA_963632005.1 Succinivibrio sp.
ATACTATCTGCGGAGTTAATGATAAAGTAAGCACGATTTTGTGCCGTAGTTACTTATCGGAAACATATGCAACAGATCGGGGCAGTATACAACTCTTAACCTACCATATTTCTTTCACAAATGCCAATACTGTTTGAACGGTACTTTCATTCCGGCGTTGCGCAGTTTTTATTCGATTGTAGCTGACTCGGTAGCTACCGAATAAAATTTACAAACCGGAATTTATCGAGTCCTTAGTCAATAACAATCCTGAATTTTACTTGCGTCCTGTTCCGCCAAAGTAATCAGACATTTTCATCTTGTCAAGTGCGGAATCAATTTTTTTCACATCCTCACTTGAAAGACGGACATTAGCTGCCTCCTGATTTTCTTTCATACGTTCAGGCTTTCTGCTTCCAGGAATTGGAATAATCCATGGTTTTTTATTCAGCATCCATGCAAGTGAAATTTGGCTCATAGTCGCATTCTTTTCTTCTGCCATTGATGAAATCAGATAAAATAATTCTTCATTCTGTTTATAACTCTCATCCTGGAACTGTGGCATCATGGCTCTGAAATCTGTCTTGGAATCAAATTGCATTCCCGCTTTATATTTTCCTGTAAGTATTCCATTCGCAAGCGGAGAATATGCTACATACGCGATATTTAATTCTTCAAATGCAGGAAAATCTTTTTCATAAAATCTTCCCATCATAGAATATCTGTTTTCTACAGCCGATACTTTACATACGGCATTTGCACGCCTCATATACTCCGCATCTGCTTCTGACAGTCCCCATGCTCTTATTTTTCCTTCTTTGATAAGCTCCGACATGACTCCGGCAACCTCTTCAATTGGAGTGTTCGGATCTTCCCGGTGTTGATAATACAGATCAATATAATCCGTACCAAGCCTTTTCAGACTCTTTTCGACAGATTTTCTTATTGTTTCAGGCCTGGAATCTCTTTCTTTCGCTGATTCCCCAATGCCAAATTTTGTTGCAATGACTACATGACTTCTAATTGGCTTCAGCGCTTCTCCCACCAGTTCTTCATTATAGGATACAGTTCCATCACTGTTAACACCAATATATGCCTCTGCTGTGTCAAAAAAATCGTACCCCATATCATAGGCATTTCTGATCAGTTTTATTGCGTCTGACTTGTCAGTAGGTGTACCATAAGCATGAGAAAATCCCATACATCCAAGTCCCACAGGATTTACTTCAATACCAGAATTTCCAAGGATTCTTTTCTTGATCATTTCATTATTCCTCCTGTTATTCGTTCTCAATCAGTTGATTTTGTTTCTTTATATGAAATATTATACTTGTCTTTGATTTAGAGTTTACTTTATTTTTAACATGATGTACACTACTAATTATGAACAAAGTATTTCATTTTCTGAAAAGCTATAACGTAGCGCCAGATGTCCCCCGCTATAGGCGGCGGGCTCCATTCCCGACTTTCGGTGGTGAGTAATAATCTTCCACCGAAACCCGGGCGGAGCAGAAGCTCCGCTGGCGCCGTTGCAAGCTACGCAACAGGCAGCAATGCTGCCTTCCTACGTCCACTACGTGGACTACGCTGTCGTATTTTACACTGCAGCTAAAGCTGCGTAAAATACGCGCCGCACTGATCAAGCGAGCTTGTCAGTGCTCTGCTACGCTTTAAATTGAATTCCAATATTTAGGAGGGGCTATCATGTTAGATCTAAATGAACTGAAACACCTTGTATTATTTGCAGAATATGGCACCCTGTCCAGGGTTGCCGAGGCTTGTCACATATCAACTCCGTCTATAACCAGATCCATGAAACATCTTGAAGAGTGTTTCGGTGTTTCTCTATTCATTCGTGAAAAGAGTAAAATCAAATTGAATGAAACAGGTTACATCGCAGTAGAAGCAGCCAGAAATATTCTTGCAGAAACAGACAAGCAATTACATTCTGTTCAGGAATTTGACAGAAATCAAAAGACCATTTCTGTATTATCATGTGCTCCTGCACCATTATGGGATGCAATTCCAAATCTTACATCCTTATATCCTGATAAAAATATTTCTTCTCAGCTTACAAATTCTGAAAAAATCATAGAAGAATATGAAAATGGAAATGTCAACTTTGCTTTTTTACCTTACTCATATAAAAATTTCGTTCCTTGTCTCACAGAGCAATTGTTTCTTTCGGTAAAGAAAGGACATGAATTTTCAGAACATAAATACGTATATTTTTCTGAATTGAATGGTTTAAATTTCTTGATCCGTTCAAAAATCGGATTCTGGGACAAATTGTGTCATGATAAATTACCTGCGTCCAGGTTTCTTGTCCAAAAAGATGAATTTGAATTTTCAGAGTTGGTTAAGACTTCCTCTTTACCATGCTTTGCGACAGATATAGGAGTCGCACACGGATTTTCTTATGAAGATCGTATTTTAATTCCAATTAAAGATGCAGAGGCAATGGTAACATTTTACACAAATAGTAAACTTTAGAGATTTGCAAACCTACCCTGCTTAATAAAAATTTGTAAAAATGTTTCTTGATGGCTCAGTGTCTATTACAATATACATTTTATCTTCTTTGTATGCCATATAAAATCCGATTGTTCTAACTCTTCTCGCCCACCTTCTTGCCCTTCGGACAAGAAGCATCTCTCGCCTTCAGCTCGGTCAATCCCGATTTTGTCAGCATTCTACCTTCCGCTAACCGCTTGTTGACTTTTAACTTACCTCCATGACTGCATTCTATAGTGCGGCGGCCGCGCGGACAACTTACGGAAAGTAGAGTAACTATTTTTTCCAGTGTTCCAGATTCGGCACTACGGCTTCCATATGCGCTCTGACCTGCTCAGCCGGCCAGTTTTCTGTTGCCATGTGTTCAACGCAGAAATCTATAAGCTGCCTCTGAGCGCCCAGCAATGTATTTATAGAAACGTCAAAGAATTTTGAAAGTAGCTTCAACGTTTCCACGCCAGGCGTTGTTTCGCCGTTTTCCCAGCGTGACACTGCCTGCCTTGTAACAAATACTTTCTGTGCCAGTTCATCCTGCGACAGTCCTTTTTCTGTTCTCAGCTTGTACAAAATACTTTTTGTGTCATTTGTATTCTTCGTTTGCATTGTATCAATTGTATTCATTGTATCCATACCGGAATACCTCCTTGACCCAACTGTAACATATTACACTTTCACCGGCAAGCAACCTGCTGTTGCTTTCAAATCATTAAAATACAACGTCTGCTTAAATCATTACAAGTTACACACCGCATACAACGGTATGTTCACCATCCACTCCTGTTTCACATACTTCAATGCCGAAAATCGAACTGCTTCTGCAGGATGAAATTTATCACAATACGCTTTCAAGCTCTGAGATCTTATATTTTTATCTGCCTTTACTTCTATCGGAACAACGCAACTACCCTTTTGTATAAGAAAATCCTGTTCAAATGTAGCTTTTTCCGTGCCGTAATAATACGGTTTATACGATGTATCTGATATAAGCTGCTGCAACACATATTGCTCAGTTAGCGCACCTTTAAATTCTACGAATATATCATTACCTTCCAATATGATTTCTGCAGGAAGATCACTCAATGCTCCAAGCAGGCCTACATCTAACATAAATAATTTATATGCTGACATATTTTCATACGCCTTTAACGGCATATGCGGTTCATTTACCCGATTTACCTTAAAGATCAGACCACAATCAAGCAGCCATTGAATAGCTATTTCAAAATCATTGCTCCTTGCGCCCTTCTTTATCTTCCCGAAAAAGAATTTTTTATTTTCCTTCGCAAGCTGCATCGGGATCGAATTCCATACCATACGGATCCTCGGAAGCTCACGCGCCTCAACATGCTTTCCGAAATCTCCCTCATACTGGCGTAATATATCACTTTGGAGCTTTCGGACCTCTGCATAATCCTTATTCAGACGAAATTCGTCAACAACTGCAGGCATCCCACCTGTATAATAATAGTTTTTAAGCCAGAAAAGATACTTATCCGCAAAATTATCAATTATCTGATAGTCCTTCGTATTCAGAGCATCCACAAGCGCATTTTCGCCCATTGCGCACAGAAATTCCCTGAAATTCAACGGATACAGGTCGAGCAGATCTACCTTTCCTACCGGATATGATACGCCTTTATGGATAGCGACTCCAAGAAGTGAGCCTGCTGCCACAACATGGTATTCCGGTGCTTCTTCACAAAAATATTTCAGCGATTCAAGCGCTTTCGGCGTGTTTTGAATCTCATCTAATATTATGAGCGTATTTTCAGGCGTAATAGTGACTCCTGATTCTATATTCAGGTTCATGATAATACGTTTTATATCAAAATCATTTTCAAACACGGCATCCATGCGATCGTTATTGTAAAAAGATATATATGCTGTCTTTTCATAATATTTTTTGCCGAATTCCTTCATCAGCCATGTTTTGCCTACCTGGCGCGCTCCCATTATTATCAGCGGTTTTCGGTTTTTCTGTTCCTTCCATTTGACAAGACTGTCCATAGCAAATCGCAGCATTTTCATGACCTTCTTTCGTTTTTTAATAGTATATCACATTTTTTCAGGTCTATTCTACTGATATTATTACATTTTTTCAGACCTGCTATCGGTGAATATACACATTTTTTCTACCGTTCTGTGTCTACTTTTATGATAGCATCAAGCATCAATCAAGCATCAGCATCACATCAAGCATCAAGCATCACATCAACAGGGATGATCCTTGAATAAATTCACTTACCGACCCGCGCGCCCGGCGCGCCCATATGATGTAAAAACAGCGCTGCAATTTCAGTTTTGCCGCGCTGTTACACATTCATATACTCTATTCAATTCACAAACTGGAAGTTGTCAATTTATCTTAGATTATCATTTCGTTTAATAAAATTGGTACAAGAATCAGTTTCTGTTGCCGGATACGGAACTCCGTTTTTCTTGCCCACATCAAAACAACGCATCATCCAGACCATGTTTCGTGCAAGATTTCGCATGGTCTGCATACCCTCTTCGTCCTGTGGTGCTTCTTCACCATAAAGCCCATGCACCATATTCCAGTATGTTGAACCAGCGACTGGCATCTGTGCAATTCCAAAATATTTATTGATTCCATCAAGTGCTGCTGTGGTACCTCCTCTTCTCGCTACTGCAACAGCAGCACCTGGTTTAAATTTGAAAGCATCATAAACTTCATTACTTCCAGCACTGTAAAATGCTCTGTCCAGAAAATCATAAATTCGTCCACTTGGATGTGCGAAATATACTGGTGTTGCGAATACAAAGCCATCTGCTGTTTTTGCCTTTTCAACAAATTCATTCACACCATCATCTTTAAACACACATTTTCCTGTTTTTTGACAGACATTACATTGAAGGCAGTCCGCTATCGGTTTCCCACCAAGCTGAATGACTTCTGTTTCAACCTCCTCTGCATGAAATACTTTAATCATTTCTTCTAAAGCAGCCATTGTTGTTCCGTGAAGATGGCTGCTTCCATTTACAAGAATTACTTTCATTTCATCTGACCTCCATTGATCTTATCTGTTTCATAGTATACAATCATTTATAATCAAAAAGAAAGTACGCACAATTAAGTGAGATACTATCAAAAAGGAGAGTACAATGAAAGCACCCTATGAAGAAGTAGATATTCGACCATTCAATTATGCTGTTTCCATTATCGGTGGCAAATGGAAAATGCAGATACTATTCTGGTTATGGAAATATGAAATTATGCGTTATGGGGAAATTAAACGGGCATTAGATGGGGTTACACACAAAATGTTATCAACAAAATTGAAGGAACTGGAATCAGATGAACTTATCATCCGTCACGAATATCCAGGCGTTCCTCCTAAAGTGGAGTATTATCTTTCTGAAAAGGGACTTTCACTGATGCCTGTTTTGCAAACAATCTGTCAGTGGGGACATGAACATATCAATGAATCTTTCGAGCATGTGAAACTTTTTCTGTAAATAAAAATATAAAGGGTCTTCTATGATAAAA
>CAVGTL010000167.1:0-5941 GCA_963632005.1 Succinivibrio sp.
CCGAAGATCCATACACTTCTCTTGTCAGCAAACTCGTGTCTGTCGAGTATCTCCTTTGCAAGAGCTGCCTGAACTCCTTCGAGCTGAGCTGCTTCAAGAGCTGTGAGCATGTTGTTTGCTGCGACTGTGTTCTTTTCTCTGTCATCAAACGTAACGATATATTCATCGAGAGTGAGTCTGAGTTCTGCAGATATATCTTCCTTTGCAAGGTCTTCAGCGCACTTCTTTACCTTTGCTCTTACCTGCTTTGCTGCTGTAGCCATACCGAGACCAAACTCTGCGTTGTCTTCGAACAGTGAGTTGCCCCATGCAGGACCTCTGCCGTTTTCGTCAACAGTGTATGGTGATGACGGATATGAAGCGCCCCAGATAGATGAGCAGCCTGTTGCGTTTGCGATTATCATGTTCTCACCGAAGAGCTGTGTAACGAGCTTTGCATAAGGTGTTTCGCCGCAGCCTGCGCATGCGCCTGAGAATTCGAAGTACGGTGTATTGAACTGGCTGTTCTTTACGCTGTCAGCAGGGATTCCGAGCTTCTTCTTTGATTCTGCTGCTGCAAATGTCCAGTTATCTGTCTGATCGAGCTGTGAAGCGATAGGCTTCATTGTGAGAGACTTTGTCTTTGAAGGACATACATCTACACATACGCCGCATCCCATACAATCGAGCGGTGATATCTGTATACGGTAATCGTATCCTTCAAGTCCCTTGCCCTTTGCCTGAACTGTTTCAAACTCAGCAGGTCTTTCTGCGTCCTTCTTTACGAGTACAGGTCTGATAGTAGCGTGAGGGCATACGAATGAGCACTGGTTGCACTGGATACATGTATCCTTGTTCCATTCAGGAACATTTGTCGCAACGCCTCTCTTTTCGTAAGCAGATGTACCTGCAGGCAGCTTTCCGTTCATTTCGTTTGCGAAAAGGCTTACAGGGAGCTTGTTGCCCTGCTGCTTTGAAATAGGTCTTAATATATTCTTTACGAATTCAGGATCGTCATTTTCTGTTTCTGTTTCGAGCGGAGCGTCAGCCCATGATGCCGGGATCTCAACCTTTGTGAATGCTGTAGAACCCATTTCTATAGCCTTGTAGTTCATCGCTACGATGTCTTCGCCCATGAAGCCGTAGTTTGCTACTACCTGATCCTTCAGGTGAGCGATAGCTTCGTCCAGAGGGATTACCTTTGACAGCGCGAAGAATGCTGACTGCATGATCATGTTGATTCTGTTGCCGAGACCGATATCTTCACCTATCTTAACGGCATTTATAATGTAGAAATTCGCATTCTTTGCTGCAAGCTCTCTCTTCATTGAACCCGGAAGGTTTTCCTCGAGTTCTTCAGGAGTCCATATACAATTGAGTACGAATGTTCCGTTCTGCTTAAGGTCTGCAAGCATATCATACTGGTTTACATAAGCAGGATTATGACATGCTACGAAGTCTGCGTTTGAAATGAAGTATGTTGACTTGATCTCATGCTTACCGAATCTCAGATGTGAGATAGTGATACCGCCTGACTTCTTTGAGTCGTATTCGAAGTAGCCCTGAGCATACTGGTCTGTGTTGTCGCCGATGATCTTGATAGCCATCTTGTTTGCGCCTACAGTACCGTCTGATCCGAGACCCCAGAACTTGCAGCTGATGTTGCCTTCAGGAGCTGAATCGAATCCCTCTACAGGAGTGAGTGATGTATTTGTAACATCATCTATGATACCTATTGTGAAGTTATTCTTCGGAGCATCTGACGCGAGGTTTTCAAATACTGCTGCGATCTGTGCAGGAGTAGTATCCTTTGAAGCAAGACCGTATCTGCCGCCGTATACCTTAGGGGCGTTTTCAACGTCATAGAGAACGCCTCTTACGTCGAGGTAGAGCGGTTCGCCTGCTGCGCCTGATTCCTTTGTTCTGTCGAGAACAGCTACCTTCTTACATGTCTTTGGCAGTGCTTCGATAAAGTGCTTTGCAGAGAATGGTCTGTAAAGTCTTACTTTTATAGCGCCGACCTTCTTGCCTTCGCTTACGAGCTTGTTGATCGTTTCGTGAATAGTTTCACATACAGAACCCATTGCTACTACTACGTATTCTGCGTCAGGAGCGCCTACGTAGTCGAACAGGTGATAATGTCTGCCTGTTTCTTCGCCGATCCTGTCCATATAGTACTGAACTATTTCAGGTATCTGTTCGTAATGCTTGTTCATAGCTTCACGACCCTGGAAGTAAACGTCAGGGTTCTGAGCTGTACCGATAGTCTTAGGATGAGAAGGAGCAAGTGATCTTTCTCTGAATGCCTTTACAGCGTCTCTGTCGAGGAGCTTATCTAAAACCTCGTAATCTATAAGTTCGATCTTCTGGATCTCGTGTGATGTTCTGAAACCGTCGAAGAAGTGGAGTATTGCAGCGCTTCCCTTTATAGCTGAAAGGTGAGCTACGCTGGCGAGGTCCATTACTTCCTGAACTGACGCTGAAGAGAGCAGTGAGAATCCTGTCTGTCTTGTAGCCATTACATCGGAATGATCTCCGAAAATGCTCAGTGTATGATATGAAAGAGCTCTTGCTGAAACGTGGAATACTGTTGGAAGTGATTCAGCAGCTATCTTGTACATGTTAGGGATCATCAGGAGGAGACCCTGTGAAGCAGTATAAGTAGTAGTGAGAGCGCCTGATGCGAGTGAACCGTGAACAGCGCCCGCAGCGCCTCCTTCAGACTGCATTTCAACGACTTTTACTTCCTGACCGAAAAGGTTCTTCTTTCCATTTGCAGCCCATTCATCTGTAACTTCTGCCATAACCGATGATGGTGTGATAGGGTAAATAGCGGCAACCTCCGTAAACGCATATGACACATAAGCGGCAGCGTTGTTACCGTCCATTGTCTTCATCTTCTTCTGAGACATTCTGTCCTCCTTAATATATATCAACATTTAAAACCTACATTTGCATGGCAGTATGATATTCCGCAATCAGATCTTTTAATAAAACTGCCGACTCAGATATTCAAATCCTTGTAATTAACAAACGTTCTCTACATAATAAAACAAATGGATTTCATAGTCAAATATGTTCATACAAGTATACATTATTCACACTACAAGTATACAATATTCAGCGAACACGCTTTATTATACTTAATAATTCATCTGTATTTTCATCAAAGATATTGATCCTAAAGCAGTTTATTCCTGCCTTTTTTAACGCAGCTATATCATTTATACGGTCGATCGGTCTGTATGACATAATTGTACACCTGCATGTACAGTCGTCGAGTACGAGCGGGAATCGCTCGCCTTTTCTGTCTGCAAGTTCATAGTGTCCGGCGCGGCAGTAATGCTTTTTGTCTTGTTCGCTGCAGCATCGACGCATAATGTCTCTATACGAAAGATCTTTCTTATACGAATGATCTTTCTCAGCGGCGTCGCCCCGGGCGACAGGTGTGCTGCCCGCAGGGCAGTGTTCTGTATACATAAGAGGTATCCTGCCCCATACGCTGAACTCGCATGCGTCTGCTGCTCTGCCAAATGAAGGCATATCCGACGGTTTCAGCTCGTGCGATACTACTCCGCGGAGCATTTTGTGCGCGCGGGCGCGCTCTGCTGTATACGCATTATATATATTCATGCTTTCTTCGAAGAATATTCGCGGGGCGCTCGTTGCGCCGTCGGCGTTGTTTTCGAAAAGCATCAGCTGTGACGGGTTTGCGATCGATATGCCGTAAAGCTTTTCTGTTGCGCAGAGTTCCCTGAGGATCGCAACATCTTCTGATGATATCACAGGCTTGCCGCTGTAGGCTGCTTTTGATATTACCGGAAGGCAGGCTGTAAGTTTTATTTCTGATGCAGCTGCAGCATCGATTACATTTTCTTCCATTGCTACCTTGTACGGCAGGTTTATACGGTATGATACTGTCGGCGGTATATCCGTTGTATTTTCCTGCAGAGCTTTTATGAGTTCGATGGCACGATGTGCTGCGCGCGATGTTGATGCGTCTGTCATGTACACGTTAAGAGTTACTTCCGTTGTGACTGCGTTTGCGGCGGGAGCATCGCCGCCGGTCTTTAACCTGTCGGTTTTGGCGCTCTGATCGTCTATGAGCTTTTTCGTTATCGGCTCGCCTTTATCGTATGCGCTATCGTATACTCTGTGCGCGCTCTCTACTCTTTTTTGCGTGAGCTGCTCAAGGGCGCTGCGGCGCATGGAATTAAGCTCTGCTGCTGATATCACCGGATCGCCTTCTATCTCTGCTGTGCATGATGCGGCGTTGTACGGTGTGCCGCCTGTTTTTTCAAGTCGCTGTTTTATGCTTTCTTCGTCAGCAGGCTTTTTAAGCGCTTTTTCGAGCGGAGCATCTGACATTACAACTACGTGCTCCGCAGCGGTATGGCTGCTTTGCTCACTTAGTTTGCTGAGTTCGGTGACTGTGAGCGACGCTCTTTCTCCCTCGCTGCCGTTGAATTTAAGGTCTATATCGACCCGCTGCGGGAGCTTCGCATATGACGCTCTTGCTTCTGCGTTCAGTGCTGCGTCCGATATCTTATATACTGGAGTCCCCGCACGGAGCATCGATGCGTCTGCTTTTGAAAGCGCGGGAATGTCTCCTGCTTCTACCGTCATGCCTCGTACGGCTGTTTTCAGCAGAGCTGGTTGCCCGGTGTTTTTACTTGTTTTTTCTTTTTTTAACTGTTTATTCTTTTTATTTTTAAAATTTTCTGCCGATTTTATATACGTTATAACGCCTCCGACAGAAGCGTTCTGCTTGCGCGATGTTCCCAATGAGCTTGCACGATATGGACGTATCTCGATGCCGTCGCCGTTTGACAGTTCTGATTCCAACTTGATGAATGCGTGACCTCGTTTCCTGTCTGCAGACACGAGTTCTCCGATCTTTATGCCGTGATGCTTCGGTATATCGTCCGACATTAGCATTTTGCCGCTATCGCCGTTAAAATATGCGTCAGTAAAGTCTCCTCTGCTGAATATCTGTCTTAGCGCTGTAATATCTTTCACTTTAATATCGGGAGCATCGCCGCGGGCTATCATGTCAAGATATTTTCTGTATGTTGACGCTACGAGTGCTACGTATTCGGGCGATTTCATCCTGCCTTCTATTTTAAGCGATGCTACGCCCATTTCCGAAATATCGCGCAGGTGATGTATAAGGCTCATATCTGCCGGGCTCAGAGGATAGTCGGCTGCTCCGGCGTTTTTGCCGTTCAGCAGCAGCTCGTACGGAAGTCTGCACGGCTGGGCGCATGCGCCTCTGTTGCCGCTCCTTCCTCCTATGAACTCGCTCATATGGCACTGACCTGAATAGCATATGCATATTGCGCCATGAACGAATATTTCTATTTCTGTGTTCAGCTCACGCTGAGCTGCGTGGCATATCGCGGCTATCTCATCGCGCGACAGTTCTCTTGAGAGTATCACGCGTTCGAATCCCGCGCGCACCGCTTCACGAACACCGTCTATATCGTAGACCGTTCCCTGAGTGCTCATATGGAGCGGCATATCCGGAATGATCTTTTTTATTGCAGAGGCCAGGCCTCTGTCCTGTATTATAAGCGCGTCAGCGCCGTATTCGTACATACGGACAGCATTTTCCAACGCAGCTTCCATCTCTTCTGTTTTTACGAGTGTGTTTTGGGTTATGTGGACGCGAACGCCGTACTCGTGCGCCAGGTCTATGGCCTGAGCTATTTCGTCGTCGCCGAAATTGTCTGCGTTCAGACGCGCGTTGAAGGCGCTGCCGCTCATGTATACTGCGTCTGCTCCGTTTGCTATCGCGGCCCGGAGCTGTTCGGGGCCGCCTACGGGAACAAGTAATTCTGGTATTTTCATTTGTTATCTTGTTTTCTTCTGCTTTTCCGGTTTTGCAGACTTTACCGGTTTTTCTTTTGCAGGCTCTATGAAGTATTTTTCCATAAGCCTTGCTGCTATATACTTTTCCATG
>CAVGTL010000168.1:0-5856 GCA_963632005.1 Succinivibrio sp.
GACTATGAGCATACGATGGACGAGTATCACAGTACTGTCTTTGATTATACGAGCAGAAAGACATACGACGTAGAATATCGCGTACGTGATAAGGCAGGAATATACCACTGGTTCAGAGCCGCCGGGCGGCTGTCAAGGAGAGCAGACGGTTCACCGATAGCATTTGACGGAGTATTTATTAATACAGATGAGCGTCATGAAACAAATGAAAAGCTTTATCGTGCGCTGCAGGAGGCAGAAAATGCCAGAAATGAGCTGCTTCTGGAGCATGAGGTAATATCTGCTGTCAGCAAGGTATATTTTTCCATATACAGCATAGACCTTGTAAATAATTTCTATGAGGAAATATCAAACAGCGACCATTCGGTGCATCGCCCTACAGGACACGGCGGAAACGCGCAGAATAAGCTGTATGACCTTTGCCGTACGCTTGTTTCTAAGGAATATCAGGATGCTATGATACGCTTTTTTGACATTTCCACTATCGCTGAACGTATGGGCGAGGCAGATACGATATCGATAGAATATTTTGCTACAGACGGAAACTGGCATCAGGCGAGATTTATCGAGAAGAAACGCGATGATGATGGACGTGTGACGAATATCCTTTATGTAACGAGGATAGTCAGCAATCAGAAAAAGCAGGAAATGGAGCAGGAACGTCTGCGTATAGCATATCAGGTGGCGGAAAGCGCAAATGAGGCAAAGACTACATTCCTTTTAAATATGTCACATGACATCCGTACACCGATGAATGCAATACTGGGATATTCAAAGCTTATGCGGGGACGCATCAAGGATGACCCTGAATTACTGCATTATCAGGAAATGATAGAACATTCGGGAAATCTTCTGCTGTCAATTATTAATAATGTACTCGATATGGCGCGCATAGAAAGCGGCAAGATGGAGCTTGACGAGAGCTACAATAAAGCGGGCGATGTGGTAAACGGGGTGTGCAGCGTTTTTGAATCGGATGCTGTGAAAAAGGGAATAACGATAAAGCGCGAGGTAAATGTGGAGCATCCGCATATCATGTGCGATAAAACTAAGCTGCAGGAGCTTCTTACAAATCTTATAAGCAATGCGGTAAAATATACTCCGCCGGGAGGAGAAGTGACGATATCGACTGAGGAGCTGCCGTGCGAGAGAGAGGAATATGCGTATTATCAGACGACTGTAAGGGATACGGGAATAGGCATGAGCGATGAATTTCTGCCGCATCTTTTTGATTCGTTCTCAAGAGAAAGGGATACTACTGCCGCGAAGGTCGTGGGTTCAGGGCTTGGAATGGCCATAGTTAAGAGCCTTGTTGACCTTATGGACGGTACTATAGATGTCAGGAGCAAATTAGGTGAGGGAACAGAGTTTATCGTAACGATACCGCACAGGCTGGCAGACGCAGACTATTATGAAAAGAAGCGGCTGCATGAAAGCACGGAAAGCGCTGATTTTTCCGGCAGACACGTTCTGCTGGCAGAGGATAATGAGCTTAATGCAGAGATAGCTGTTGCAATACTGGAAGATATGGGATTTTCTGTAGAACATGCGGAGGACGGCGTAATATGCGTGGACAAGCTTGAAAAAGCTCCTGCCGGTACTTACGACCTGATATTTATGGATGTCCAGATGCCCAATATGGACGGATACAAGGCTACACAGGTCATTCGCAGACTGCCCGACAGGGAAAAATCACGCATCCCTGTGATAGCAATGACTGCAAACGCATTTGAAGCAGACCGAAAAAAGGCCCTTGAAATGGGAATGGATGGACATATAGCGAAGCCTATAGAAGTATCAAAGATAAGGGAAACGCTGATACCGATACTTGAAAAGGCCGAAACCGGACAAATCTCCGAATCGCAGGCGTGATTCCGGAGCTGATCAAAAAAATACAAAAAAATCGTAATTTCAGGAAAAAATATGTTTGCAACGGTAAATATATATGATATAATATCAAACGTTCGTGAATGAAAAGAAGGAGGTGTTTCCAAATGTCAAAGAAATGTGAAATCTGTGGCAAGGGCCAGGTTTCCGGCAACACAGTAAGCCACTCAAACATCCATACAAGAAGAAAGTGGAATCCGAACATTCAGACTGTAAGAGTAAACGAAAACGGTACTGTTAGAAAGATCAACGTCTGCACACGCTGCATCAAGTCTAATAAGGTAACAAGAGCACTCTAAGGTGATTGTGACGACGTCTGGACAATGTTCAGGCGTCTTTTTTCTTTTTATTCGAAATTTTTTATGCTCAGGGAAATATCATCTGGATATTTCCTGGGCAATCTAAGATCGGGGCGCGGTCTGCAGGACAGATCGGCACTTTAAATAGTTTTTTGCAATGAATATCTCAGGAGGATGCATGCAATGAAGTACGATGGAAGTACAATGGGCGTTTACGGCGAGGACCGTATAGCAGCAGAATGTCAGATCATAAGCCAGTTTATGAACGAGGATACAGGTAAACACTATCTCGTTTATACTGACGGTTCAAGAAACGAAGAAGGAAAGAAGAACATGTTCGTAGTTTCCTTCGACCCTGACAAGCCGGACGAAGATACTCTCACACCTGTAGAGTCAGTTGAAGAATGGGAATCTATAAGCGGTTTCCTTGAAGAGCTCAGAAAAGCAATTGAAGAGAACGGACTCGACCTGTAAGAGCGCAGGTATAAATGCAGGCACGCTGTGCTGTATATTGGGCGCGACGTGCTGGGGCTTTTCGGGAACGTGCAGTCAGGCGCTCTTTCAGCATATAGCGATAGATGCGACGTGGGTAACTGCTGTCCGTATGCTTTGCGCCGGACTTCTGGTACTTGTGATCGATGCTGTAAAGCAGACAAAACGCGAGGGCGCGTTCAGCCTGAAGGAGTTTACTGCACCGGTACGCGAACGCCAAAGCTGCGTGATGATAATACTTTTTGCGGTAGCGGGTCTGGCATTCTGCCAGCTTGCGTATCTCGATGCCATAAAATACACAAATTCAGGAACGGCTACAGTGCTTCAGAATCTTTCTGTCGTTATGATAGCTGTTTTTGTATGCGCGACGTCGCGCACGCTGCCGACATTACGTCAGGTCATTTCCATAATATTTGCGCTTATCGGCGTATGGCTCATAGCTACGGGCGGAAAGCCCGGAAATATGGTGCTTACATCAAGAGGCCTTTTCTGGGGACTGACAGCGGCTGTCGGAGCTGTGTGTTATACGCTGCTTTCGAGAGCTCCGGTAGATCGATGGGGAAGTATCCGCGTTACCGGGTGGGGAATGATCGTCGGAGGCATCATGATGGCATTCATATCAAAGATCTGGATCGTACCGGCTAATATGGATACTGAGGCTGTGATACTTCTGATAATAATAACCGCAGTAGGAACGGTGGGAGCATTCATACTTTTTCTGCGTGGCATAAATCAAGTCGGACCGGTAAAATCATCAGTCTACGGATGCATGGAGCCACTGACTGCGGCAGTGCTTTCTGCCGTATGGCTCGGTTCCAGCTTTTCTCCGGCAGATCTGGTCGGCTTTGCGTTCATACTTTCTACGATATTTATTTTGAGAAAGTAAAATTTTTTAAAAATTATTTGAAAATTAAATGAGCGGGGCAGATATCATCATGAAATGGATCATCATTCATGGGATATCTGCCCCGCTTTTTATGTGGAATATACGGTATTTTGTTTTGTCTTAATTTTCCAATATCTTATTTGACCGTTGTCATATCTATGATTATCACAGAAAGCTCTTTTACCTTAGGAAAATACCAGCGGCCATCCTCGATACGGACGAGCTTTTCTTCGAGAAATACGTCTATGTCGCGCTCATCGAGCTTGTAGTAGTAGCGAGTGTAGTCGCGCGCCTGTGAGAGATTGTCGAATGGCTGACCAAACTCAAGGTCTACGTCGTTTCTAACATAGCTTATACCGTTTTTATCAAGGAATTCTGCAATAGACGGACCTGTTTCAAACGAACGGACTTTGCCGCGTATGATGCGCTGCGGCTTTGCAGGACTGTCAACGGACTCGCCTGAGACATCAGAAGTGCCGGAATCGACATGAGTCTGAGCAGCGTCAGCATCGTTTTGAGCAGCAGCTCTGTCAGCAGCAAGCTTCATTTTTCCTGTACGCGTCCTCGGCGATATCACTACGACTTTGTCACTTACCAGTTTTGTAAGATTATTCCAATCTTGCTCGACAGCTCCAAAAAAGCTGAACACAGCCGCGTTGAATTTTTTGCCTGCAAATACCTCGTGCCAGTCGCCCTGGATTATATCGATATTAGGGTGGCTGCCGTCGGCAGTCATTTCAGCCAGATGGTCAGTAGCATGATAGTCTATATCGTTCGCAGTGTATGACTTTACATACGGCGCAAGATGGCGGGCGAGAGTGCCTGTGCCGCACGCAAGCTCGCAGCAGGTATATGAATCACTCAGATGAGGCGCGATGATCTCTGTCAGCCGGTCATGATATCCTGTATATTCAGACGCAGCCTCGTACCATGAAGCCGATTCATCAGTCCACCTGAAAAGCGTTCCCTTGATATTTTTAACGTCCTTGTCGTCGTTTTTTAAAATATTTTCTTCCATTATATTCTCACTCGTTTAAATTCTATCCCTTTAGAATTCTTCCTTTCTATTAATATTGTAATGAATTAATACGTTTCGGTCAAGCAGGAGTGTGCCGAAGGGTCTGTAAAGAATGAAAAGCATGAATATTCCTGCGGAGTCCGACCTAGCGTGCGCCCGACGCACAAGCAGCGGGCAGAGCCCGGAAAATTAAAATAAAAAAGCTGCCGCACCGCGCGGCAGCTTTACCCGAACAGATCGCCTGCAATAGATCTGCCCAAAATCCACTCAACATTTTACGAATATCACGAGGGAAGTAACGTTTGATATAGTTTAACATATATCTTCAAAACGTTAATTACGTATTCTTTCTTAAAACTAACTTAACTAAAGTATAGCACAATTTGATACTATGTCAATACCAAAAACAAATAAAACTAATTGAATAAGAAAAAAAGTGGCTGTGCCATATTGCAGCAAAGGAAACATTTCTTGTTATCAGTTGATTCCACAGATAATATGAACAGCAAATCAGATGAAAGACTTGAAATTTTGCGCCTTAAAGCGTTAAATCGATAAATCTTATTTACAAAATCTCGTTTATGTATAGCCCAATATGTTGTATTTTATGGTATACTTAGCTTGGACAAACTTAAAAATTAACGCATTGCAAATATTAGACAGAGGAAAAATAATTATGAATGATAAAAGGAGACCGGCGGGACTTATCCTTTCAGCAGGATTTTCGTCCAGGATGAAGGATTTCAAGCCGCTGATGAATATAGGAGACAGGACTCCGCTTGAAATGCTCGTGGAGAGCTTTGGCATAGCGGGGATAGAAGATATTTTCGTAGTAGTCGGTCATAACGCCGATCTGATGCGTGAATATATAAATGAAGAGCTTGCAGATAAAGATCTGAAAATAGTAGTCAATGAAAATTATGCAGACGGAATGTTCACGTCGGTAAAGGCGGGCGTGCGCGCGGCCATGGAGAACGGCAATGAATGCGTTCTTATGACACCGGTAGACATACCGCTTATCCCGCCGTATGTCATAAAAGCAGCGCTGAAGGCTCACGCTGAGCATCCGGGATACTTTACTGTTCCGTGCTTCAGCGGGAAGAAGGGACATCCGCTGTGCATACCTGAAGAATATTTTGAGGAAATACTTGAGAGCAGCGGCGAGAACGGACTGAAATCGGTCACATCACTGCACGAGGACAAGTTTATCAGGATAGATACTCACGCAGAGGGTATAACGCTCGATATGGATACGCCTGAAGCGTATGAGCATT
>CAVGTL010000169.1:0-5846 GCA_963632005.1 Succinivibrio sp.
ATGCTGCGTAGTCCTCTCCGAAAGCTCATTGATGAACCCGTCCATCTGCTCGACCTGACGCCTGTAGCCATTGCTTGCAGTAACGAATATCATCACGCACACTACGGCAAACAAGAGTAATGTGTTTGCCCATACGTGCCTCGAAAGCCTTTTTTCTTTTTCTTTATTCATGTAATCTCTCCCGCAGTTTCCTGCATACCGTATATTTTTCAATACAAATTTTTTATCGCTCAATAGTTCCTCGTTTAACAGTTTAACACATACTTCGATTTTACGCACATACAACCTTTACATATCGCTCGATTTGACTTAAAATATTTGACGGAAAATATTTACACGGTCATGCTGCGCGCAGCATAAGACCATTCGGACGGTATTGTATTCGTATTGTTTAAGCAGGCAAACCGTACCGGGAATTTGGAGGACAAAATGTCAGAAAAAATCAGAATCATTTCAAACCCTGCCGAAGTACAGGCAATCGCAAGAGAGTGGAAAAAGGAAGGCCTCACCGTAGGCGTAGTTCCTACTATGGGCTACCTGCACGACGGCCACAGAAGCCTTATCCACAGATCGTGCGCCGAAAACGACCGCACTGTTGTAAGCATCTTTGTAAATCCTATACAGTTCGGACCTACAGAGGACCTCGCCACTTATCCGCGCGACCTCGAGGCTGACTCTGCGCTTTGCGCTTCTGAGGGTGTCGATATAATATTCCATCCAGAGCCTTCGGACATGTACGCCGATGATTTCTGCACTCACGTTGAGGTGGACGATATAACACATGTTCTCTGCGGAAAGACTCGTCCTACTCATTTCAGAGGCGTTACTACTGTAGTTTCGAAGCTCTTTAACATCTCAAAGGCTGACCGCGCTTACTTCGGCGAAAAAGACGCCCAGCAGCTTGCCGTTATCAGAAGGATGGTAAGAGACCTCAATATAGATATCGAGATATGCGGCTGCCCTATCGTACGCGAAGAGGACGGTCTGGCAAAGAGCTCGAGAAATAAATACCTCAGCCCTGAAGAGCGCCAGGCTGCGCTCGTTCTCAGCCGTTCACTCAATATCGGACGCGGTATGCTCGACGCAGGCGAAAGGAATGCAGCTAAAGTCCGTCAGGCTATCGTTGATGAGATAGACAAGGAGCCTATGGCGGAGATCGATTACGTTTCAATCGTAGATTCTCTGACTCTTAAGGACGTAGATGGCGACATCACTGCGCCTGTACTTGTTGCAATGGCTGTAAAGATCGGTTCTACTCGCCTTATAGATAATTTCTCTTTTGAAATTTAAAAATAAAATTAAAAATGATATGTATAAAGGATAAAGACCATGTTTGATTTTTTTGTAGAGACTTTTATAGCGGTCATATTTGTTATCACTATAGTACTCTTTATTACGAGATTCATAAAAAACCAGAGATCGCCACGACTGACTGTTGAAGCTGTTGCGGTACGCAAATGGAAGACTGTGGAAACACATATAGATAACTCTACAGGTCTGGCGAACCAGATAACCCACTACTTCGCCTCATTTCAGGTAGAGAGCGGTGACATACTGAAGTTTGAACTTGGCTTTTATTCGAGATATCATAAGATAAAAGAAGGTACTGCAGGCAGACTTACGTTTCAGGGAACAAGATACCTTGGATTCGAGACTGTGCAGGACAGATAGTTTAAGTAAATAAAGATTTTAAAAGGGCATGGAACTCTGTTTTGACAGTTATCCATGCCCCTTCTTTTTATCGTATTCTAATTTAATTCATTCTTTAAATAGTGTGAACCTGTGAGCTGCACACATTAAATGATGAGCATTCCGATGATGTGAACAACTGCTGCCGCTGCCCATGCGAGAACGCACTGCCATACGACCATGCCGACCGCCCATTTGCCGCCGAGCTCGCGCCTTACTGACGCTATCGCTGCGACACACGGCGTATAGAGCAGGCTGAATACGAGCAGCGCTGCTACCGAGAGCGGCGCAAGTGATGACGTTATACCGTCTCCGAACAGTACGCCGAGTGTAGATACTACGCTTTCTTTTGCCATAAATCCGCTTATGAGCGCAGTGCATATCCTCCAGTCGCCGAGCCCTATCGGCGCGAATAACGGCACAAGGACGCCGGCCACGCCTGCGAGTATGCTGTCAGACGAATCGCTTACCATGTTGAACTGCGTATCGAAGCTCTGCAGGAACCATACTACCATTGTTGCTATAAGTATTACCGAAAACGCTCTCTGCAGGAAGTCCTTTGCCTTTTCCCAGAGAAGCTGCATTACGTTCTTTGCGCCCGGCATACGGTAGTTAGGCAGCTCCATTACGAACGGTACAGGCTCGCCTTTAAAGAGCGCGCCTCTGTATATGAACGCTGTGAGTATCCCTACTACTATACCGAGTATGTACAGGCCTGACATAATAAGTCCGCCATGTCCCGGGAAAAAGGCGCTTACAAAGAACGAATATATCGGAAGCTTTGCTGTACAGCTCATGAATGGCGTGAGAAGTATCGTCATCTTGCGGTCACGCTCGCTGGTGAGCGTTCTCGTAGCCATTACTGCAGGAACTGTACATCCGAAGCCTATGAGCATCGGTACTATGCTGCGCCCAGAAAGCCCGATTTTACGCAGGAGCTTGTCCATGACGAACGCTACTCTCGCTATGTATCCGCTGTCTTCCATCATCGACAGGAAGAAGAACAGCGTGACTATTATAGGCAGGAAGCTGAGCACGCTTCCCACGCCCTCAAATACGCCGTCTATGACGAGGCTGTGTATAGCCTCATTGACCCCCGCCGCTGTCATCGCCGCGTCTGCGGCTCCGGCAAGCTGATCTATGCACCATGCGAGTATATTCTGTAGCCATGCGCCTATTACATTAAATGTCAGGTAAAACACTACCACCATTATGCCTATAAAGCATGGGATAGCCGTGTATTTGCCTGTAAGCACGCGGTCTATCTTTTCACTTCTTATGCGCTCGCGGCTTTCCTTAGGCTTTACTACAGTTTGGCTGCACAGGCGCTCTATGAAGTCGAATCTCATGTCGGCTATCGCCGCGCTCCTGTCAAGGCCGCGCTCTGTTTCCATCTGCTGTACTATGTGCTCAAGCATTTCGAGCTCGTTTTTATCGAGCTTCAGCAGGTCAAGTATTATGCTGTCGCCCTCTATCGCTTTAGTCGCGGCGAACTTCAAAGGTATTTCCGCTTTTTCCGCGTGGTCCTCTATAAGGTGCTGAACTGCATGTATACAGCGGTGGACAGAGCCCTCGTGGTCTCCCTTTTCGCACATATCCTGCACTACAGGTCTTTCCTGGTATTTTGCTATATGTACGGCGTGCTCTACAAGCTCGTCCACGCCCTCGTTTTTGGCTGCCGATATCGGTATTACAGGCACTCCGAGGAGCGATTCCATCGTGTTTACGTCTATCGAGCCCTGATTTCCCAGTACTTCATCCATCATGTTGAGCGCTACTACCATCGGCGTGTCCATTTCAAGGAGCTGCATAGTCAGATATAGATTTCTTTCTATGTTAGTCGCGTCTACTATGTTTATTATCGCTTTCGGCTTTTCATTCAAGACAAAATTTCGCGATACTATCTCCTCGCTGCTGTACGGCGACATGGAGTATATGCCCGGAAGGTCTGTTATGAGAGTTTCTGGGTGCCCTTTTATAGACCCGTCCTTTCTGTCCACCGTTACGCCCGGGAAGTTTCCTACGTGCTGGTTCGCTCCCGTAAGCTGATTAAAAAGCGTCGTCTTTCCGCAGTTCTGGTTTCCTACCAGCGCGTATGTGAGCTTTGTGCCTTCGGGGAGTGGGTCTTCATCTGCTTTTGAATGATAGCGTTCGCCTTCCTCTCCTAAGCCCGGGTGGTCTATCTCGCGCTTTTCCGATTCTTCAGCGCCTTCGTGCGTATGATGCGCGTGGAGCTGCGATATCTCTTCTACTTCGATTTGATCTGCTTCCGCCAGACGAAGCGTAAGCTCGTATCCGTGTATGCGGATCTCTACGGGGTCGCCCATCGGTGCGAATTTTACTACAGTTACTTCGGCGCCGGGAATGACGCCCATGTCCAGGAAATGCTGGCGCAACGCGCCGCTTCCGCCTACAGTCTTTATGACTGCGCTCTTTCCGATTTCAATGTCTTTAAGTGTCATTTTTACCATTTACCGTCTGTTAAAGTACGGCCCTCATATTACCACAAAAAAGCGTCCCTCGCGAGCAGCCGTCGCGATGCCGGAATTTGCTCCGGCCGGCTGCGTTGTCCGTGGGACGCTTCGCTTTCGTATATTATTTTAACAATGAACGCCGCTTATTTCAACACTTGCGCGGTGACGCGCGGCTGTTTTACAGTGATTTTTTCTCGTAAATATATTTCCAGTATATTAATATTTCATTCAAGTATTTTGCGGCTGACTGTCTGGCGTCCGGTGCGCCCGCAGAAATTGTCTGTAGAAATACACGCCTACGAGCGATGTGATCACCTCGGTCACAGGGAAAACGCACCAGAACGGATGAAGGCCGAACTGTGCGAAGAGATATCCCAACGGAACGAAAAGTATTACTGTCCTGACTATCGTAAGCGCTGAGCTTCTTACTGCGTAGCCTATCGCCTGGAAAAATACAGGGAATATCTGCGCCGTTACCATCGGCACGAAGCTCAGGCCTATCCATCTGAAACCGTAAATGCCGATAGATATTACATCGGGGTCTTTTGAAAAGACTGAGAGCATCGGGCCGGGTATGAATTCAAAGCACAGCGTTCCTATGAACATAAGGGCTGCGCCCGATATCAGAGAATCACGCAGTGTCGTCCTGCAGCGTCCTATGTCGCGCGCCGCGTAGTTGAAGCTTATTACAGGGACTATGCATGTCTGAAGCGCGCCGAGCGGTATGAAGAAGAATGTCTGCCATTTATAATACAAGCCGAGAGCCGTTACTGCCTGATCCGAGAAGCCTTTGAGTATCAGATTCAGACCGAGTATATAGAACGTATACGCTGACTGCATCAGGATGTTTGGCATGCCGAGCTTGTATATTCTTATGATGTCCTTTATGTACGAGCCACGCGCAGGCGGCTTTCTGAACGCTCTCCATACTACTACGAGAGCGGCTACTATCTGACCTGTAACTGTCGCTATAGCCGCACCCGCGATGCCGAGCTTCGGAAAAGGTCCGAGACCGAATATCAGCAGCGGGTCGAGGACGCAGTTAGTCACTGCTCCTGCTATCTGAGCCGCCATAGGCGTTTTCATGTCTCCGCGCGCCTGCAGTATCTTGCTCCATACTCCTTCTGTGAATATTCCGATACTGAATACGCACACTATACGTCCGTATACGATAACGTCGTTTATTACATCTGCAGAGCCTGTAGACATGCGTGCGTATGCGGGCATAGCAAAGTAAAACACTAACGCGAACGCCGCCCACATTACAACTGCCAGCGGCGTGCCTATACCGGCTATCTCCTCTGCTTTCTTATCATTTTTTACGCCGAAATAGTACGCCATGCATGTGTTTATGCCGACGCCGGTTCCTACTCCGAGCGCTATCATTAGAAGCTGTACGGGATATATTATCGAAAGTGCGGTAAGGCCTGTTTCGGAGCAGCTTCCTATGAAAAAGCTGTCTACTATGTTGTAGAGCGCCTGTATGAGCTGCGCCAGCATTACCGGCGGCGCTATTTTTAAAAGTATCTTTGATATTTTTTCAGTACCGTAAAAATGTTCGGTGTATTCTTCAGTACTCATTAGTGATAGCTCCTTAAAATGGTATACTTTTCTGCTCTGTAAGCACAGGACGCCTCTTATGTTGCCTGCGAATATACGTGACGCTTGAAGCCCTGCCCGTAT
>CAVGTL010000170.1:0-5830 GCA_963632005.1 Succinivibrio sp.
TTACGCGGCAGAGCGAGCTTGAGGCCGCAGGCTGCGAGGATCTTGACGAAATATCGGGCTGCTTCGGTCGGATAATGGCCGAGCTTTTCGCTTACAAGGACGACGTGTGGGCGCCGCAGCTTCGAAAAATGGGATTTTTCATGGGAAAGTACATCTATCTGCTGGATGCTTACGACGATGTGTTTGAAGATGAAGAAAAGAAGTGCTATAATCCATTCATAAATATCTGCCATGAAGATGATTTCGATGAAAGAGCGGAGCGCGCGCTGCGGATGATGATATCGGAAAGCGCGGCGGCGTTTGAGATGCTCCCGGTCGATGAAAACATGGAGATACTCAGGAATGTGATATACTCCGGCGTATGGCGCAGCTTTGAGATCATACAGATGAAGCGCCGCGCGGAGGCGGGCGAAGACAGCAGCTGCGATGGATGTGCGGCAAAGAAACTGCCTGAGGATACGGCTCAGTAATTGGAAATTGCATAAAAAGTAAAGGAATTAGAACAGGAAATGACAGACCCCTATCAGATACTCGGTGTAACACCGAACGCGTCAGACGACGAAGTAAAAAAAGCGTACAGAAATCTGTGCCGCAAGTACCACCCAGACAAGAACCCCGGCAATCAGGCTGCTGAGGACATGTTTAAAATAGTCCAGGAAGCGTATGAGACAATAATGGATCAGCGCAAGAACGGCGGAGCCGCAGGCGGGTACCGAACAGGCGGTTACGGTACGGGCGCGGGAACGAGCGGCTACGGCACTTATAACGGCGGAGGCGCTGCGGGCGCCGGAGCAGGCGGTTATGGCGGTTTCGGATACGGCGCAGGACAGGCCGGAGGTCCTGAAGCTACGTATTATCAGGCCGCAGTCAATTATATAAACAGCGGAAGCTTCAGACAGGCGCTCAATGTACTTGCTCAGATAAAAAACAGAAACGCGCAGTGGTATTATCTAAGCGCCATAGCTAACTCAGGCATAGGCAATAACTACGTAGCGCAGGAGCAGGCGCGCACGGCGGCTTCGATGGAGCCGGGCAACATGTATTACAGCGCGCTCGTAAACAATCTCGCCGGCGGAGCTTACAACTACAGCAACATGCAGCGCCCTTACGGGTCAAACACGCAGGGCATGGGAAGCTTCTGCGCGCAGCTCTGCATGATGAACATGTGTATCAACGCCTGCTGTGACGGAGATATGTGCTGCTGCTGTTAACAGATAAGTACAAAAATTATTGCTATATTCAGCCAATAATATTGAAAAAACGTAAAGTGCGGTATATAATGTAAATACTGTGTATACGAGTTGATTTCAGGTGAACAAATGATGAAACAGATTTTGCTGGATGCCGAGGGTATCCATAGTGAGAAACAGGCAAATGACTATCTGAGATCGGCATTCAAGATGGACAAAAACTGCGAATTCAATCTTGACGCGCTTTACAGCACGATAATGTCGATAAAGGAAAACACTCAGATAGAGCTTGACAACGCTGATCTGCTTATTGATGAACTTGGAAGGTACGGACTCGGTTTGATCAAGCTTATGCGAGACGCCTCGCAGGAAAGCAGATATATCACCTTTGACTGGTGACCTCGTGATGTTTTCGAGGCTGCCTGAGACGGTGACGAAAATTAAAAATTATTTTACTACAAAACGAACGGGCGCAAGCCTCGTGAAGGTATTTGTCAGAAATGACAAGTGCTGTGAGCGAAGCCGTAGCCCGTTTGTTTTTTATTTTTTGAAAAATTTGAAAAAATAACGTATAAAATCGAGATTTATGTCGCAAAACAGACATATTATCCGTTATATATAGTGTAGGGTGCTTTTTCAGGGGGAGATAAAACACTAACGGATCATGATCAGAGCTGTAAACAATATGAAATACGAAAAAGCTGAAGATGAAATAAAGAAAAATACAGAGCTTATGGAACGTATCCATGACATGTACGCGCTGTATATATACCGACTGGCAATGAAATTCCTCAGAAATGACGAGTTGGCGACAGAATGCGTACAGGTGAGCTATGTGCGTATACTTATGTATCTTGAACGCCTTGACCGAGCAGGCGATATAGGATCGCCTCAGGCTAAAAGCTACATATATACAATAGTGCGCTCATCGGCTGTGGATATGCTCAGAGAACGAGGACCGGGCGAGAGCGCTCCGGATGATGAGCTGTATGCTGCCGCAGACGCCGGAGTATTTGCGGCGGAGCGCGAGCGCGTGAATGCAGAGCGTTCGTATTACGAGTTGTTTGAAGTGCTGGAACGCAGTCTCAGTAAGGATGAACGCCTTATGATAGAAATGCGGTACGCTGACGGCTATACGTTCGCCGAGGTAGCGGAGCATTTCGGTATGACAGAAGCAGCATGCAGAAAGAGAATAGAACGTATAAAAAAGAAAGCTGTTGACGCAGCAGTTAGGAAAGGGCTTATAAAGCGATGAATTTAAATAATAATATGCCTGAAAATGAGAATGCGGAAGAAAAAATGCTGATGCAGCGCTTTGCGGCATTTTTGAGATCGCGTGACGGAGAAAGAGGGTACAGAACAGACTGCGCCGATGTGCCTGACGAGTATGAGTATGAGCATATTATGTCAGACGATACGGTGAACGGGATCCCGCTTCCGCTGGATCGTAAAATGCGTGTCATAGAACGCGAATACGCCGTCGGCGCATCAACGAATGCACAAGATAAGGTGAGCCGCCGTCACCGGCGCAGTATAAAGTATCTGGCAAAGGTCTGCGTGATAATGCTGCTTATCACTGGCGTGTCATTGGCAGGTATAGCTCCGCATGCAGATGCTATGCGAGATAAGCTGTATAATATAATGTTTGAACAAAACGATGGAAATGCAGCTATAATCATACTCGAAAATGGTCGCCCGCCAGACGATGAAGTTGATGAAGACACGCTGCGTCGAGAACAGGCAGAAAGCGAAGCACTTATGAAAGAGAAAGAAGGACAAGTGCTTTACCCGGTCGGGCTGCCTGATAGATATAAAGTCAGAGAGATAGATGATTCAATGGATGGATATCTAATGTCATTATGGCTTGAAGGAGACAACGAAGAAGACTTTATATTGTTAGATTATAAATTTGATAATCAGGTGCGCTTTTATACTGACACAGAACATACAAAGTTGCGTGAAATATTGATAAACGGAAATGATGCAGTAATGATGATATCAAAGGGTCGTTATGATATTACATGGGTAGAAGACGGAACAGCCAGAAATCTTGACATCAGTAATGCAGTATTAAATGAGGAAGACGCGATAAATATAGCAGAAAGCCTTGAGTGGGTAGATGAAAACAGCATAGAAGTATATGAAAGCGAATCATAGTTTTTTATAGTATAAGATGAAGATAGTATGAAAGGAGACAAAAAATGAGGTTTATATCAGGAGTAATATTAAGTATTTTTTCAGTAATGTTGATATTGATACAGGGGTGCTTCATGACATGGGATACAGATTATCCAGAAGCATTGTTTTACATAGCCACGGTCGTATCTGTAATATGCGCGGCGATCATGTTTATGACAGAGAATAAAAAGAAATAACGATAAAGTATGAAGGCGCGCGTACACCGCGCGAGTGCTCAGCCGGTGACGGCTGTCATTATTTTATTAAAAAACAGAATATGTGAGAGTGCTATGAAAAAATGGTTCATATTAGTGATCGCCGGTATATTCATACTTATGTTTGTGATTTTTATAAATTTAAAAGTTGATACATATGAGTTATGCATGAAACAACATAAAACAGACACAGATTATCAGATAATTGCTGAGGGTTCAAAAGAGGGTATTACAGCTTACCTTGGGGAAGATGATGACGGAATATTATATTGTGATATATATAGATTCGGAAAATTTTTTGGAGAATCAGTTGATAAATTAGATGATAGATCAGATCTATTGAATATTTATGATACTACGGATAGTCATGACAGAATAATTATAGTCTGGGGTAAAAATAGCGGATATAACAGATATGTTTTGAAGATACCGGATAAAAATAGTACAAATACGGAAACTGAAAGAAATATATCGAATAAAGATCATGTAGTTGATATTTTTGTTTTGAAAAACAGAGCTGCAGAAATGATGTATTATCCGGATATTCTATTGTATTAATGTACATTTCCGGAAAATTGAATTTTATTTATTAAAGTTTATTATGGAGCATTGTACTGTAAAAAATACAATGCTAAGATGTATATCAGGAGATATATTAAATCGAAATGTTTCAAAAGGAAAACGGAGGTAAATGAGAATGAAGAGGTTATTTGGTCTGGCTTTATGTACGGTAATGGTGATCGCGGCGGTAGGCGGCGTGCTGGTGTTTGGCGATGATGCGGCGAATGATAATAACGGTGCGGTCAGGTGCGAGGTTTCGGCGGAAAATGTTGTATACGAGTCAGTCAAGGCGGTCGATCAGCATGATATAGATGGGTATATAGCACTGCAGTGCGATGAAAATAAGGTTGATTACGAGAACTTTTTCAGGGGTCTTGACTGGGATAATAACGACGACGGGATAATGTGCGTTGACGCAGCTTCGATATATGAGATCAGGGAAATACCGGTCGATGCGGCAGATGCGTTTACGTCTGTATACAAATACAGGGAAAAATATGATGAGCTTGCAGCGTTTTACGTTGGAATAGATTACAAAGTTAATAATGAATCAGAATACTTTTTTAACGGCGTGAACTATCGCCTGATCGTCGTAGGAAAAGAGGACGGCGAATGGAAGATTGTTGAAGAATCAGACGCGCCTGTTGAATTTTTAAGCGAAACGCAGTATGCGTTTAATAGCGCCGCAGAGGAAAAAGCGCTGGAAATCATTAATGCAAGGATCAACGCGGCTGTAGCGTAATGAACAGGTTCTGCTTGTGAGGGGTGATGGTGATTCAGATGAAATCGATGAATAAGGTAATAATATGTATTATTATAATTTTATGCATTGGAATATTGCTCGGAGCTGTATATTTTATACCTGATAAAAAGGAAAGGACGGAAATAGAGCAGTCGCTTACAGGCGCATATGAGCTGATGGGTTCGATGGGGCAGTTTGTTTCTGATAATGGAAAGACAGATAGTTTATCAGATAAAAAGATCGAAGAATTGACGGAGATCTACAATGCCAGAGTAGACAAGTTTATGTCAGATGAGTTTGAGACTAAAAGCAAATATAAATGGCTTAACCAGGATATGCTTGCAAGAACGTACAAAGAAAATGTTGATTATACGGTAAGATCGGGTATCGTAGACGCTGATACTGTATACACGTTTTATTACCCAAGGCGCGATCGAGCAAAAACATCAGCGCGTCTGATCGGATGCAGCGTATGGATAGAATATGATGAAAGTATCGGAGCGTATAAAATACGTTATTCATGCGACAAAATGAATGTTAAGGCGGATATGAAGGCAGAAGATGGTTCGTGGAAGCTGACTGCTCTGAAAGGGCAGCAAGGTGAAGAGGCCACTACTGATGATGAAAATATAGTAGAAAATGCTGAAAATAAGCTGGAAAAGGGAACGTTGCCGGAAGATAAGAAAAAATTATTGAATGATATACATAATATACAGGAGATCTGCGCAAAAGATTATGATACATTCTCTGAGGCTTATAAAGCTGCATCGGGCATAAAACTTGGAAGTTTGAATGAATATAACTTATTGTAAATAATGTAGAAATTAAAGACGCGCGTGCGCCGCGCGAGTGTTCAGCCGGTGACGGCTGCTGATGTTTAAAATGCCGCTCTGATGTATTTACGGGTCAGAGCGGCATTTTATTTGTATTAGATTTACATAAAT
>CAVGTL010000171.1:0-5827 GCA_963632005.1 Succinivibrio sp.
CTTGCAACGGCGCCAGCGGAGCTTCTGCTCCGCCCGGGTTTCGGTGGGAGATTATGACCCGCCACCGAAAGTCGGGAATGGAACCCGCCGCCTATAGACATCTGGCGCTACGTTATAAACGCGGGACGCCTTACTGTTGCCTGCGAATATACGGAACGCTCCGTGGTGTAGGGAATTTCAACTACGCTTATCCGTATATTCTCCGGCATTATATGGCGTCTTTTTTAACTTTATAAAATTATACTTTATTTATAATATCTTCATTCAAAAAGACGCCATAAAAGCGGGCGGGCATGCAGACGAGCGGAGCGTCGGAGCAGAATGGTGATGCTGCGGATTTTACGCGGCTTTAGCCGCAGTGTAAAATGCGACAGCGTAGTACACGTAGTGTACGTAGGAGGGCAGCCTGCTGCCCGTTGCCAGCGAGGTGAGCAAGGCGGTTTGCACTGCTGCCGCAGGCAGCAGATTCAAAAACTTGTCCGAAGCGGAACGCGCGGATGCGCATCAAATGGTTGAATTTTTCCGTTAGGAAAAATTCTTACTCTGCCGCGAGTTGTTTTTGAATCAAACCGCCGCGAACCGAGCTGCGCGCAGCATCCCATTCTGTGACCGCGGAGCGACCTGCATGCCCGCCCGCCTGCACGGCGTCCTGTTTTTATGAATTCTACATCTCCACAGGCAGGACCATATCCGCTATCTCAGAAAATTTCTTTACAGGCTGCACCGTACCATCATCAGGATGCTCCCCAAGGAATTTTTCCATCCAGATCATATCGTACCAGCGCCCAAACTTATACCCGCAGCGCCTGAACTCGCCAACGAGCCTGTAGCCCATGTATTCGTGGAATTTCGGGCTGTCGCACGTCAGGTACTCGTCATCTATGCCGTTTTCAGGATAACCTATGCACGCCTCGACGTTGAGTATACCCTGCGCTGCAAGCGCCTTTTCAAGCGCCTCGTAAAGCGCAGTTCCCACTCCGCCGCGCTTTTTTGCGCGGTCTACATAAACGGTAGTTTCAACAGCCCAGTCATAAGCAGCGCGCTCCTTGAACGGTCCGGCGTAAGCGTATCCGACGATAACGCCGTCCGACTCTGCTACTATATACGGATACATTTCAAGCGTATGCTCTATCCTGCCGCGAAACTCCTCTTCAGACGGAATATCATACTCAAAAGTTATAGCCGTATCCGTAACATACGGCGCATATATCGCGAGCAGCGCCGCAGCGTCATCAGGTGTAGCCGCGCGCAGCTTCAGCCTGCCGTTCTTTCTGTCTTCAATTTTATTTTCCATAACATAACGCCTTCTTTCAAAAAGGACGCTCCGCACGCGCCGCTCCGTACCGGGCTGCAGGCAGCCGCAGTATTCGGATCGTATTGCATGCAAAACGTCCTGCATTTCAATCATTAACTTTTAAGAATTTAAAACATTTTTTATAGCGCCAAGCAGCTCATCATACTCCTCAAACGCAGGCAGATCTGGATTGTCCTTCTTTATCTGCTCAGTGCTCTTGAAGAGGAAGCCCGCCTTGCTCGCCCTTATCATTCCGAGGTCGTTGTGGCTGTCACCGCTTGCGATCGTCTCATAGCCTATAGACTGCAGCGCCTTTACAGTAGTGTACTTAGACTGCTCGACGCGCATCCTGTAGCCCGTGATCTCGCCGTCGTCAGCAACTTCGAGCGTATTGCAGAATATAGTCGGCATGCCCAGCTTCTTCATGAGCGGACCCGCAAACTGCTCAAACGTATCGCTCAGGATTATCACCTGGCAGAGCGAGCGCAGCTCGTCGAGGAATTCCTTTGCGCCCGGCATCGGGTCTATAGTCGCTATAGTTTCCTGTATCTCTTTTAAGCCGAGCCCGTGTTCCTTCAGGATATCGAGCCTGTATTTCATCAGCTTGTCGTAGTCCGGCTCGTCGCGCGTAGTCTTCTTAAGCTCAGGTATTCCCGTCGCTTCAGCGAAAGCTATCCATATCTCAGGCACGAGTACGCCTTCCATATCGAGGCATGTTATATACATAATATTTTCCTCCTTCAAGTTTACAGTAATTAACAATTTTCCAATATTAAATATTAAAATACCGCGCGCCCGAACGCAGCGTCTCCGCTGCCGGACACACGGCATTGTGTTCATAAGTATTTAGTTAATTAAAGAGTCTTACCCGTAAGCAGCTCGTAAGCCTGCAGGTACTTGCCTATAGTCTTGTCAACGATATCCTGCGGCAGCTCCCAGTCGTGGTCGTTAGCCTTGAGCCAGTCGCGAGCGAACTGCTTATCAAATGAAGGCTGGCCGTGACCCGGCTCATAGCCCTCTGCAGGCCAGAAGCGTGAGCTGTCAGGAGTGAGCATCTCATCGCCCAGAACGATGTTTCCGTTCTCGTCAAGGCCGAATTCAAACTTGGTGTCTGCGATTATGATGCCCTTGCTGAGCGCGTATTCAGCGCATTTCTTGTATAAAGCGATAGTGTAGTCGCGCAGCTTTTCAGCGTATTCAGCGCCCTTTCCAGGGAAACGCTTTTCCAGATAATCAACGCTCTGCTCATAAGAAATATTTTCGTCGTGGTCGCCGATCTCAGCCTTTGTAGACGGCGTATAAATAGGCTCAGGCAGCTTGTCTGACTCCTTAAGTCCCTCAGGCAGCTTTATGCCGCATACCTCGCCCGTATTTTTATAGCTTTCCCAGCCGCTTCCCGTTATGTAGCCGCGAACGATGCACTCTACAGGGAGCATCTCAAGCTTTCTGCAGAGCATGCTGTTTCCGTCAAAACGCGGCTGCTGGAAGAACTCCGGCATGTCTTTTACATCTACTGATATCATATGGTTAGGGATAAGATCCTGAGTAAGGTCGAACCAGAACTTTGACATCTGAGTGAGCACTGTGCCCTTCTTTGTCACCTGATTCTTAAGGATAACGTCGAAGCAGCTTATCCTGTCTGTAGCTACCATGATGAGCGTATCGCCGTTGTCGTAGATCTCTCTTACCTTACCTTCTTTAATAGGCTTCATTTCCTGCATTTTTTCTACCTCTTTGTCCTCTTTTACCTTTATTTTACAAATTTATCCAAACTGCCGCACACTTGGGCAGTAATTGATACCATTTTACAATTCTAATGCAATTTTGTATACATTTTTCTTGCTCTAATTATGTTTTTTTGACTTTACGCAAAAACGACCTGCAAAAGCACCATATAAAGCACCGTACCGCCCAGTATAGACAACAAAGTGTTATGCTTAAGCTTATGCAGCGCGACCACAGCTGCCACCGATATAAACTCCGGCAGCCCGTGATTTCCCGAAAGCGGCGTAACGCCCTTCAGGCAGTACACGACGAGCATGCCCATTATTGCGTACGGAAGCACTTCACCGAGATAAAGCACCGCCGCAGGCGTGTGATTCCTGAATACAACGAACGGCGCAAATCTTATAGCTATAGTCACAGCCGCCGCCACAGCTACTATAAGTAATGCATGAATATTACCTGACATCGGCTGCGCCTCCTTCCGCCTTCGCTTTCCGCGCGCCCGGCGCGCCCGCATTTATTTCATCATTCATTCGTTCAGCCTCGCACTCGACAGGATCGGCCTTTTCCATACGGCCCTCCAGGAAGCCACGCCCGATAAACATAGCTGCTGTTATGCCGATCATCGACGGTATCAGGAAGTTTGACGCGCCGAATATTACAAGGCATATTACGGATCGTCACGCCGCATATTGCCGGGATGTGCGAGCCTGCCTTCTCCCACTGTTCTACGAATATTACGGTAAACAGCGCAGTCATCGAAAAATCTATGCCCGCAGTGTTGAACGTTATGGCGCTGCCTATGAGCGCGCCTGCGATACTTCCCGCCACCCAGTAAAACTGGTCGAATGCAGATACAAGAAGATAATACAACTTCCTGTCAACGCCCTCCGGCAGATCCGGCGAGCACACGAGCGAGAATGTCTCGTCAGTCAGCGCGAATATCAGATACGGCTTGGACGCTCCTGCGTCCTTGTATTTTTCTATCATCGTGATGCCGTAAAAAAGATGGCGTATGTTTACCATAAGCGTCATGAGCGCTGTCGCTATAAGCGATGCTCCCGCTGTCAGCAGGTTTACCGTAACGTACTGCATCGAACCGGCGTATATCGCAAAGCTCATCAGCAGCGCCCAGAGCCACGAGTAACCGGCGCTCTGCAGCAGTATGCCGAAGCCCATTCCGAGCACTATGTAGCCCGCCATCACCGGCACAGATGCCTTAAACGAGTATCTTACATTAAGCCCTATGTCAAGACCCATGTCCTTTTTTCCCTGTCGTTCAGGTCGTTTTAAATTTTCTGTCGTACTTTCTTTTTCCATTTCCTGTTTGTTCTTTTCTCTGATCGTTTCCAATTCAATTTCCTGATTATTCCATAATATTTCCGCTACTGCAGGATACTGTTTTTTATTCCTGCATATGATACGCGCCAGTTATTGAAGCGGCGGTCTATTATCCTTTTCATATTCTGGTAGTATTCCTCGGTGTAAGGCACGAAAAGATACGGCTCGTCCTGAAACTCGCCTGACTCGAACCTTTCGCGGCCGTAGTGCTTTATGACGTACTCCTCTGCGTAGTCGTCTACGTCAGACGGGTATCCGCCGTTCTGGTCGTGTGCGTAATAATATTCTGTGAATGCCGCTCCTGTCTCGTCGAAATACGGCGTTATCATACATCCGCGTATGTCGTCGCTGTCGCGTATGAAAGTCCGCAGGTCTACTTTAGCTGCCGGGCCATTTTCCTTTATATCGTCAACGACATTTACATGCCTGAAGAAGAACGGACCACTCATCATGTCATTTTCCATGCACCAGCGCATGTATATCGCCAGATGGTTATATGCGTTTATCTCGTCTACAGGTATCTTCTTTTTGCGCAGCGAGTCTACGTGCCACTCTGCGTCATCTATTATCATCGTATTAAACGGTAAGTCCTCGAGCTCCTTCAGGTCGGTTATGCCCGCCATTTCGAGCAGTTCGTCAAAGTCTGACATCGCTTTTGCCTCGCTTATTATCTCTGTCATATCATCCTTTTCGTTCCAGTCGGCGCAGCCGTCGGGCCTGTTCACGTCAACTATGTGCGAAACGTCCTTGAGCGCATATGTAATGAGCGCTTCTGCGCCGTACATCCTCTTGAAGTCCATTTCTTTTTTATACACAGGTATAATATGGTAGAAATTTACTTCATCGCCGTTCGGGAGCCTGCATACGGCTGCTTCCTCATTCAGCTCGTTTACGCCGCACTGAGGTGACACGAGCAGCGAGCCGCACAGGTCTGTTCCCGGCGCGAACGGGCCTCCGTTGTCTATCGTGTGGCCCCAGCCGAGCCACGTACCGCATTCTATCGGCAGGCGCGCTGCCATCTTAAGCAGCTTCATCGGCCAGTACCACTGCTCTTCCTCGCTTACGATCTTCCAGTCGGGCGGAAGCGTTATCATAAGCTCGGCGCGCTCAAGTCCGCCTTCTGAAAGGTCGCCCGGCACGTTCATCATGTGCGCGCCCATTCCGAGCGTCACGAGTGTATAGTAATCGCGACCCGGTTCGGGCGGTATGACGCATATATCAACGTGTATGTCGGGAGACATAAGCTCGTGAAATACATTCGGGAATTCTCCGAAATATTCTTTTATATGCTCTTCCAGCGCAATAAGCTCTTCGTCTGTGTAGAGTTCTGTTGCGTATTCTTCTATGCTGTTTATAAATTTCTCGTTTATCATGTATCTTCTACCCCGTTATATATTTATACTTTTGTAAATACAGGACGCCGATACAGGCGGGCGGGCATGCAGGTCGCTCCGCGGTCACAGAATG
>CAVGTL010000172.1:0-5818 GCA_963632005.1 Succinivibrio sp.
GGACAAGTCGAAGTTCAGGATAAATGTTAAGGACATATGGCTGTTCGGCGCTGTTTCACTTATCGGGTCGCTCGGACTGAATGTTTTCTATAATATTTCTATAAACTCGCTGACGCTTTCGTTTTCGGCTGTGCTGCTCGGGCTTTCGCCTGTTTTTGTGGTACTGATGGCGGCTCCGCTTTTCGGCGAGCGTATTACTTTACGCAAGGGTGTTTGTACTGTGGCTGCTGTCGTTGGATGCTCTATGGTAAGCGGTATTTTTAACAGCGGCGACGCGCTGCAGTGGACTGTGCCGGGGATAATCATCGGCGTACTTTCCGGGTTTTTCTATGCGCTTTACAGCGTTTTTTCGCGTATGGCGATGGACCGCGGATACCATGCGCTTACAGTTACGTTTTACAGTTTTCTGATACTGACGATCGCGCTTATCCCGTTTACCAAATGGCATATCATAGGCGATATGTTTGCGACTGCGCCGCTTGAGAACGGGCTGCTGATGCTCGCTCACTCTGCATGCGTTACTATACTCCCTTATATATTCTATAATCTGGCGCTTAATCACATAGAGGCCGGTATGGCTTCCGTGCTGGGTTCGGCTGAGCCGGTGGCTGCTATGATATTCGGCGTGATAATATACAGGGAGATACCGTCGGTGATATCTATTATCGGACTTGTTATCGTGCTTATCGCGCTCGGCGTGCTTAGTCTCGGTAAAGAGCCTGATAATAAGTTAAACTAATATTTGACAAATAATAATATTGTATGTGCAAACGAGCGCAGCCTTGCATCTCAGCGGGGCTGCGCTCGTTTTTTCACAGGATGGGACCGCCTGCGGTCCTGTCCTTTGCATATTTTTTGTTTACTTTTTATTTATTTATTTCCTAAGTGTTACTTCTGCCTTGAACAGGTCACCGTCAACTGTAAGTCTGAAGCGGCCGCCCTGGAGCTCTGTAAGGCTCTTTGCTATGTTGAGGCCGAGGCCGCTGCCTTCTGTGGCGCTAGTGCGCGAGCTGTCGCCGCGTACGAAGCGTTCCATGAGGTCTTCTGCTGAAACGTTCAGTACGTCGCGCGATATGTTCTTTACTTCTATCTTCACTATTCCACCGAGGCCTTCGCGAGCAGCGGTATACTGCTTTCCTGCGGTGACGCCGGCTGCGCCTGTTTCTGATACCGTTATATACACGCGCGTTCCCTGCATCGAGTATTTGCATACATTGCTGAGGAGGTTGTCGAGGACTCTCCAGAGCAGGCGTCCGTCCGCTTCTGCCATTACAGGAGTTTCAGGCGCGTTTACTACTACGTTCAGCGCTGCTTTTTCGAGCTTTTCGCTGTATTCGCCTACTGCCTGATTTACAGTTTCTCTGATGTCTATTTTCTTCAGATCTACGCTCATATTTCCTGTGGCTGCCTTTGACGCTTCTACAAGGTCTTCTGTCAGCTTTTTAAGGCGGGCTGACTGCCTCTGCAGTACTTCGACATACTCCGCAGGCATGCCTTCGAGGTCTTCCTTGCTGAGCAGGTCTACATAGTTTACTATCGAAGTAAGCGGTGTCTTTATATCATGTGAAACATTAGTTATAAGCTCTGTTTTCAGACGTTCGCTGCGCATGCGCTGGTCTATGGCTATAGCCATTCCGTCTGAGATGCTGTTCAGGTTTTCGCCGTGGCGCTTGAAATCTCCGACCATTTTATCTGTATCGACCTTTGCTTCGAGGTCTCCTGAGGCGAGCGCTTCGCCGCCCTTCTGCAGACGCCTGAGCATAAGACCTATCGCCAGTATTATAAGGAATATGGCTATATCCGCAAGTATCATAAGGAAGAGCATTCCTCCGTGCCAGTATCCTTCATATCCCATGAAAAGATTTGCGGCAAGTATGAGCGCTGTCAATACTGAGAGCTTCCACTGTACGCCTATGCTTCCTATAGCTTTTACCGTCTGCCTTGCAAGTACCTTTACAGGTCTTGCTATCGCTGACGCTGCAGGTCCGAGTATCTTTTTGATTATCCTTCCGCAAAGATGCAGAGCCCATGCGCAGACTTTCCAGCATAACGTGTTTCTCCACCATTTTCCGAGCTTGAAGCGCACAGAGCATGACATGCAGAAAACTATGCCTATTCCTGTGCTTATTACTGCCGCTATAAGTATCATGACGATAAGCGGATAAGCTGAAGATAACATTATTCCTGTAGATGAATGTGAAGGAACGCCGTTAAGTCCTAATGCAAATACTGCCATTAAAGCGCCTATGATCAAGCATACTATTATAAACAGTAAGTCGAGAGGTATGCGGTCAGACCAGCGTTCAGCTATGATAAAGCCTTTTTCTGCTGTGCTGTTTTCCGTGGCGCTATCATCACTGTCGTCATCCTCTTCATCTTCGCTATCATTTTCTTCTGCCGTAGCTGCACGTCTGCCTGCTGCGATCATCAGGAATATGAAAAGCGCCAGCGCCAGAAGCCCTGAAATTATCGCTACAGGGAGCAGCGCGTTCTTTAACGGAAGTACAACGTTGAACGCCATCTTGTCTGCCCAATATCTGTCAAAATACTTCATAGGTTCTCTGACAGTGCAGAATGCCACCATTCCGTTCCTGTGCATCAGCGCTATAGTGTATCCCTTTGTGTCCTCAGGCGTTTCGCTTGACCTGTGGTCACCGCCTATTATCTGGTCTGAGTCAAAAATCAGCGTTCCTGCTTTGCGCTGTTCAGGCATTCCATCCTTAAATATCTTAGCGCCGACAAAGTCCATACCGTATGTGCCTTCTGTTGCCGTATCTGCTGATACAGGCTCACCTGCACCCTCATAAGCAGCGCCGGTATATTCATCGTAATATACGCTGTCATATTCATCATATGTCAGTATGGCATCTTCCGTCGTATATACAAACGCCTGAGGCATGAGCTGTATACCGTGAAGCTGATCCCTGAGCTGCTCGTACAGTTTTCTGTCTGCTGTTGAATCGTCGCTGTTGAGCAGGAATGCGGCATTATTTGACTTTTCATACATATACAGCTTGTCGTCAGTGGCTTTCTGATCGCCATATATAGGATTGCCCTTTTCATCGTAAGTCACTCCGTCGCTTGAGAAATCATACACCTGTATTTCCAGATTTCTGGCGTAATACATATTTACATAATCCCATGCTCCGTCGTAATTAGCCCAGTATCCGAGATAAGGCACTGTGCTGCCGTCATCCTTTGCCAGCTCGGCTCCGTAGCCTGCCATGCCGCTTGATATAAAGTTGGCGTAATCATATGCCACGCTGTTTCTTGTGGCATTAAGCTCCATGTATGAATCAGCGGAATCAATGTTACTTATGTTTAAGTCATCGTCAGGCCATGATTCATACGCAAGGCCTACGCCGATCGTACTTCCCACGCATATGAATGAACACGCTATGAGAAGCAGTACCGCTATGACTTTTACTGTTGTATTAGTTGTCAGTTTTGTAAATTTTGTCATTTTATGTATCTCCCCTTTCGTAAAATTTGCCCCCTGATGACCTTTACTGCTGTTTTTCTGCAGTATCGCATCTCATCGGTGCGCCGGGCGCACGCATTTTCGTTATGCTTCTATTATTACATTATTCCTGTTATTTCTATATTTTCTCTATCTTATATCCCTGCCCCCAGACTACCTTCAGATAACGCGGGTCCGACGGATCAATCTCCGTCTTTTCGCGTATATGCCTTATATGCACCGCGACTGCGCTTTCCGAGCCGTAGGGCTCATCCTTCCATATCGCGCGGTATATCTCATCTGACGAATACACCTTTCCCGGCGTTTTCATCAGGAATCTCAATATCCTGTACTCTATCGGCGTGAGGGACACCGGCTCGCCATCGACTGTTACAGTTTTGGTTTCATTATCCAGACGGAGGCCGCCCGTTTCCCAGACATCCGATGTGCGCTTGTTCCACGAGCCGAGATTCGTATAGCGGCGCAGCTGCGATTTGACGCGCGCCATCACCTCTACCGGATTGAACGGTTTCGTTATGTAATCGTCCGCGCCTATGTTCAGGCCGAGTATTTTGTCGCTGTCCTCGCTCTTTGCTGTCAGCATTATTATAGGAACGTTCGACATCTCGCGTATCTTCGCCGTGGCCGTTATCCCGTCCATCCCGGGCATCATCAGGTCCATAAGCACGAGCTGTATGTCCTCTTCATTCATGACGTCGAGGGCTTCCTGCCCGCTGTACGCCTCAAACACCTTGTAATCATCAGCCGCACCCAGATATATCTTAAGCGCCGCCACTATATCCTTTTCATCGTCACATACCAGTATATTGAACAATTTTCTCTCTCCTTCCGATGTTATTATTGTAGCAAATGCGCGATTAAGAAAAAACAGCGTAAATATTTAAGATTTCTTTAAGTCCTTTGTTGATCGCACCGAATACCCAAAAAACGGCGCAAAAATACCGCCCCAAAACCACAAAATGCAGTTTGGGGCGGCATATTACACCACTGCAGCCGTCGCCGGCTGAATATTATATTTTTTTAATAATCCATACGCAACATTATATAACTCAGATGAATTCTTCACTCGTATCACTTTTGAATGACAAAATGGAAAATTTAAGACTCCTCCATCAAATTCCGCCCACTCATCATTATATGATATATCTATAAAAGTTCGTGAATAACCTTCCCTTGAGGTAAATATTTTTATTCTATATACATATGAATAATCATATATAAGAAACATTTGTCTTTTTTTTATTCCATCATATTTAAGCTGCTGTATACACGTTAATATTTTTTTTATTGTTTCTTTATCTGTAATAGTTACCCTACTATCATCTGGATTATATGTATCCTCAATTTCTACGCTAGTTACATTGTTTTCATTGAAAAACATAATTTTATCATCTAGCACATATACACCATATAATAATTCTGATACCTTAAAAAGTAGTATTATCCCCAATATGATAGTTATTCCGATTACTTTTTTCAATATTCTCATAATATATTAAAGTGAAGGCCAGTCTTTAGGCCAATCAAATGTTGGTGTAGCAAAGATAATAGGTTGATTATTTATCTTTCCATAGACTTTTTCTGTATAGCCTACATTAGAAGCTTCGAATGCCTTCTTTTCAGGGCTACTGTAGTTAGAGGAGTTTATTCCCTTATTCGGATATTTTACTGATTCTAATTGTTTACCACCTTTAGCATCATATAAATATACGATTGTATTCAGTTCCGTCATGTAAACCCTTTGTGTACTCGCCCCATAACACTCTTTTTTTAATATTGGATCATAATAAAATGTATATTTAAAAAATAAATTATAATCTAATTTAGCCTGAACCTTATTTTCAGAATTGCAATATATAGGAGTAGTTCCTTTTGCAGCTTTCCAAGCATCTAAACAATTCTTTCCAACATCAAAAAGGTCAATTACATCACCTAGTGTAGTTGTAGCTTTACCAACAACATAAAAACCAAGAGATTTTATAGATTTTAATGCTGCCTCAGTCGTATTTCCACCCATCGCTAAATTTATCCATGTAGTTGATAATCCCGTAAAATATACCTGATAATGATAGAATGTTTTGTTCTGCCACACAGATTTAGATCTTGCAATCGTATTAGGTTTGGTAGACTTACTTAATGAATTGGATTTTTCAATAAATAATGTTACACAAGCATCACTACACCCTATATCTTCTGCATAAGCTGCAACAGATGCAATATCATTCAAAATAATCTGAGGTATTTCATATTCTTCGATTGCTTTATAAGATTCAAACTTTTGATGACGTATAATAAGTTGCGCAAAAATAATAACTGCTTTAAAGTTCAATAAAAAAC
>CAVGTL010000173.1:0-5701 GCA_963632005.1 Succinivibrio sp.
ATAGATATAGTAGGAACTCCTGTTGAGGGCCGTGAATATATTATAGGTTCATGTAAATACCGTAATGAAAAAATCGGAATTGATGAACTTGAACTTATGCGATATTATGCATCGGTATTCGGCAGAGGCGACAGATACCATTATTATATATTTTCAAAAGGTGGATTTACAGATGCTCTGAGAGAAGCGCAGAAGCGTGGGGAGGTCATATTGATAACGCTTGATGAAATGTACAAATAAATAAGCAGACAAACTATATGCTTGACAAGAGTAACTTTTAGCGATACTCTGTACTTGATCGGAAACATGGCATCCGGTTAAAATTAAGACAAAAGAGTTATAGTTATATGTTTGTCCGGTGAACGCATATATGGCAGCCGGATATGGAGGCAAGAGTATTATGGACATGAAAGAAGTAATATGCGAGTGCATGGGAACGAAAGCAGGCGAGATCAGAAAGCTGATAGAAGGCGGCATGACTGACGTAGAAGAAATAATGGCAGCTACAAAAGCTGGAACGAGCTGCGGCATGTGCATCCAGCGCATAGAAAAGCTCATAGAAATGTACGGCTAAAAGTAAATACCTGTAAGTGAATATATTATGAAAACACCGACCGGTCAAAATGAAAAAAGACCGGTCGGCGTTTTTTTATATATTGCGACCCGCAGGGCCGCCGATCTCCGATCCGCGGCCGTTAACCCCCAAAACGCGCGCCCGGCGCGCCCACCCGCAGGGCCGCCGATCTCCGATCCGCGGCCGTTAACCCCAAAAATGCGCGCCCATCCGCAGCAAAAAACACAAAAGCGGCACAGCTAAAAGCTGTACCGCCCAAAAGTCATTGGTGCACGTGAGAAGATTCGAACTTCCACGACTGTTACCTCACACGGACCTGAACCGTGCGCGTCTGCCAATTCCGCCACACGTGCTTGACCAAATTATAATACAACGGATAAGCAGTGTTGTCAAGTAAAAAATCAAGGATAAAGAAAAATATTCGATTTTACTTTATTAATGTGAAGTGATACACTGATAACACGGTAATACGATAAAACATTTTCGTTGACCTGCCGCGCACGCTATGTTAGAATAAATCGAAATGTTAATTGTGTTGACGGCCGCGAGTCGTCCGTGCTGAAAAACGATCGTACAAGATCAAAAAGCATCGAAGATCAATGGAGGAAAAGATATGAAAAAGTTTTTAGCAGCAGCTTTGTGCGTTGTAATGACGCTCGCGATGTTCGCAGGCTGCGGAAATGACAAGCAGCAGGCAGCTTCTGCAGACAACAGCGGAAGCGCTTCAGGACAGACATTTACAGTAGGATTCGACGCAGAATACCCACCATTCGGATATATGGATACAGACGGCTCATACACAGGCTTCGACCTTGAGCTCGCTCAGGCTGTATGCGACATGGAAGGCTGGACATTCGTTGCAAATCCTATCGAATGGAACTCAAAGGACATGGAGCTCGCATCAGGCGCGATCGACTGCATCTGGAACGGCTTCACTATGAACGGCCGTGAAGGCGACTATGAATTCTCAGTTCCTTACTGCGACAACAGCCAGGTAGTAGTAGTTAAGGAAGGTTCAGGCATAAATACTCTCGCTGATCTCGCAGGCAAGAAGGTAGGCGTTCAGTCTGACTCAGCCGCAGAATCAGTACTTACAGACGAAGACCAGCAGAAGGCGCTCGGTGATACATTCGGCGACATGCCTAAGTTCGGCGACTACAATACAGCATTTGCAGAGCTCGACGCAGGAGCTATCGACGCTATCGCAGTTGATATCGGTGTTGCAAACTATCAGCTCAAGGGCAGAGAGGGCTTCGTTATGCTCGACGAATCACTCAATTCAGAGCAGTATGCAGTAGGCTTCAAGCTCGGCAACACAGAGCTCCGCGACACAGTAAACGCTGACCTCGAAAAGCTTGCAGCAGACGGAACTATCCAGAAGCTCGCAGAAAAGTACGATATCGCTGACATGATCTGCATCGGCAACGAGGACGCATCAGGTTCAGCTGCAGCATAAAATTATACTTAGTGAATAATTAATAAATAAAAGCAACGAATAAGCTTTTAAATATACCGCGCCCGCGCGGTAACAGGGCAGAGGCCCGGTCAAACTAAAAGAAATATCACAAAAAATATACAGGGACAGGCTGTAAAGGTTTGTCCCTGTTTGGTCGTATTGCGTTATCGTTTTTTATCACAAAGGACAGCCGGGCTGTCCCTCCTGTGCGGTGACGCACGCGCCTATTCGATCATTTATTGCATTTGGAGGACAGAATCATGACTATGACAACTATTCTTTCGCAGCTGGCGTTCGGTCTGCTCAGAACGGTGGGGCTTTTCTGCTGGACGCTCGTGCTGTCTCTGCCGCTCGGCATGATCGTGTCGTTTGGCAGGATGTCGAAAAATCCTGTGCTCAGCTTCATCACAAAGATCTATATATCAATAATGCGAGGAACGCCGCTCATGCTGCAGCTCCTTGTAGTATATTTCGGACCGTATTATCTTTTCGGCGCAAACATCGGCGCATACAGATATCCGGCTATCGTGTTCGGTTTCGTTATAAACTACGCTGCATATTTCGCAGAGATATTCCGTTCGGGCATACAGTCCATGCCGCAGGGACAATATGAAGCTGCTGACGTGCTGGGTTATACAAAGAGCCAGACTTTTATGAAGATAATACTTCCGCAGGTGATAAAGCGCGTGCTGCCGCCTGTTACAAATGAAACTATTACACTTGTTAAGGATACATCGCTTGCTTACGCGCTGACTTACGCGGAAATGTTTACGCTCGCTAAGCAGATAGCCGCAGCAGAGCGCAGCTTCGTTCCGCTTTTCGTTGCAGGCGTTTTCTACTATGTTTTCAATTATATAGTGGCAGAGATAATGAACCAGCTCGAAAAGAAGCTGAATTACTACAGATAGGAGGCGGACCATGAAAGTACTTGAAATGAATCACATAAAAAAGCATTTCGGAGATCTTGAAGTGCTGAAGGACATCAGCTTTTCAGTAGATGAAGGGCAGGTCGTTTCTATAATAGGTCCGTCAGGCTCAGGAAAATCAACTATCCTGAGATGCGCTACCATGCTTGAGACTATAGACGGCGGCGAGTTTTCGTATTTCGGTAAAAAAGCCGCGCACGAAGAGAACGGCAAGGTCGTTTATGCCGATAAGGCAACTCTTACAGAAATAAAAAAGGACTTTGGACTTGTTTTCCAGAGCTTCAATCTTTTCCCTCATTATTCAGTTATAAAAAATCTTACCGACGCGCCGATAAACGTCCAGAAGCGCAACAAGGACGAGGTCTTCGCAGAGGCGCGCGAGCTGCTTGACAGGATGGGACTCAAGGATAAGGAGGATTACTATCCTTACCAGCTTTCAGGCGGTCAGTCTCAGAGAGTAGCTATAGCAAGAGCGTTGGCGCTCAAGCCTAAAATGTTATTCTTTGACGAGCCGACATCGGCTCTCGACCCAGAGCTTACGGGAGAGGTCCTGAAGGTCATAAAATCGCTTACAGAGCTTGATATGACTATGGTCATCGTAACTCACGAGATGAAGTTCGCGCATGATATCTCTGACAGGATGATATTTATGGACGGCGGCGTTATTGTAGAGGATTGCTCGCCGGAGGAAATGTTCAAGTCGGAGAACGAACGCCTGCGCGCGTTCCTCGGTAAGTTGGAACAGTCGTATTAAAGTTATATATTAATAATATCGTGGGAAAATCAAGGCGTTTCGACTGTGGTTCAGCTTCGGTCGGAACGCTTTTTTATTGCGGTGCGCGCCCGGCGCGCGGTATAATCGTAGTAAAATATATTGGAATTGGAATATAACGTATGAATTGTAAAATATAAATGGAAGGAGCATTATGCGCATAATAGAAGAATACATAAAAGGCCCGTTCTATTCATCACCTATATTTGACGAATATTTCGGCGGGCTCGATATAGTTGTCGCGGATATAGAGACAACAGGGCTTTCGCCGAAAAACTCGGCTGTGATACTCGGCGGCGCGGTGTACAGCGACGGAGGCGACAGAAAGGCTGTACAGTTTTTCGGCGATACGCTTGATGACGAAGCGGAGCTTTTGCAGCGATACGTTCAGCTTCTTGGTCGCGCTGACGTTATAGTTACATATAACGGACAGCGCTTCGATATACCGTTTCTGATGCAGCGCATGAAAAAACACAAGCTCGATACAGCGCCGCTTGAAAGGCTGTACTCAGTCGACATGTACAGAGTACTGAAATACCACTCGCATCTTCCGGAGATACTCCCGAATATGAAGCAGAAGACAGTAGAAATATTCCTGGGAGATTCAGAGAGCCGTACGGACGAGATAGACGGCGCTCAGAGCGTAGAGCTTTATAAGGAATATGTGCGCAGCACAGGCGCGCGTAAAGGCGAGATACTTGATTACATACTGCTTCATAACCGTGATGATATAGTCAGGCTGTCTGACATGATGCGCATCATAAAGACGCTCGACCTGCACGAGATAATGTACTCATCGGGATTTCCGATGACTATAGGCGAGACTGATATACATATAGAGAAAATTAAGGTCGCAAAGGGAAAACTAACGGCAGAGGGCAGTGTAAAGGGCGAGTCGGTAGGCTACACATGCTTCGGAGACAACTCGATGCTTGAAATAGATGAGAAGGACGGAACGCTGAAGCTTGAAGTGATGTGCGATGAGATAAGCGAGCATACGGTAGCCGACCTGCGACCGCTTAACGCCGATGTAAACTCGCTCCGTGATCTTGGCGGCTACGAGAGTGGATATCTTATACTTAAAAGCGGAAAAGACGTAAAGCATCATGAAGTAAATCTGCTGATAAAGACAGTATTGTATAATATGCTCGGGTAGACTGCATTTATATTTGCATATCAGGGCATTTGACCATATAATCATATAAGAATGTTTTTTAAGGAGGTACAGCATCACATGGAAGAAAAAACTATAAGAGAAAAAGCGAGAGACATGAAGCTTGCGTCACCGCACATGGCAGCTGTCCCCGAAAAGACAAGGAATGCAGCGCTTGAAGCGATAGCGGATGCTCTGAAAGCAAACAAAGCTGCTATAATGGAAGAAAACGCAAAGGACATGAAGTCAGCAGAAGAGAAGGGCATATCTGCGCCTGTAATGAAGCGCCTGAGATTTGACGACGCGAAGCTTGCTGACGTTCTGAGCGGCATAGAAAGCCTTATAGGTTTGCCTGACCCGCTTAACAGACAGCTTCTGAAGCGCGAGCTCGACAGCGACCTTTTACTTGTGAAGGAATCATGCCCTATAGGCGTAATAGGCGTTATATTTGAAGCGCGCCCTGACGCTATGGTACAGGTATCGACACTATGCATCAAGAGCGGAAACTGTGTGATACTCAAAGGCGGCAGCGAGGCAAAGCTTACAAACAGAAAGCTTTTCAGCGTTATACACGATGCAGCTGTTTCTGCGGGACTGCCTGAGAGTGCAATGATGCTCGCCGAAACTCACGACGATATTGATCAACTGCTCAGCTGCAACGACTCTATAGACCTGCTCATACCGCGAGGCTCAAATGAGTTTGTTCAGCACATCATGAACAATACAAAGATCCCTGTAATGGGTCACGCAGACGGAATATGTCACATATACGTTGACAGCTCCGCTGACGTGGAAAAAGCTGTAAAGATAATAACAGATG
>CAVGTL010000174.1:0-5668 GCA_963632005.1 Succinivibrio sp.
CCGTAAAATGATATTCGTAAAAACAAAAAAAGCTATCCTGAAACCGCAAGGTTACATTTAAGAAAGTCTTAAAAACTCAAAAAGACACCGTAATAAAATCATTGGAATTTCAACAGAAAACGAGCGCCTGTAAATTAAGATCCTCTTAAAAAAAACACTTGTAAATGAATTATCCCATGATTATAATGGATTCAGGAATTGAAAATGTTACCGGTTTTATGATAATTCGGTAATAAAAAATACGCACGGCAAAAGTTAAAACGTGAAAAAGTAACTTTGAAGAAAACGCGCAGAAACGGAGCAGGAAATATGGCATTCAGACAGAAAAGAAAAAGACTCGGCGACATGCTCGTAGAGAACCACATGATAACCGAGAACCAGCTCAGAGAAGCGCTGGAAAAACAGAAACAGAAAAAGGCAAAGCTCGGTCAGGTACTCGTCAGCATGGGCGTAACGACAGAAGAGTCCATAGCGAGAGTCCTGCAGAAGCAGATGCACATAGACATGGTAACGCTTGGCGACCGTGAAATAAGCAGCGACGTGCTCAACGTCATCACAGACCCGTCAATACTAAAAAAATACATGGTGATACCGTTCGAATTCAACGGTGCAGGCGTACTCCGCCTCGCAATGGAAGACCCGATGGACCTGATGGCGATAGACGACATAAGCATAATAACAGGACTGCAGGTAGAGCCGGTCGTAGCTACAGGCACAGAAATAATGGCGGCCGTTGACAAATATTACGGCAACCAGGAAGCGCGTGCAGTAGCGGAAGCATTCACGCGCGAGCGTGAAATGATGGCTCGTCCGGACGACAACAATGAGTCAGAGGACGTAGCAAACGCTCCTGTAGTAATGCTCGTAAAGACACTGATAGAGCAGGCAGTCCGCAAGAGAGCCAGCGATATACATATAGAGCCGCTCGACGCCCGCATAAGAGTAAGAAACCGCGTAGACGGCGTACTGATCGAGGTCGGAAGCTACCCGCTCAGCATGCAGCAGGCTCTCATATCAAGAATAAAGATAATCTCAGGCATGGACATATCAGAAAAGAGAAAGCCGCAGGACGGCCATATCTCACAGATAGTAGACCGTGTCGAGTATGATATAAGATCATCGATAATCCCGACAGTTACAGGCGAAAAAGCAGTATTGCGACTCACAGCAAAAACAGTGCTTGCCAGAAACAAAAAACAGCTAGGATTTTCAACAGAAGACATGGAAAGATTCGACGCCATGCTCTCAAACCCTAACGGCATGATACTCGTTACAGGACCTACAGGATCAGGAAAGACAACGACGCTCTACACTGCTATCAGCGAGATGAACAAGCCTGAGGTAAACATAGTTACCGTAGAAGACCCTGTAGAAGTAGACATAGACGGCATAAATCAGGTGCAGGTAAACAACAGAGCAGACCTGACGTTTGCGTCAGCGCTCCGTTCGATACTCAGACAGGACCCTGATATCATAATGATAGGCGAGATACGTGACGAGGAAACAGCGAGCATAGCCGTTACAGCCTCTATCACAGGACACCTCGTAGTCAGCACGCTCCACACGAACAGCGCCGCAGCCAGCATGACGAGACTTGCGGACATGGGCGTAGAGCCGTATCTCATAGCAGACGCGACAGTAGGCGTTATAGCGCAGCGCCTTGTAAGGAAGCTCTGCGACTGTCACATAACACGCCCGGCAACACCGGAAGAACGCCGCATACTCGGAGCATCCGCAGATGAAGAGCTCATGGTAGGCGAACCGTGCGGCTGCATAAAGTGCAACAATACAGGTTTCAAGGGACGTTCAGGTGTTTACGAGATAATGCCTGTCACGAGACGCATAAGAGACGCAGTAGCATCAGGCGCACCATCAGACGAAATCGAAAAGATCGCAGTCGAAGAAGGCATGCATACGCTTAAAGACGCATGCGCCAGAATGGTCTGCAAGTGCGTAACTACAGTTTCAGAAATGGAAAAGATAACGTATTCCAATTAATATAGCGAAAAATTATCGTACTATAAGAAAAAATTATAAAAAAATACGGAATTTTCGCAAAAAAGTATTTTACATATGCAAATAATATTATTATAATAGTTGCCGGTAATATTCTCCGGCATACAAAATACAAAAGGGTGTGCTTAAAAATGCATTATGATTCAATAGATGAAATGCTCAAGGTAGCAAACCAGAGAGGCGCGTCCGACCTGCACATAACAGTAGGCGTACCGCCAAAACTCAGAATAGACGGCGACCTCATCGACATAGCCGATGAGCGCATCATGCCAGCCGACGCAGAAAACCTCATAATGCCGATAATACCTGAGCACGCAAAGCAGCAGCTCAGCGAAAAAGGCGAGAGTGATTTTTCATATGCCGTAACAGGCGTAGGCAGATACAGAGTAAATGCCTTCAGACAGAGAGGCTCGTACGCGTGCGTCATACGTATAGTAGGCACGCGCATCCCGTCACCGCAGGAGCTCGGACTCCCCGAGTCCGTAGTAGCGCTCACAGAGCTCAAAAGAGGCCTCGTGGTAGTAACAGGCCCTACAGGCTCAGGAAAATCAACGACGCTGGCGTCGCTCGTAGACGTTATCAATTCGTCGCAGAACGTAAACGTCATCACGCTTGAAGATCCTATAGAATATCTTCACAGACATAATAAGGCAATAGTGAACCAGCGCGAAATAGGCGTTGATTCATTTTCATATACATCAGCCCTCAGGGCTGCGCTCAGAGAAGACCCTGACGTTATCATGGTCGGAGAGATGCGAGACCTTGACACTATATCGACAGCCATCACGGCAGCCGAAACAGGACACCTCGTACTCTCCACACTGCACACGACAGGCGCGGCAAACACGATCGACCGTATAATCGACGTATTCCCGCCACACCAGCAGCAGCAGATCAGGATACAGCTCGCAGGCGTACTCGAGTCAGTAATATCGCAGCAGCTCCTGCCAAAGATGTTCGGAGGCAGAGTAGCAGCGTTTGAGGTCATGCATACAAATACAGCGATAAAGAACCTCATAAGAGAGGCAAAAACGCATCAGATCGACAACATCATCCAGACTAACCGCAAGCTCGGCATGATGATGATGGACGACGCGATCATGGAGCTGTACACGAGAGGCGACATATCAAAGGAAACAGCCCTCGAGTACTCGCAGGATCAGCAGAACATGAAACGCAAGCTGCAGTAGTAATGCGGCGCAGAACGCGCCGAATGCAGTATCGTGGGCCCGCCGGGCGGGCGAAAGCGCGTAAGCGCCCGGAGAACTTATTCATTCATTATGGGAGAGCAGTATGGCTGATTATTCTTACCTTGCGGTAGACGCGAAGGGAAAACAGGTCAAAGGCACAGTGGACGCGCCCGACAGCAGAGCCGCCATGAACCTTGTGAGAGACCGCGGACTGACAGTCATAAAAGTCTCAGAAGCCACGGTCCTCAATAAAGAAGTAAAAATAGAGTTTAAGAAAAAGGTAAAACCCCGCGACATAGGAGTTTTTTGCCGCCAGATGAGCAGCATACTCGACGCAGGCATATCCTTAACAGAATCGCTCGACATCCTCGCGGAGCAGACAGAAAAAAAGCAGCTGCGCGAAGCAGTCGAGATAACACGCGACAACGTAGCGAAGGGCGAGCTCTTATCTGACGCAATGCGCCAGGCAGGCGACGTTTTCCCTTCGATATTGATAAGCCTCGTGCAGACAGGCGAAGAGTCAGGCTCCATAGCCCACTCATTTGAACGAATGGCAGTACACTTCGAAAAACAGGCAAAGCTGTCCGGACTGGTAAAAAAAGCCATGGTATATCCGGCAGTCATCATGGTAGTGGCGTTCGCCGCAGTCATGGTCATGTCCATCGTAGTAATACCGCAGTTCAAAGACCTCTTCGACAGCATGGGCGCGGAGCTCCCGCTCATCACAAGAGCGGTAATGGGCTTCAGTAACTTTGTCATACACAGATGGTACATACTCATCATCCTGATCGCAGCGATCATCGGAGGCATAAAGTACTTCCTGAGCACAGACAAAGGACAGCACGTCTGGGGCAGGATACTCCTGAAGCTCCCGGTGTTCGGCGACCTCTCAGCGAAAAGCGCCAGCGCAGATTTCGCAAGAACGATGTCGACACTCATGTCAGCCGGCATGCCGGTCCCGAGAGGCCTTGAAATAACAGCAGCGGCAATGAAAAACATACTTTTCAGAGACGTACTGCTCGAAGTCAAAAAAGACGTAGAGCAGGGTCAGCCGATGTCAAACATGCTCAAGGAAACAGGCATATTCCCACCGATGGTAGGAAACATGGTCAGGATAGGCGAAGAAGCCGGTTCAGTAGACGCGATGCTCGAAAAGATTGCAGACTACTACGAGGACGAAGTCGAAATGGCGACAGAAGCCCTCACAGCCGTAATGGAACCGCTCATAATAGTAGTCCTCGGCGTAGTAGTAGGCGTAATAGTCCTTGCCATCTACATGCCAATGGTAAGTCTCTACCAGAACCTCGACCAGCTGTAATAAATATTACCAATACGGTAATAAGACCAAAAAAACTTGCGTGCGCATTTTACGCAGCTTCAGCTGCAATGTAAAATGCGACAGCGTAGTCCGCATAGCGGACGTAGGAAGGCAGCAGAGTTGCCTGTTGCGCCCAGCGCACCCACAAAATGGTATCACGCCCTGAAAAGGCCTGAACAAGTCAATAAAGTTCATAACCCGCGCGGTCCGCGCGGCAGGGCTTTGATATATATTATCAATTAAATTTTTTACACGTTACATCTGAAGGAATTAGAAAGAAAAGGAGAATGAAAAATGTTCAGATTAATGGAAAAAGCAAGAAAAAATGACAAGGGTTTCTCCCTCGTAGAACTCATCGTAGTAGTACTCATCATCGCAATCATCGCAGTAGCACTCGCACCACAGGTTGTTAAGTATGTTGGTAAGGCTAGAACAAGTGTACAGGATAATAATATAGCTACAATAAAGAGTGCTGCACAGACAGCAGTTGCTGAATATCAGGGGCAGGAAGGTGTAGGTGATTTAACTGCTAAAGAATATACAGTAACTCAGACAACTGATGAAAGCACTAAGAAAACAACAACTGTAGTAGCACCTAAGGGAGATGCTGATAAGACAAATCCAGCACCAACAGCTCCAGCAGGAAAGTCTTTAGGTCAGTTAATAAGTGATAATGTAGGTACTGATAAATTAGACTATAATTATAAAATAAATGTTGAAGCTGATGCATCAGTAACTGTTACGCCGAACGGCAGAGCTTCTTCTAATTAATAATTTTTATTGTAAAATTAGAACTTGAAAAAATTTAAATAGTATTTTTCAGGAGCAGTACAACTGCGGTAGTAAATTTTCAGAGCGGTAAAGCTGACTTTGTAAAAACTCCGGCTGTACTGCTCTGATTTGTATTACGGTAAAATTTTAAAATCGTATATTTTTAGTACATAATTATACTATAAAACAAAAAGGACGCAAAAAAGAGAGGCATAGCATGCAAGGAGCGGAGCGTCGGAGCTGAACAGTCAGGCACCCGGCGAAGGCGAGCAAAGCGGTTTGCACTGATGCCGCAGGCATCAGATTCAAAAACTTGTTCGAAGCGGAACGCGCGGCAGCGCATCAAATGGTTGAATTTTTACGTCAGTAAAAA
>CAVGTL010000175.1:0-5604 GCA_963632005.1 Succinivibrio sp.
GTATAGCATTCATACAGAACTCAACAGGCGGCGTGCTCGGACCTTTCGATTCGTTCCTTCTCATAAGAGGAATAAAAACTCTCGGAGTAAGAATGGACAGACACGTTGAAAACGCTGAAAAGGCAGCGAAGTTCCTGCTGGAGCACAAGGCAGTAAAGAAGGTATATTATCCGGGTCTGCCGGACGTGCAGGGCGCTGAGATTACAAAGCGCCAGGCTAAGAACGGCGGCGCGATGATATCGTTCGAGCTTTACGAAAATTACGATATAAATAAATTTTTCGAGTCGCTGCAGCTTGTAGCGCTCGCTGAAAGCCTCGGCGGCGTGGAGTCGCTCGTCTGTCACCCTGCAAGCATGACGCACGCGTCTATACCGTATGAAACGCGTCAGAAGGTAGGTATCACAGACGGTCTGATAAGACTTTCGATCGGCATAGAAAGCATAAGCGACATTCTGGCTGATCTGGATCAGGCTATAGCGAAAGCTGAAAAATAAAAGGCAGTAAAAATGAATTATTATGATTCGATGCAGGAGCTTATAGGAAACACTCCGCTTGTAAAAATAAACAATATAGAACTTCCTGAAAATGTAAATTTGTTTGCAAAGCTTGAGCTTTACAATCCTGCGGGAAGCGTCAAGGACAGAGTCGGCAAGGCGATGCTCGATGACGCGGAGGCGCGCGGACTGATAAAGCCAGGCGGGACGATCATAGAAGGAACGGCGGGAAATACAGGCCTGGGGATCGCGTTTGCGGCGCTCAACAGAGGCTATAAAGTAATATTCGTCGTACCGGAAAAGTTCTCGCAGGAAAAGCAGATACTCATGCACGCGCTCGGCGCAGAGATAGTCCACATGCCTGAGGCAGACGGTATGCTGGGAGCATCGGCAAAGGCAGAAGAGCTCAAATCGCAGATACCGGGAGCTATAGCGCTCGGACAGTTCAAAAACCCGGCAAACCCGAAGGTCCACCATGACACGACGGGCCCTGAGATATACAAGGCGCTCGACGGCAAAGTAGACTATTTCGTTGCAGGCGCGGGAAGCGGCGGGACTTACTCAGGCATCGTGAGATACCTCAAGGAGCAGAACGCCGATATAAAAGGCATACTCGCAGACCCGGTAGGCTCGACGATGGGCGGCGGGGAGCATGCTCCGTATAAAATAGAAGGGATCGGAAACGATTTCATAGCCGACACGATGGACATGTCCCTCGTGGACAGGATATACAAAATAAATGACGATGAGGCTTACGCAGGCTCGCGCCTGCTGGCTTCAAGAGAAGGAATAATAGCAGGCTCGTCAACAGGCGCGGCGTTCGCCGCGGCGCATAAGCTCATAGCAGACGGAGCCGTTGGAAATATAGTGTTTATCGCCCCTGACAGAGGCGATAGATACTTCTCAAAGAAATTATTTGAGGAGTAAATTAAAAACGCAAAACAGATATAGCATCTTTCATAACCTTTTGATGCGCACTCGTCCGTTCCGGGCGAGCGCGCATCAGAAAACAAAGAAACGGTGGTGATCATTCTGGAAACTCAGAACAACATATTCGAGCTGAAAAACGTATCCAAAGTTTTCTCCGGAAAAAGCGGAAGCGTAAAGGCTCTGGATGATATAGATCTTGAAATACACAAAGGCGAGATATTCGGCATAATCGGAATGAGCGGTGCAGGCAAGAGCACGCTCGTCAGAACACTGAATCGTCTTGAGGATGTAAGCGGCGGTCAGGTCCTTTTCGAGGGCAGAGCGCTCGGAGGTCTCAGCCAGAAAGAGCTGAGACAGGCAAGACAGCAGATAGCGATGATATTTCAGCACTTTAACCTTCTGTCGCAGAAAACTGTTATACAGAACGTAATGATGCCGATGAAGATCGCAAAATACGATAAAAAACAGCAGCGTTCGCGCGCTGAAGAAATGCTCAGGATCGTAGGTCTTGAGGAAAAAGCAAATGCATGGCCCAATCAGCTTTCAGGCGGCCAGAAGCAGCGCGTAGCGATAGCCAGAGCGCTTACCACAGAGCCTAAGGTGCTCCTGTGCGATGAAGCGACAAGCGCTCTCGACCCAAAGATCACAGAAGAGATACTCGACCTTCTGAAAAGGATCAACAGAGAAATGGGTCTTACTGTAGTCATCATCACTCACGAGATGAGTGTTGTTGAAAAGATATGCGACCGCGTGGCGATAATCGACCACGGTACGCTTGCTGAGATCGGAGACGTCAAGCGGATATTCACAGCTCCTGAGTCCGAAGCTGCGAAGCGGCTGGTATTCCCTGTAAACCAGACTGTAAATCCGTTCGACGGAAGCGGAAGCAGATGCATCCGCATAGCATTCGACGGACGCTCGGCAAACGAGCCTGTCATAGCCGATCTTACGGAAAAGACAGGCGAAAAGGTCAGCATCCTGTGCGCCAACACGAGAAGCGTGGGCGGCATAGGCTTCGGTCAGATGATAATAGCTCTGCCGGAGACGGCAGCAGGCCAGAAAAAGGTACTTGATTATTTCGACAGTATAGGCCTCGCAGTCAGCGAGGTGACGGGAGAGGAGGAAGCGTAATGACAGAAGCTGTATGGCAGATGATATTTGAAGGCATATGGGAAACGCTTTACATGACTATCCTTTCTACCGTAATAGCCTACATAGTCGGACTTCCGCTCGGGATACTGCTTTCAGTGACAGGAAAGGGCGGCATACTCAGAAACAGAGCGGTGAACGGCATACTCGGAGCGGTGGTAAATATACTTCGTTCGGTTCCGTTCCTCATACTTCTCGTAGTCCTGATACCTTTCACGAGGTTGATCGTCGGCACGTCGCTCGGCACGACGGCCACGATAGTTCCGCTGACGATAGGCTCTATACCGATCGTAGCCAGAATGGTAGAATCTTCGCTTCAGGAAATACCGCCGGGAATAATAGAAGCTGCTGAATCGATGGGAGCGTCACCGCTCGAGATCATAACGAGATTCATGCTGCCGGAGGCAGTACCTTCGCTTCTGCTCGGATCGGCCATAAACCTTGCTACTATACTCGGTTATTCGGCAATGGCAGGTTTCGTAGGCGGCGGCGGTCTCGGTGATATAGCGATACAATATGGATTCTACAGATACCAGTCGGATATATTATTTGTTTCGGTAGCGATACTGATAATAATAGTCCAGATATTCCAGGAGGCCGGAACGCGGCTTTCAAACTACAAGCGTCATGCTTAATGGGACACGGACAGGTGCTCCTGACATACGGTTCACTCCGTGTGCATGGATGCACAGAACTGCGTTCACCGTATGTCATCCGCACGTTAGTATGTGTCCTTTAAAAGTATATAGGGAAGCTTTTCGTTATGAAAGTATTAAATATACAAAAGAATGGGGATATAGAGAACTGCGCATATCCGTATGTCATCCGCACGTTAATATGTGTCCTTTAAAGTTATAAGACAAGCTTTTCGTTATGAAATATTAAATATACATACAAAGAAGAAGGAGAAATTTTAAAATGAAAAAGACTAAGATCATATCTATTGCATTAGCGGCTGCTCTCGTTGTTGGAGCTCTTGCGGGATGCGGTTCATCAAACTCATCAAACGGCGGTGGTTCTGCTGCGGCAGAAGGCGATACTGTAACTCTGAAGGTAGGAGCTTCATTAACTCCTCACGCTGAGATCCTTGAAGAGGCTAAGCCTATCCTCGCTGAACAGGGTGTGGATCTTGAGATCGTAAAGATCGAGGATACTGTAACTCCGAATACAGGACTTGCAGAGGGTTCGCTTGACGCTAACTACTTCCAGCATCAGCCGTTCCTCGATGACTTTAACGCAGAAAACGGCGCTGATCTCGTATCTGCGGGCGCTATACACTATGAGCCGTTCGGCATCTACGCAGGTAAGACAAGCAGCCTCGATGAGCTTCCTGACGGTGCTATCGTAGCAGTTCCAAACAACGTAACAAATGAAGCAAGAGCGCTCCTGCTCCTCGAACAGGAAGGTGTTATTAAGCTTAAGGACGGCGTAGGCATCAAGGCTACAGCAGCAGATATCGTTGAAAATCCAAAAAACATAGAGTTTAAGGAGATCGCTCCTGAACAGCTCGTTCGCTCGCTCCCTGACGTTGACATCGCAGTTATAAACGGCAACTACGCTATCGAAGGAGGCCTCCACGTAAAGGACGCGCTCGCTACAGAGTCAGACCAGGGCGTTGCAGCTCAGACTTACGCTAACATCGTAGCTGTAAGAAGCGAGGACAAGGACAACGAGGCTATAAAGAAGCTCGTTGAAGTACTTAAGAGCGACGAAATAAAGCAGTTCATAAACGACAAGTACGAAGGCGCAGTAGTTCCTATCGACTAATTAAAATTCAGAACAGTAAAGAATAAATTTGATATCGAGCCAACTAAAGCAGTAATACCGCGCAGCTGAATGTCATCAAGGATGTTCAGCCGCCGGGCGGCTGCAATGCATAAGAAATATTTAGGAATTTAATTATCAGTAGATTCAATTAGTTATATAGACAATACAATATTGCCTTTAAATAAAATTAAAAACTAAAATGTAAATGAAAGATGGAGGAAATTTAAAATGGCAAGAGTAGCATTAACAGAATTAAAGGATCTGGAAGGAAAAGCAAAGGAAGCTTACGCAGAACTGGAAGCAAACAATAAAGTAACAAACATGAAGAAGGCTCTTCTGAATGACTATGCGACTTATGATGCTTTCATGGCATGGTACACTTCATGGGCAAGACTCGTTGAGGTAGTAGGCGAAAGAGCTGCAACTATCTACGCTCACTCAGTTTCAACTACAAACGGCTGCCTGCTCTGCTCACTCTTCTTTATCAGCGACCTCAAGGCTCTCGGCATCGATCCTGACGAGTTCGAAATGGACGACACTGAAGCAGCATTAGCTGAACTCGGCGCTCAGATCGTAAAGGATCCTACAGCAGTTTCTGACGAGCTCATCGGCAGATTAAAGGAAAAGTTCAACGACAGCGAGCTCACTGCTATCGTAGGCTTCGCATGCCAGATGATCGCTACGAACAACTTCAACTCAGTAATGAGAATAGACGTTGACGAAAGACTCATCCCTATCAAGGACGAGTTCAAGCCTGCTACATGGAGAGAAAATATCCAGTAAAGGAGAACATCCGGTAAGTAAAATATCCGGTAATATTTGCACAATTAATACATTTTCAGGGGCTGTCGTTTTATCATTCGGCAGCCTTTGCATTAATCAAGAGGTAAGAAAGATGGTAGATTTTCAGTATTACAATCCGGCAAAAATAGTTTTCGGAACAGGCTCGACAGACAGACTCGGCGAGCTCCTTAAAAAAGAGAAAGCAACATCGCTGTTGATGGTCTACAGCGGTGATTTTATAAAAGACGCAGGCATCTACGCAAAGGTAGAGGCTGCATGTAAGGAAAATGACATTGCATTTTATGAAAACGGCAATGTAGTTCCAAATCCTTCCATAGAACTCGTTCGCGAGCTCGTAGATTACGGACGCGAAAAGAAGGTAGATTTCGTACTTGCGGTAGGCGGCGGCAGCTCTATAGACACTGCAAAGGCTGTAGCGCTCGGCATCCCTTATGACGGCGACGCATGGGATTTCTTTGCA
>CAVGTL010000176.1:0-5596 GCA_963632005.1 Succinivibrio sp.
CGTTAGCTCCGTACGAGTTTCAGCCCTCTGAAACTCGTGATGGACCACGCTACTTGTAGTGGGGAACATCCGGCGCTACGTTATACGTATTATATTCTTAATTGTATACAAATTCAACAACAAAAAGCGCGATTCGCAAAAATAATGTATACATCAAAAAAATCGGTAAAAAATCCCATATAAACACAATTTTAAAGTTTTTCACGCGGTATTAGAAAATGATATCGCGGCAACAATATTATCGGAGGTGAAATCAAATGAAGAACATGAACGGAAAAAACTCCGGTATTTTTTCAGGCGCAAATGCCGCCCGTATCATCGTCGCACTCATATGCCTGTGTCTTATAGGCGGGCTCATGATATACAGCTTTCAGAGCGCTCTCGACAGAAATGAAGCGGAGAGCGGCGCCGGAAATGGTGCAAATGATGTAAACGGTGCTGATGAACGGACAGACCTCAGCGTTTCAAGTAACATACCGGTAACTGACAGCGCCGGAGCAGCAGACAGTGCAGGAGCAGACGCGGACGGAAAAAGCACTGATAAAGATGATGTTCAGGAAAACATTACAGTAATGCCTGCTGAGGGCAACATCATAAGAGATTATTCAGGCGAGGGTCTCGTCTATTCAGAGACGCTCAACCAGTATCTCGCGCATAAGGCTGTAGACATCGGTGCCCCCATCGGCACAGATGTCATAGCAGTCGAATCTGGTACCGTCATAGCCGTAGATGATGACGACCGCTACGGTCTGACAGTGACGCTCTCACACGGCAACAGTCTTGAAACAAGTTACGCCAACCTCGCAGAGGCTTCCGTCGCAGAAGGAGATGTTGTAAACAAGGGTGATAAGCTCGGAACGGTAGGACAGGGTGCGCTCTTTGAATCAGCTGATGACCCGCATCTGCACTTTGCCGCACATAAGAACGGTGAAGCCGTCGACCCTCATAAGCTCTGGAACTGGTAAACAGCACAAAGACCGCCATACAGGTATATCATACATTACCTGTATAGCGGCCTTTTTTATTGCTGTATTAAATTAAGCTCCTGCATGTGCAAACATTCCTGACGTTCAGCTGCGCTAGACCATCAGGTCAGTTTTTTCTTTACTTTCTTCTATTATTTCGTTAAGACGTTCAAACGGTTTATGGAGCGCTATTCCTATAACGAGCGCTACGCCTGCAAATATCAGAAGTTTTCCCAGATATATCCAGTAATCATTTTCATACATACCGCTTACGCACTCACGCAGAGCGTTCATCGCGTAGTTAAACGGCATAAATTTATATATATTCTGGAATATCTGCGGGAGCAGCTCTACAGCAAATGTACCGCCCGCTCCGGCTACCTGTATTACCATTATTACTACGGCCACAGCCTCGCCGATATTTCCGAGCGCAAACGTCAGCGCATATATGAACAGCGTAAACACAAAGCTCATGACCGCTGCTGCGAGCCAGTATAAAAACGGATGCAGGCACTGTATCTGCAGATAGAACAGATTTCCCATGATGCATATGAGAGTCTGTATCTGCCCCGCTAAAAAGAATATTGTGTACCTTCCGAAGAATTTCTGATACGCCCACAGCTTTTCGCCGCTTTCGAGCGGATGCACCTTTGTCCTCAGTATCGCTACGAGTATGAGCGCGCCTATCCAGATGGCAAGCGTCGTATAGAACGATGACATCATAGAGCCGTTGTTTGCAGTTTCATATACCGGCACAGTCTTTACGTTTACAAGATCTGACAGATAAGTTCCGAATTCCTCCGGACTGTTTTTCAGCATCGTCAGGACCTTATCTACCTCTTCACTGTTCTGCAGTTCATCGACGTTGTCTATTGCAGTATCTATATCGCTCTGAAGGTCCTCCAGCAACGCTATGGTGTCACCTATGGTGCCATTGCCCTGCTGTATCACATCTATATAATCCTCTATACGTACATTTGCCTTCTGAAGACCCGAAAGCGTTATCGCACCCGATACCTCTTCGGCGAAATCACGCTGCGCGTCAGATACTATCTTTTCTGAAAGAGTTATGGTATTCTGCAGTGCAGATGTTGCTGTATCCGAAGTTTTTTGGACAGCTCTCAGCGTATCTATGTTTGTCTGCAGGCCGCTCTTCATATCGTTCAGCCTTGACTTTGTTTCAGTGGCATAATCGTTATCTTCGTCAGCGTTTTTAAGGAATTCGGCAGCATTCAGTGATATCTCTGCTATCTTTCCGAATACCTCACTGTTTATCTGATTTTTAAGTGCGGTCTGCGCCTTTGACGTTATCTTTGTCGCGATAGCGTTCTTCTTTTCATTCTCGTAGAACTGTATCTTGCCGCCGTCAAGATCACCGTCTATTATTCCTGCTACGCCCGCAGAAAAGTCCTCCGGTATTATTACAGCCGCATAATATTTTCCGCTGTATACTCCGTTTATCGCAGCTCGCGAGCTGTCCTCTATCGTCCATCCTATGGTAGTCTCTGTCTTAAGTGTATCTACTATGGAATCGCCCATATTAAGATTCAGATTGCCGAGATCGTATCCCTTATCCTCAGAATAAACAGCCACCTTAAGATTATGCGTAGAGTCTGTCCCGTAGGGATCCCAGTTGGAGCCTATATTAAACCATGCATAAAGTGACGGGAGCAGGCAAAGACCAAGCAGGATGACTATTGCGACTACGTTCATTTTTATGTTTTTAAAATCTCTTTTTATTATTTTAAAAATGTTTTTCATCGTTATCGTCCTCTGTATGATCCTCCGATCTTTTTATTTCACGGTCGAGCTCCTTATCCTTTTTACTGTTGCTGTCACGCGCAGCAGCCGCTGTAACTGCATGCATTTCTTCAAATGAGCGTCCTGTTACGTTTGCTACCATTTTATCGACCTTGAAATCCATATATTCTACATATATGAGATATCCTGATATCAGGAACATCGATATTACCCACAGCACGAGGAATATTATCCTGTCGCTGCCTGTCATAAGCAGGAGTATCAGAAATATAAGCGGTACTATGAGAAGGCATCTTATGCCTGCCCTTATCCGCCTGCGGTTAGTTATGTGAAACTCATTTCTGTATTTTTCTATACGAGCCAGCATTGCGCTTTCGCTTGCATTCAGTGCAGCCGTCTGCTGCTCATCAGAAGAAGTCTGAGCAGCATCTGTACCGGCAGCCGGGGCTGCGCCGTTTTCTGATTCATTAATATTAGAATTATTATTCATTTCATTATTCATACTGCTCACCTCCCTACATAAGGCCTGTATCCTTCATACGCTGCTGCATGAAGTTCTTTACGCCGATAAACGGCATCCTTATAACAAGTCCCAGCAGGAGTGCGCCCGCCGCAAATGCCAGCAACTCGAGCATACATATGACATAATCGTTTTCGTAATATCCGAACATACACTCACGCATGGCGTTTATAGCGTAAGGGAACGGGAAGAACACGTATACCTTCTGGAAAAACTCCGGAAGGACTTCTATCGGGTACGTTCCGCTCGAGCCCGCTATCTGAAGCACCATGATAACTACAAGCATAGCCTTTCCCACGTCGGCGAACGCGAGCGTCACTGCATAGCACAGCAGCATGAACGTAAAGCTCGTAATAACTCCCGTCAGGAACATCCGTCCCGGATGCAGGCATTGCGTTTTAAGGATGTACATGTTTCCTATATAAATTATTACCCACTGCAGTTGACCTAGCAAGAATAATATTCCAAATCTTCCAAAGAACAGCTGATACGGGCGCGGATTTTTCAGACCTTCTGTAGAAGGCGTTATCTTCATCAGCGCCAGCAGGAATATACAGCCTACCCAAAGCGCCAGTGTAGTATAGAACGGCGCTACGCCTGAACCATAATTGTCTACAGGATAAACAGGGCTTGATTCTATCTCTACCGGCTCTGCGAGGAATTTGCCGTAACCCTCAGGGTCGCCGTGCATAAAATCAAGCAGCTTCTGAAGCAGCTCACGCTCAGTCAGCGCGTTCAGTTCATCCTTCAGGTCTTCGAGGTCGTTTGATATATCGTCAAGCGACTGAGATGTATTTGACATGACGCCGTTAAGGTCAGTCACGCTCTGCCTTGTGCCTGATACTATCTGGCGCATTACAGCGATATCCTCCGATATGCTTCCAAGCGCCTTTGAGCCGTCCTCGAGCGCGCTGTCTATCGTGTCTACAGCGTCCTCCACGGCAGGCAGTATCGTATTATTATATGAATCGCGCAGCCTGTCTATCTTGTTCTGCAGCGTCCTGTCCATACGGTCAAGACCTGAATCTATGTCTCCGCTTATATCGTCCATGAGGTCAAGTATCGTATTTATGTCGCTCACCTGAGACTGCAGCTTCGTTATTATCCTGTTTATCTTGTTCTGGAGCAGATGTGTGTGCGGCTTCAGCTTTGACAGTGAATCTATCATACTGTTAAGCTTGCTGCGTATGTTTCGCAGATGTCCCTCCACCATGGCATACGCATCCTCCTTTTCCGAGGACGAGCTTGCATTCTGCAGCCTGTCGAGAGCGTCCTGCAGGTCCTTAAGGTCACCGTCTACATTTGACGCTATCTTATTCATATCATCAAGGATACCTGACGCACTCTTATCTGCAAGGTTATCGCTCGCTGTTCCTGCCTTTGCCTGCAGAGAATCGAGGTCTGCATCAGCGTCCTGAAGTGAGGTGTTCAGGCGCTCATCTGCCGCAGTCAGCGATGTGAGCAGAAGCTTATATGATTTTATGTTGTCATTTACATCGTCTATTCTGGAAGAAAATGTATTTATAAGCTTAGGCGTATCTCCTTCGGCAGATGAAGAAGAATCGTCCATTATCTTGTCTTCTATCTTATCGGCATCCTCAAAAAGCGTGCTTACGACTATTTCCACATACATCTGGTCTATGCTGTTTTTCAGCGTCGATACAGCCGTATCTGTTATCTTTGTCGCTACAGCATTTTTCTTTTCATTTTCATAATACGTAATAGTCGGCTGCTTAAGTCCGTCCATGAAGCCGTGATACATATTCTGTGAAAAATCCTCAGCAAGTACTACGGCAGCGTAATACTCTCCGCTTTTTACTCCCTTTACCGCTTTTTTTGACGAATCGAGGAATACCCAGTCTATGGAATCATTATCCTTAAGCGAGTCTATTACCTCGTCACCCGCATCATAAAATTCACCCGTATCCTCGTCGGTCCAGCCGATGTCCTCTGAAGCTACAGCTATCTTTACGTTAGAAGAATTTCCGTATGGATCCCAGTTGGAATAAATATTGAACCACGCGTACAGCGGCGGCAGTATACACAGTCCGACCGCTATGACAAGCGGGAAAAAGTGCGTCAGCAGCGCCTTTATATCGCGCTTCATTATCGTTAAAATATTATGCATAGTCTTCCTTATATCATCCTTTACAAAAAACTGCTGCGCAGTCACAGCATTAAGTATAGTATTTTACCATAATCGCAGCCGCCTGCGCAGCAAATTTCAGACTGAGACATAAATTTCTGATCCGATACAGTCTGATATATTTTGTTTATTTTTTACTCGTTAGACTCGCTGATCTGCATTATCAGCTCGGTGAGCTTTACGTTTTCGTCCTCGCCGTCTGAA
>CAVGTL010000177.1:0-5542 GCA_963632005.1 Succinivibrio sp.
AAACTCACCTGCTCTATCATCTAATCTGGAAACGGTATTCTGATTGAAAAACACATCATTAAGTTCAATATATTCTATATTATCCGGTATATCTTTCTTATCTTTAAATATCGTAATCATATCATTGTCTCCAATCCCACATTTTTAAATTCTTTATACAGTGATGTTCCTAAGCATATATGTTTCATTTTTTCATTTACTGTAAGTTTTTTATGATCCAATCCGCAGATATCATCATCTTGTCTTTCCATCCATTCACAACAATTTTTTTGCCAGCATTCTCCTAAATTGCCCTTTGAAACTACAAATCCTGTATTCTTCGTTAGGTCAAATAGTAACTTTGAAGACAACTGTTCGATATTGTGATTTTCCAAATTTCTATCATAATCTATTATTTCCTGTATAGCTTTATAATTTATATCACCTGATTTAATAATTTCAATCAATTTTTCTCTTGCGGCGATAGCACCTGACCGTTTTTCTCTAAATTCATCATCTGGAGCATATATCCAATCAATAAGTTTATCAAATTCCAGCAATGTATATTCAAAGCATATAAGACTTAGCAATGATACATTATTTCTTTTATCGGCAGCTTCTTTTAAAATTTTTTGTTCCATACAAACCTGTACATTATCAAATGAATTGTCTAACGCAATTATGTATCTGTTTTCTTCATCCTTTAATCCATTAACTGATTTTACTAACTCACGGTTATTCATTTTGCTTTCAACAGTTACTTCCGGACAAATTTCATTCATAAAAGTTTTCCAAAATTTATAGCTTGATTTTTCTGTCCTGTCTTCTATCCATAAATATGTCTTAGCTGACATCAGTTCACCTGCTTTCGGTACAATACTTTCATTGTCTATATTATACACAAAATCGGTCAAAAAAAGCACCGCAAAATGAACTGCGGTGCTTTCTGTGATAGTTGATATTTTATTTATTTTACGAACTTGACCTTGACGTAGCTTATGTCGCTCATCGTTTTGCCGTTTGTGTATGTCGAGCCGTATACGGTATATTGTGTAGTTATGCGGTATACGTTGTAGCCTTTGCTTGTTGTACGGTCTATGAGTTCTTTCTTTGTTCCGAGCGTTGGAGCTGATGTATCGACCACGCCGGATCCTGTAGTTGCCCAGATCTGAGTGCCTGTGTTTGAATCGAGTACATCTACTTTGTACTTTACTGCGCTGCTGCTCGGTATGTTTGCCTTCAGCGTTACTTTGTCTGTGTCTGCAAGCGATGTCAGGTAGACAGCGTATGTGCTGTACGCTGATGATGTTATATATGATCTGTCTGTGAATGTATCTACCGGCAGGTTGTATCCTGTAAACGTTACATTGTTCGCCTTAGGATTTATCCTCTTAAGCTTAACTGTATAGCTTCTTGTGCCATATGTCCTGTCGCTGCTCTTTACGCCGATGACAGCTGTTCCCAGGTCTGTATCACCTGTGTTTGATGCTGCTTCCGGTACGTCGATCGTCATGTAGTCATCAGTCTTCTTTACATCTATATTTGACGCAGAAGAGTTGAATGAGAATGAATATGTTACAGTCTCACTCCTGCTCGTTGATTTCGTCGGTGTGATTTTTATCTGAGTATCGTCAGAGCCTATATAGAAATCAGTTGTGTCTGTTGAATCTGTAAATTTGAGCAGGTCGGCGGAGCCGTCGTAGCTTCCGTCTTTCATTATTTCTGCTTTCAGGGTGTCGAGAGACACCAGCTTCTGCTTTGTATTCACTGTTTCGCAGAATACATTTCCCGGGTCATTTGAGCTGTCGTACAGTACCAGATATATATAATATGAAGTATTTGTATCAAGGTTGCTGAAATCGAGCGATGTTGACTCATTTCTTGACACCTTTACGCTGTCATAATGACCTTTATCGGAAACGCTTCCTATATATGAATGATCCTTTATCTGCTTAGCTGTTGGCGGATCTGATTTCAGATCATCCTGATCGAATATTATTCCATAAACCGTGCCCTTCTGAAGAGCCTTGAATGATACGCTTGCTTCATCGTAATCGGAAGAAGACGCTATCCTGTTTGCAAGTGAGCTCGAAGTCGTAGTAAAGCTGAATGTCTTTGCAGCAACAGCCTCTCCGTCTGCCTGACTTGCCAGAGTCTTTGCATTCAAAGTTATATAATACGTAGTTTCTTCTTCAAGGTCATATCTCGGAGTTATCGTTATCTGTCTGTTTGAAGAGTCTATAGTCGCTGAAAATGATACATCAGACTTTTTTGTTTCTCCAGGACCGATCTTCTGTACTGTAAGCACATCGCTCTTCAGATAAGAATCAGAAACTGAGCCGCTGCCTGAATATCTTTTTACTGCATATCCGAATGTAATGGTCGGTACTGCTGTCAGCGATACTTCTGTCGATCCCGATGCAGGTTCAAATGTCACATCAGCAACTGAAACACCTGTTGTGAAGCTGCTTGTAAACAGAGCGTTTTCATGTCCTGCTTCATCTGTAAGCTCGCCTGCTGCTATCCTGAGATAATATGTTGCATTGAGCGACAGCGGGCTGACCGGTGTTATGGTTACAGACTTGCTGTCAGATGCCACGCTTGCTGTAAAATCTACCGAAGATCCGCTCGATGAATTTTTTCTGAGTGATATGACAGTTTCTGCCTGAGAATCAGTAAGTTTATTTACTGTGTTTCCTGTAGCATGTACTGCTGAGTTGAACTTCAGCACGATCGGTTCTGAAGTCGCTACCTTTGAAGCGCCGTTTGCCGGTGTCGGTGTTATCACGAGCGCATTGTTTGTGTCAGGTGTCGGAGTGACATTACCGCCTGCAGCATATGCAGGAGGAACTGTTACTGATGCGTCAGTATTTACAGTTGTTGGCTTTATTTCATACGTAATGCCGTTTACATGCGCATTCAATGTTCCTATCGTACCTGAACCTGTGAATGAAGTTGACGCGCCTGAAACGTCTGCCTTAGTTACGGCAGCTCCCGCTGCCAGGGCAACTGTAGTCTTTGATGCTGCTGACGTTATATTCAGCGCCTTGATAGTTCCCGACGAAAGCGCTGCATCTACCTTTTCCTGCGGTATCTCAACGCTGTCAAAGTTGCCTGAAAGCTTTACATCCGCCGCACGACCGATCTTTACATTGCAGAATCCCTTACCGAAATCTCCGTTTGCAGTAAGTCCTGTATTCTCTACAGTAGCTTTATTTGTAACAGATGTATTTAATACAGTGGTTTCGCCCTTTGCGTAAACGCGGACTTCATTGCTCGTATTTATATCAGTGCTTGCGATCCTTGAATTTATCAGCGCTACGCCTCTGTCTGAGCCGCTCTTTCCTCCGTTTACATTAAGGCTTCCGAGGATAACACAATTGCTGAATGTGATAAGATCATCATTCGCTGTAGCGTCTATAGTCATCTTATTGGCATATATTGTATCTTTAAGTACAATATCCGAACCCTCATGAGCTACTATACGTTTATTGTTCTTGTCTATAGTTTCCTTTTGAAGTACTAATGTGAGTATCTTAGCCGCCTGACCTCTGGTCAGATTATCTTTTGGATGAAGCTTTCCGTCATTATACGCACCGAGATAGCCCTTTGCAGTTATCTTTTCCAGGGCCGTTTCTGCCCAGTACTCAACATCCTTATAGTCGCTGTAGACTTTAAGCGTTGCCTTTGATCCTGATGTAGGAACTATCCTTGAAAGCATTACCGCAGTTTCCTGACGTGTTATCTTTGCATCAGGCGCGAAATTACCGTCTGTTTTGCCTGATATGAAGCCTGCTGCAACGCCCTTCTGGACATCATTGTAATACCATTTTCCCGATGTTACGTCAGGAAAGTTTATATCTGTCTCTGCAGTATTTCCGATAGCTGCGTTGAGCATCTTTGTGAATTCCGCTCTTGTTATCGGGTTGTCCGGTTTAAACGTCCCGTCTGTATAGCCGGAAACAAATCCGTATTTTACTGCTTCATTGATATACGTTCTTGCCCAGTGCTTTGACGTATCCTTGAACTCTGCTGCATAGCTCCTGTATCCGTCACGAGTCTGCGGTATGACTGCTGTAGAAAGCACCATAAGTACCGCAAGAGTGAAAGACAACGCCGCTGAAGCAACATTTTTCACTCTGATCGGACCGGTCTGTCTCTCTATGAATCTCTTCATAAGATCTTTTCCCCCTTTCAATTTGCCCGGCATTTCTCCGAGCCTGCAGAACTTTATTTATCCTGTGTTTTTTCAGGCAGTCTGACAACTATACAGTAATCAGAAGCCTTTTCTATCTCTTCCTCAGTGAAGTCACCGACTACAGCCAGAAAGCTTTCATCCTCAGGCTGGAAGAAATTTTCTGCGTAATCCCATATGCCGTTTCCTTCACATGAATCAGCGTTGTTGAAAATAAGTATCGTATCGAGCGGCACGATCATGTCATGCACCGCCTTTTCAATAAAGTAATACGCGTCACGGCCTGTAGGCATCGTGTTTATGTATTCCCTTACTTCCGGATTGTTCTTGAGATTTATATGTATCATATTGTGAAAATACTCAAGAGCGAAGCTTTTTATGACCTCTGTGCGATCTTCCTCTGTACTTCCTGTCAGAAGCAGCGTCTTGTAATCCTGGAACTGAAGCTTCCAGTCCAGTAACTGCGGTAATATTCTTTCCATAATTGCATCCTCCTTTGCGGCCGCCGGGCGGCCCCTCATAAAATATATTACTGCTGTTTTAAAGCGCGTTTTGCTATTTCATTTGCTACAGAAGCGAATTCATCAAGGCTGAGCGTCTCGGCCCTGCGCTTCTGGTCTATGCCTGCTGCGTCGAGCGCGTCGGCTATCTCAGGCTTTGGCAAGCCTCTCACGCCTGTAAGCGAGTTGAGCAGTGTCTTGCGGCGCTGTCCGAATCCGCCCTTTACAGTCTCAAAGAATATCTTCTTATCTATAAGATCTACAGGGCATTCCTTTCTCAGATCAAGGCGTATCACTGTCGAGTCTACCTTAGGACGCGGAACGAATACTTCTTTAGGTGCGTCGGCTACGTGCGTTATAGTACAGTAAAAGCCTACCGCCACTGTCAGCGCGCCGTAATCCTTGCCGCCCGGAGCAGCCTTTATGCGGTCTGCTACTTCCTTCTGCATCATTATCGTTATGCTGTCGGCAGGTACGTTTTCTTCGAGCAGCTTCATTATTATCGGCGTGGTTATATAATAAGGAAGATTTCCTATTACTCTGACCTTGCCTCCGTCTGCCGGTCGATTAGCCTCGACTATCTCTGTCAGGTCTGTTTTCATTATATCGGCGTTTATGACTTCTACATTGTCATACTCGGCAAGCGTTTCCTTAAGTATCGGAATAAGCTTCTTGTCTATTTCTACGGCTATTACCTTTCCTGCGCGTTCCGCTGCCGCTGCCGTGAGTACGCCCATTCCCGGACCTATTTCTATTACGAGGTCCTCAGGCTCGATGTCTGAGCCATCAACTATATCTTCTATTATATGAATGTCGGACAGGAAGTTCTGTCCGAGGCTCTTTGAATGGCGGAAGCCATGTTTTTCTC
>CAVGTL010000178.1:0-1817 GCA_963632005.1 Succinivibrio sp.
CATGAACCTATAATATATTCACGGCCCTCAACAGGAGTTCCTACTATATCTATCTGTATCTGCTTTTTTTTTCTGTTGTCAGTTCCCCACCACTGTCCGATCTGGTTCAATTCTACAGGTATATTTTCAGCATAATATATTAAATAATCCCTGCACATTTTTTCAAATATAAGTCCCATATAATCAGAAAAATGCTGCTTTATAAGACGAGGGTATGTTTTTGAGATCCTGCCTGAATCTATCGCACTTATATTTGAAGGAACGAATCTGTACCAGAATCGAAAAAAATTATCTGCTAACAGGTATATCGTCTTTTTTCCCGGCTTTTCCGCTACAGGCGTTTCTTTTTTAACGATTCCAAGATCTGTGAGTGTCTTAAGATATTTTGATACGATCGCCGAACTTTCTCCTACTTTTGTTACTATTTCATTGGGACGTGATGCTCCATCTGCTATCGCTTTTATTATCGCATTATAAACGGCAGGTTCACGCAGCTCCTGCTTAAGAAGATTATCCGGTTCTTCATAAAGATAGCCGGAACGGTCAAAGAGATTTTCCAATAACGCGTCATCTATACTGTCCTTTACGCCAAGCTTATTTATATAATGCGGTATGCCTCCGGTTATACCGTATATCAGGGCGTTTTCTTCATTTGAAAGCTCAGGATGGAATACTGCTGTTTCTTTATAATTCAAGGCCTCTATCTTGAACTGGCCCGTGCGCCTGCCATATAGCGGACTTTCCTGACCAAGGACCTGATTTTCCATAAAGCTCATGGAAGAACCGCAAAGTATAAGGTACATTTTTGATTCACTCCACTTATGATCGATCAAATGCTGTAGCATTGATGAAACAGCAGGCTCCGCCCCCGCAAGATACGGATATTCATCTATTACTACTACAATGCGCTGCTCATCTGCCAATGATGTCAATTCATTAAAAGCTGCATCATAGCTGTTAAATATGGGAGTATGCTCATCATCAAATGATGAACGCTCATATGTCATTATTGCTTTTGAAAGCGCCTCCAGATTTTCTTTTCCTGTTGATTTAAGCGCAGAAAAAAATATTGTCGGCTTATCTTTACAAAACTCATTTATAAGTGCTGTCTTTCCTACACGCCTTCTTCCGTATATGACTATACATTCAAAATTGCCGTTTTCATAACGGCGGTTCATTTTTTTCAGTTCCTCTGTACGACAGTAAAATCTGCTCATATCTCCAACCTCTTCATATTTTAAACTTATAAGTTAGTAACTCATGATATAGTAACTCGTAAGTTAGTTATTTATATTACATTTTATATTATTTTCAATATAAGGTCAATTATATCTTTACTTTATTCCTGAATATCTGAAAAAAATTCATAAAAAACAGCAGCAGATATTTCTATATTTTTCTGCTGCTGTCTATCGCGCGCCTGGCGCGCCCACATTTTCAGTCATTTATTCAAATGTATTACATTTTCACAGAATCGCTGTATCATGCTAGCTGCTTCTGCTCGTGTCGCGTTTGCACGAGGTGCTATCTGTGAAGCATTCCTGCCGTTCACCAGACCGACTGCATTCGCCCACTTTACATTTTCTGTCGCCCAGCTGCTGATCTCATCAATATCTGTAAACTGAGTCAGTGATCGAAGATTAATCTATTTTTTGTTCAAAAATAAATTATTACGCAAATTTTTCAAGTATAGTGAATAATAAAAGATCCCCGCGAAGCAGAGATTTCTGCCTGGCGGGGATCTTGATATTTATTTTATTTATCCGAAGTATCTTTCGAGGAGGCCCTTGAGTGCCTTGCCGTGTCTTGCTTCGTCT
>CAVGTL010000178.1:1827-5517 GCA_963632005.1 Succinivibrio sp.
CCCCCTGACAGGATGTTTTTCCATATCAGGGGGTTTGAATATTCATTATTTGCGATCGGCTCTGCCGATCGGGCTTTTGGCTTTATCTACCGAAATCTTTACCGGAAGCTTTTAGCCGAAGTATCTTTCGAGGAGGCCCTTGAGTGCCTTGCCGTGTCTTGCTTCGTCTCTTGCCATTTCGTGAACTGTGTCATGGATAGCGTCGAGATTGAGCTTCTTTGCTCTTACTGCGAGGTCAGTCTTGCCTTCTGTAGCACCGTATTCAGCGTCAACTCTCATTTCGAGGTTCTTCTTTGTGCTGTCAGTTAAAACTTCACCGAGGAGCTCTGCGAACTTAGCTGCGTGTTCTGCTTCTTCGTAAGCAGCCTTTTCCCAGTAGAGACCGATCTCAGGATAACCTTCTCTGTGAGCAACTCTTGCCATAGCGAGGTACATACCTACTTCTGAGCATTCGCCTTCGAAGTTAGCTCTCAGGTCAGCCTTGATGTCTTCAGGAGCATCCTTAGCTACGCCTACGATGTGCTCTGCAGCCCATTCCATAGGACCTTCCTGCTTCTTGAATCTTTCACCTGGAACTCCGCATACCGGGCACTTCTCCGGAGCAGCATCACCTTCATGAACATAACCACATACTGGACATACAAACTTTGCCATGTTAATTTCCTCCTTAATTTTCCTTAAATACTGATTTTTCTTCAGTGTAAATATTCTACAGCTTCGTGTCGGAGCCTCATTATCCGCCTCGGCTGTAAACGACGATTGATTTGATGTTTACTTTTTATTTTTTCATTCGGCAGTTTTGCGTTTCGGAGCTTTTTGCTTTCCGTTTTTCTTCTGCATCACTGCCTCCTGTGATTATTATTATATACAGATTTCGAGTTTATTCTGTTGCATTTGCAACACTATCAAAATTCTTCTGAAAATTTTTGAATTTTTTGCTGCTGCGGTCCGCAGGACCGCCCGTGGGCGCGCCGGGCGCGCGTAAGCTTGGGCCGCCGCGCAGCGGCTTTACTGTATTATACTGCATTCGTGCTACGCTGCTTCGGCTATCTTTTCCTCTATCTGAGTTCTGACCTCTGCGGCGATCTCTTTTGTAGACATTTCCTTATAGTCATCGTAATAAAGCGGCTTCAGGAAATGCACCTGCGTCGTCACCTTGCGGAGTGAAAAGCCCTGAAATACTTTATATGAGTCAACAAGCGCCACCGGAACTATCGGTACCTTTGCCATCATCGCTGCCTTGAACGCTCCCGGCTTGAAATCAAAAACTGTGTTTCCATTATTATCATACCCGCCCTCAGGGAATATAATAAATTTTCTTGACTGAGTTTTTATTTCTTCTGCCATCTCACGGAAAAGGACTATCGACTGGCGCGCATCGTTCAGATTCATGCGCTTTCCTCCGACAAGGTCAAGGAATTCCGTTACTAGCGGCATGCGCGAGCGCTTCGCATCCATGACCATGCAGCACGGCTTGTCGTGAGCGTACATTATCCCGAGCGCGTCATACTTTCCCTGATGATTCGGATACATTATGTAGCCGCCATCCTCCGGCAGATTTTCGACCCCGTAAGCCTGCGTATGTATTCGTCCTGTTCGCTTCATAAGCTTTATCATGTGCTGCGCGTACCTGTACTGGCTTGCTTCGTTGAACCATTTTGGATGTCTGTTCCTGAACTTCATGTATGGAATCATATACAATCTGTACAGATTCATTATTAACACATAAAATAGTCTCAACATTACCTGATCACATTACTTATCCATTTCATTTTACTTGCCTGATACTAAACAGACCTACAGTAATATATCATACATTCTTATTATTTTCCACAGCACTGATTTATTACCGTAATTTTTGCGGTAATATGGTTCATTAATGCGATTTATTAATGCATAATTAAGCTGCACTAATGCAATATGACCGCCGTCCGTCACCGGACACTATTCTTGATAATCGCACCACCTGTACTTTTCAACTAAAACGCTTCATCCGGTCTGAAACGACCGGCCGGTACTGTGCATCTGTAAAGCGCTGCAAGGTACTCCCAGAAGTATGCATCCATCTCGCCGGTCTGTTCCTGTCCGAATATTTTCTGTAAATTTTTTACCGATTCAGTTGTCTGTTCGTCGTTCACGCCGCCTGATGACGGACTTCCTATATTTGTAAAAATATGTGACAATGCTTCTATCATCGCCTGTATTGGGAGCAGCTGGATGCTGGCTTCTCCCTGCCTGTAGACTGTGTCTGCCGACGGGAATATCGCTGCTTCTGACACTCCGTTTATCATTTTTTCACCGACCTTTCTTTTAAGCGTTTATCCCGCCGTCCACTGTATTTCCTATGCCGACTACGGCGCTTTCCATGGCGTTCCACGTTGCGTAATCGACTATGCCTGTCTGCGTGAGTCCGAACTGCCCCTGCGCCTGAAAAACTGCGTTCTGCGTCGCGCTGTCATACACGCCCGTCGCCGCGACCGGCGGTATCGAGCTGTAAAACTGACTGAGCACATTAATATAATACTGAACAGTATCGACCAATGCTCCCGTATCACCCGGCGATACGAGCTGCCCCGGGCTCGCCTGCCCGGTATTTGCAATAAACTGCTGACCCTCCGAGTTAAGCTCCGCAAGGCGCGTCACCCCCGTATACACCAATATCACCTTATACCACGTCGCCCTGCCGATTATCCCATCGACCGACAGGTTGAAAATACTCTGAAATGTTCGTACAGCGTCCTCGGTCTGCTGCCCGAATATACCGTCTACCGGTTCTATGCGTGGTATGCCCGGATAATTTCTGGCTATGCGGTTAAGTGCTGCCTGCATCTCGACTACAGCTTCTCCGCTGCTTCCGACGCGCAGCGGGTATCCCGGGTAAGATTCTCTCACCGGCTGGACCGGTGCTCCAGATACAAGTTCTATATTACTTCCGTAATAATTTCTGAGTATTTCTACAGAATTGTAGCCCTGTCTCGCTAATTCCTCGCTTCCCCACTGTGAAAGGCCGTCACACGTCGAGGTCGTTCCGTTGCAGTATTTAGCCGCCAGCGGCTCTATAAATCCCTGGCGACGTATGTAATTGTCAAATATCTCATTTACGATATTATCTATGCTTTCAAACGTGTTTCTTCCGTTTACGAAGCTCTGGTCTATCGCTGTTGAGTTAGTTATGTCAAAGTCATAGCCGCGGCTCCTGTAATATTCCAGATATACCCTGTTCAGCGCATACGATATCTGCGCCAGCACGTTCGCTCTTATGGCTGACGTGCTCCATGTCGGGTAGATCTCGCTTGAAGCTACATTCTTGATGTAATCAATGAATGGAAGAGTAACGTTTGCTGCCGGCGCGTCCGGCGCGCCCAGGTGGACTGTTATGTATTCGGGGATATACGGCTGGCTTATTGTTTCCGGCATTTTCAGCTTCGCCTCCTTTTCTGTTCTATAAATTCTGCGGCGGTATATAGTATGTTACTGAACCGCCTTCGCCTGCGTCCTGAAGCGACTCCGGCAGCGGTATCATTTTTATCTCCTGTCTGCTGAGCTGCCCCGCGTATATCTGCGCGCCCTCGACGAATGCGCTGTAGTACCCAGGCGAGTCAACGAGTATGTCTATAGTCCTGTAGGCTTTAGTTTCCGAATTTTCATCAAGAGATATCGACTCGTCGGGCGTATCGAACTCTACTGTAC
>CAVGTL010000179.1:0-5495 GCA_963632005.1 Succinivibrio sp.
TTATAAACGTGCTTGACGTCGTAAAGGTCGAGCAGTTTGCCGTCGATCATTCAGAGGCGGGCGTAACCTGGCACGAGGGCGCAAACAATGACATAAAGGATCTTGTAACGTCCGGCGGCTGCGATGCGGCTTTCGTTATAGGGCGCATACCGTCTGACAGTCTTTTCCAGAATATACTGCTGAAAAAGCACTACAGCGCAGTTGTATATGAAGGGCATTCGCTGTACGACCGTGAATCGCTGTCTATAGAAGATCTGAAAGGCGAGCAGTTGATAACTCTTAACGAAAATTACCAAAGCTTCTATAATATAACAGAACGTTGCCGTGACTTCGGTTTTGTTCCGGACATACGTATAAAAACTATGGAAAGCTCTCTGATCTACAAATACGTAGCGGAAAAGCTCGGCATAGGAGTGGATATCGATATACACGATCACAGGATGTTTAAGCTGCCTGTGCGGCTTATAGAGCTCAAGGATTCCATTCCATGGTCCATATGCTTCGTCTGTCCGCAGGAAAACAGAAATCATCCTGTCGTGAAGGAGCTTATAAAAACATTTTTTTAGCGAATTTTCTGTAATAAAAGATCATCCTGCTTAACCGCCTGGCGGTTGCATGTACTTGTCATTTATTGCGTTTAGCAAAGAAGAGCCCGCGCTCCGGTATGAAATATTACCGAAACGCGGGCTCTTCTTAATAAGTATATTTACTGTACTTTTCTGTACTTTGTTTTCTTTCCTGCCCCTTCCTGATATATCAGGCCTGCAGCCACCATTTTCTTAAGGATGCGATTTGATGTTGACTGGCTTATATTCAACATTTTATCAACATCGTTCCTGACAATGTATCCTGCTGAATCTATTAATTCCAATATGCGTTCTTCATTAGTAGCCGATATATGAACATTACTGTGGATCGTACTTGCTTTATTTATGAAGTTCCGATTAGGCAGCGTTATTTTAAATGCATGATTTGTTACCTTTATCTCGGGCTTTACTTCAGATGATTCATAAGCTTCCATTATTTTAGGCATACCGGTCCCGTAAGCTTCTATAAGCTCAAGTCGATAAAAAACTGCTGCTAATTTAGGATTCCTGCAAACTGAAAGCCCCAACATAATATCCTCCAGATCGATACCTGCGGGCAGCCCGCCTATAGATACAAACTCCATTCTGTCATCATACATACTTATAAGCGTACTTGCGCTGAATGAATAATCTCTATGAACAAGTGAATTCAATAAAGCTTCCCTTACAGCATTTTCCGGATAATCCCTTGTATCTATACGATACAGACCTTCAAAATCAGCTTTATTCCGGTTTCTCATATCAAGATAACTATAAACGTCTTCCATCTGCTGAAATAATGATCCGCTGAATTCACGCCTGTCTTGAAAGTTATTTTTATCTTTACCTGAAAAAAGCGCTGTTTTTATAGTATGCCCGCACTGATCTGACAAAAGGAGTCCGACATTAGAATAAACTCCGTCCTGAGATATCATTCCCAATGTCTGCATTTTAGACTTATCAAACTGTACTTTTCGTTTATCGAACTGTGCCTTTGCCGCCCTGAAAGTAAGATCCTGATTCAGAGAACGCATAGATTCAAAGCTGTCTCCGTCACTCTCTTTTATCATCATACGTATCGCTGAATCCGAAGCGGGATCTGTTGACGTGCCATTACGTACATATACTCCACTCGGTCTGAGTCCTTTGCTTCCAAGATAATACGGTCTGTCAACACCTTTCTGTATAGTTACAGCTATTATATCCTTACCTTCTACATTCAGAGTTTCATAATTTATAAACATTGTTATATCCGGTTTTATGGAATCCCGTATCATATTATTCAATTGCAATATAACCTTATCAGCATCGTTGACGCCTACAACATTTCCATCGTCTTCTACCCCGATATATAAAATGCCGCCTGAAGTATTTGCAAAAGCAATTACCTCCTTGCAAATATCTCCTATAACTTTAGATTTCAGCTCCACTGCTTCACTTTCGCAAAATATCATATCGACCGCCCCTCCTTCGATTTTCTTATCATCATTATATTCATTCTTGTCATTCTTTTCAATTCTATTCATACAATGATTATAAACATTTCCTGCTTACTGCTGAGCCGCCGGGCGGCTGCATGTACGTTGTCATTTATTGCGTTTAGCAAAGAAGAGCCCGCGCTCCGGTATGAAATATTACCGAAACGCGGGCTCTTCGCTGTCCATTACATATATTCAATTCCTGTTTTGAATGTTTCAGCCTGACGGAGGGAAAATCACCGTCCGGCCGGGGTCGGCGCATGTAGCCTTTGCGCCTTTTTTGAGTGTTGTTTTCCGCTGCGGCGGACGCGCTTTATCAGCGAGTCCTTTCATAAAAGAGGGAGAAGGAGAGAATGTTTCACTCTTTTATGCCGCAGGAAAGCATGATGATTTTTTATTGTTAAAAGTGAGTTATGCAAAGTTATTCAATAAATTGAATCTTGAACCGATCATATGATATTCATCGATCATATGAATTTCTCTCAGTCGGCTCTCCGAAACCGGTATGCATGCAGCGCGCAGTCATACCGACTCGGGAGAGCCGACCGCTTTTGCTCAGGGTCGTTTCGGATCCCGGGCGGCGGTCGGTCTTTTGTGTTAGCAAATTTTCATCTGGGTAGATGGTAAGTGAACTTATTTATTTATCGGACTTTTACGCTGTCCCGGTCGGTATATGAGCGATCCGGGCAGCGCCTTTAAAGTCTGGTTTTACATATATTAATTGTATATTTTCTATATATTAGTGGATATCGAGTGCAGCGTGGTAGCCCTGATATACAGCGAATGTAATAGTATCAGGCTTTACGCAGTTACCGATAGAAGCGAACTGAGGCGCTATGTCTCTAAGTTCGTCAACTACAGTAGTGTTAGGCTTAAGACCTAAACCGCAGAGAACTGTATCGCCTGCGATCTCGATCTTCTGACCGTCTGCTGAGCAGATAACGCCTGTTTCAGTAACTTCTTCGCACTTGCAGCCGGTGTGGATCTGGATACCGCATTCGTCCATCTTCTTCATGAGCATCGGTCTGTATCTTACGTTAGCGTCAGGACAGAGCTGATCTCTCATTTCTATAACGTGGACCTTCTTACCTTCGTCAGCGAGACATACAGCAAGCTCGCATCCTACGAGGCCGCCGCCGAGAACGATAGCTGTTTCGCCGATCTCATCCTTGCGGAGGTGGTAATCTTCTGCAACGATCATGTTCTTAGCTTCTCTGAGACCCGGAATAGGTGGAACGAGAGGTTCAGAACCGGCAGCAACGATGATAGCGTCCGGAGCTTCCTTTTCAGCGTATTCTCTTGTAACTCTTGTGTTCAGACGGATATCAACGCCTTCCTTTTCGCAGAGGAGCTTGTATGAGCCGCCGAGCTGGTACATTTCATACTTGAACGGTATAGCAACTTCACCCTTGAGGAGACCTCCTACTTCATCAGTAGCTTCGCAGAGAACTACGTCGTGACCTCTGCGTGCAGCAGTGTATGCAGCATAAAGACCGCCAGGGCCGCCGCCTACTACGAGGACCTTTCTCTTGTGAGCTGCAGGAGCAACTTCACCGAAACCTTCATCTTCTCTGCCGATAAGCGGATTTACTGTGCAGCGTCTTGTAGAAGTAGCTGCTCTTTCAGCCATGCAAGTGAAGCATCTGAGGCATCTTACGATCTCATCGTCTCTGTTTTCCATGATCTTGTTAGGGAGCTGGTTGTCAGCGAGGAGAGCTCTTGCCATTTCAACTACGTCAGCCTTACCTGAAGCGATGATTTCTTCCATCATTGCAGGGTCGTTGAGCGCGCCGATAGTAGCTACAGGCTTAGATACGTGCTTCTTGATCTCTGCTGCGAGGTAAACGTTGCGTCCGTGATCCTCGAACCATGACGGATGAGTGATGCCGAAAGTCTTCTGATAAGTACCTGCAGAAACGTGGATAAGATCAACGTATTCTTCAACGAGCTGAGCTATCTTTACAGCCTCGTCGAGGTGATAACCGCCTTCAACGAACTCGTCGCCGCTCATACGGAATTCGATAGGGAATCCAGGACCTACAGCCTTTCTTACTGCTGCGAGGACTTCCTGAGCGAAACGTACGCGGTTTTCGATAGGGCCGCCGTACTCGTCAGTTCTGTGGTTGAAGAGTGGTGAGAAGAACTGGTTGATGAGCCAGCCGTGACCGCCGTGGATCATTACCATTTCGAAGCCTGCTCTCTTTGCGTTTGCAGCAGTGTCAGCATAAGCCTGAACGATCTCGTCGATCATTTCCTTAGTGAACTCCTTTATTTCCATACCGTCAGCTCTTACGCTTGCTGAAGGACCCCACTGCGCCATTCCCGCCTTTCTGTCCTTGTCTGCGAGGTATGTACCTGAGAACTGACCTGAGTGAGAAAGCTCTACTGAAGGAATGCATCCATGTCTGCGGATAGCGTCAGCAGTGTAAGTGAAGCTTGGAAGGCTTCCCGGAACCGTAAGGTCGAGTCTGTAAGCGTGGCTTCCGTCAGTAGGGTGTACCATGCACTCAGAAACTGTTACAGCAGCAGCTCCGCCGTAAGCTCTTAATTCATAGAACTTTGTTGACTTAGGGCCTATGCAGCCGTCAACAGTGATGTCTGTACCGCCCATAGGAGCAGAGAACATACGATTCTTGAAAGTTACATTACCTAACTTGATAGGTGCGCAGAGATGTGGATATTTTCTTTCCATTAGAACTTCCTCCTTAAAATTCCGATTTAGTCTGTGTAAATATGTGTTAAAAACTTGCGTTAAAAATTTAACTGATTCATTTGTCTACATAGTACCATCAAAATCACGCCCCATCCATCAACTGTATCGCCATAGGTATAAACTGTTAGTTGATACGAGTAATAAGGGCATACATCCCCCGTGCGTCACCGCACAAGTATTGCGGCCCGTAGGCCGCCGTAGCCAAATTATGATATTACTTTTGAATTTAAATCTTTATTTGTATATTTCAGTTGCTATTTTATTACATTTAATGTATTATTATCCTATATTCATTATGGTATTTTTTGTTATTACGATCATGTAATTACATTTAGAGATTAATTTAACTTTAAAGGAGGATAATTTATTGACAAGTATCAGACACGATCATAAGGACAGAATATTCAGGAAGCTTTTTGGCGATCCTGACAACAATGGGAATCTGCTATCGCTGTATAACGCACTTAATGACAGAGATTACGAAGACCCCGAGCTGCTTGAGATAACTACTATAGATGATGTTATCTATATGGGGATGAAGAATGATGTTTCATGCATTATTGACAACCATATGAATCTCATAGAACAGCAGTCTACATTCAATCCTAATATGCCTTTACGCGGCATGCTGTACTCCGGGCAGCTGTACGACCAGTACATGACCAGCCATGGACTCAACCGTTATTCAAGCAAGCTGATAAAAATTCCTGCGCCTATGTACTTTGTATTGTATAATGG
>CAVGTL010000180.1:0-5465 GCA_963632005.1 Succinivibrio sp.
TCCGTTCCAGATTATCATAGAAGATCTACATTTACAGACTTTTTATCACAGTCTCGCGCTGTCAAGATCCATATTATTTATCTTCTAAAGTCTACTGCTCTTTCATGCTCATGATAAGCATCTGCAGACGGTTTTCCAGATTTGCAAAGCTGACATCGGGATCGTAATCCAGTGCAAGTATCTGTACATCAGGATACATTTCACGCAGCTTTTTTACTATCCCTCTTCCGACTACATGATTCGGCAGACAGCCGAAGGGCTGCAGGATCACGAATGTCCGGCATCCTTTTTCTGCGTTATGTATGATTTCGCCCGGTATCAATATACCTTCGCCCGCATCAAATGTATGAGGTATGACCAGCTCGCTTTTTACTGCAAGCTCAGGCAAACGGCACGCAGGAGAGTATAATTCATGCTTCTTTGCTATATGATCTGCTGCTGCGTGCGCCAGTTCAAATATCTGATTAGCTGTATGATACCAGACTTTGTTGACCCACGGCTTTTTCAGATGAAACGCCCTGATCCGCTCATCAATGCAGAAATACGTTTTGCGTATAACATCTGTCATCCTCGCTTCTATGATCTCCAGTCCGTTCTTTTCAAGATAGCGTTCGATTTCATGATTTGCACCCGGATGGAAATTTAACAGATACTCGCCTACGATCAGGACCTGCGGTTTTTTCCCGGTTCTGTCGTATTTCACGTCCTGCATACACGAAATGGCTTTTTTAAAGCCGCGGTAAAGTCCCGGCAACCCATATTTTTCCATTCCGTTTACCATATAGTCAAGCGCTTCATTAAATGCATTATCTGCGCTGCCCTCGATGCATTCGTAAGGGCGTATTTTTCTGAGAAGCTCTTCCAGTATATCGATCATCGGAAGCGACGCCGCCAAATGTACCGATGATAATAAATTCATCTTAAATCCCGGATGCAGGTCATGATGATCGACATCATCGTTCGTCAGGATAGCTACCTCGGAATATCCTGCGTCATCCAGCGCTTTCCGAAGCAATGCGCTGTAATGCGTCAGACGGCAGTCTCCCATATATTTTCCCATGCCTATCGCCGTTTTCGACGGTTCATACTTGCCGCTCTCAAGCGCCGCCAGCGCTTCTCCTATTACTATCTGCGCCGGGAAGCATATATCATTATGCACATATTTCTTGCCGAGTCGTATAGCTTCATCTCTTCCGACCTCCAACGGAACTGTACGTATCCCCTGCACTGAAAGAGCCGCCGACATCATTCGGCAAAACGCATGAGAAGTATTCGGCACTAATACAACACGCTTCTTTCGGTCTTCTGACTTGAACTTTACCGGATACGGGTCAGGAAGTTCTCTGACAGCCTTTGTTTCCTGATGACCGCTTTCTTCCATCTGCCTCCTTATATTTATCGTCTCGATAAAAGAACGTACACGTATACGCAAAGGTCCCTGTATCTCACTTTCATCAAGCTTCAGGATAAGCGGCGACTTTCCGGATATTTCTCTCATCATGCGCTGTATCTCATCGGAAAGATATGCGTCGTGTCCGCAGCCGAAGCTGACGAGCTGTATATATTCAAGATTTGGATCTCCGGCTGCCATTATAGCCGAAGCCAGCATGCGCCCATGGAAATTATTGACTACATCAATACGGCTGTGGCTCAGGTCTACATTTTCGATACCGGGCAGCGCATCCGCAGGCATGACAGGTATTCCCAATTCTTTCAGCATTCCGGGCAGCCCGTGGTTGACAAGAGGGTCGTTCTGATACGGTCTCGCCGCCAGCACAACTGCGTAGCTGCCTTCTTTCCGTACCTGCTCCAGTACCTTTTTCCCTGCGTCCTTTAATTTACTGTGAAATTCTTCCATTGCCGCATTTCCCGCTGCGATCGCCTGCTCTGCTTTTGCTGGGTCAATAGAAAATGTTTTCTTAACATATTCTGTAAGCTGGCGTTTTTTGTCTTCTTCACGATTCCAGAAGAATAACGGCGTATCCAGCGGAATCCCCCACTGTTCATAAGGAGAGTCCGAATTTTTGATGACCAAAGGATATCCCTTTACTACCGCGCACATGTACTCACTCGTGCCTTCTGTGTTTTCTGACGCGATCTCTGCGATCGACGGCATGAATATGCGATCTACATGTTTATGCACCAGATCTCTGATATGTCCATGGACAAGCTTCGCCGGGAAGCATACTGTATCAGATGTAACTGCGCTCAGTCCTTCCTCAAACATCTTATGGCTTCCGGCAGAAGATATCTGCACGCTGAATCCCAGCTTTTGCCAGAATGTCGTCCAAAACGGCATAGTCTCCCAGAACATCAGCGTCCTCGGAATTCCGATCGTTATATTCTGCGTATACTCTTTTTCCTCTTCAGAAATATAATCTGCAAACAGTAATTCCTCACGCAGCTTATACAGGTCAGGTATCTTATCTTTTTTAATGTCAGCATCTTTTACTAACGCCCTCACATTCTGATCTTTAGGGTCGCCGAGTATCTCGCCCTTTTCGCAACGGTTATTTGTGATCCACGTATTTCCGTTAGAAAAAGTTATGACCGCACGGTGACAGTGATTTGTGCAAAACGGACAAGGTACATCTGCTTCCTGTTTCCATGTCAGCGTTTCAATAAGATCCAGTCCGATAAATCTCTGTCCGTTATCCTTGCCATGCGTATATTCTTCTTTGGCGATCAGCGCCGCTCCTATCGCTCCCATGATCCCAGGATAAGGCGCGCGCGTCACCGGACGTCCGATGTATTGCTCAAGCGCGCAAAGGACGGCATCATTTTCAAATGTGCCTCCCTGTACTACTATCTTGTCTCCCAGTGCATCCAGATTGGACACTCGTATTACCTTTGTAAATACATTCTCTATAACAGAACGGCACAATCCTGCCATAATATCCTCAGGTGACTTGCCGTTACGCTGCTCTGTTACGATATTGCTCGTCATAAATACAGTGCAGCGGCTTCCGAGCTCCGCCGGAGATTCAGACAGAAATGCCCTGCTTGCGATCTCCTTAGCAGGAATATTTAAGTTTGCTGCAAAGTTTTCCAAAAATGACCCGCAGCCGGAAGAACACGCTTCATTTACAACTATATTTGTAATTATCCCGTTTTCCAGCCATATAGCCTTCATGTCCTGCCCGCCAATATCCAGGAGGAATGTTGCATCCGAAACAAATTTGGCAGTTGCGCGCGCATGCGCAACAGTTTCTACTACATGCGTCTCTGTTGAAAACGCCCGCGAGAACAGCATTTCTCCGTATCCTGTCGTTCCCGCCGCAATGACCTCAAGCGTTATTCCCTTTTCCTTATACTTTTCACGTATCGTAATAAGGGCTTCTTTTGCTACGCGCAGCGGATTTCCCTGATTTGATGCATAGAATGAATCAATTACTTCTTCATTTTCATTTATCAGCACAAATTTTGTCGTCGTGCTTCCTGAATCTATTCCTAGATATACCTGTAGCGTTTCCTCCTGCTCCTGCGGGCAGATCTCTTTTATCGTTCTTTTAGGATGACGCCTTATAAACGCTTCCTGCTCATCTTTATTTTCAAAAAATGGTTTTGCGCGGTCATTTTTCTCCGTTTTCTGTGATATCGATTTTTTTCGTTTTTCCCGAACACTTCCGATACGTTCTATCAGCTGTTTTACAGTAACATGCTCAGCATCCGTAAAAAGGGTATCTGACGCCATAGCCGCTCCGCATGCGATCAGAAGCTCAGGATGCTCCGGACACAGTATTTCATCTGCATCAAGATCCAATTTTTCTGCAAATACACGTATCAGCGTCGGATTAAATGTCAGCGGTCCTCCCTCAAATACTACAGGCGCTTTTATCGTAAGCCCCTGCGCCAGACCTCCTATAGTCTGCTTCGCTATCGCATGAAAAGACGACAGCGCCAGATCTGCTTTTGTGCATCCCTGATTCAAAAGCGGCTGAATGTCTGTTTTTGCATATACGCCGCACCGCCCTGAAATATCATGGACTGTAGTTCCTTTTGCAGCTAATGCGTCAAATTCTTCGATCGGAGTCTTTAAAAGCAGCGCGATCTCATCAATAAACGCGCCTGTACCGCCTGCGCAGCTCCCGTTCATACGCATATCCGCAACAACCGGTTTTCCGGTATCCTTGTCTTCCCTGAAAAATATGATCTTCGCATCCTGGCCGCCAAGCTCGATTGCTGTACCGATCTCCTGATAGCGCGATTTTAAAATTATCGAGTTAGCTACGACCTCCTGTATGTATGATATTTCCAGTTCCTCTGCCAGACTTTTTGCTCCAGAGCCGGTCATCGCAACATTAAAAGACATGCACGGAAACTGTTCATCGACCATCTTCACCGCGCGCTCAACACTCTCAAGCTGCTGAGAATGATGCCTTGTATAATCAGAAAATAATAATTCGTCATTTTCACCGAGAACAACTATTTTAGTAGTAGTTGAACCTACATCTATCCCTATTCTCATTTCTTTGCTTCCTGTTTGCTTCATTTTTTCAAATTCTTAGTTTTTTGCAATAATTTTATACCATCATCATCAACATTTGCAATCTATTTTCGACATTTGCTGCGCGGCAGACGCATGAATGCAGTTACTCCGGCGGGTGCGCCCGGCGCACGCACGAGCAGGTGCTATTCGGCACTACGTTATTTTCTGTACAATGCTGAAATGTAATATTCCTGACATTGTATTTTTGTACGTACTATTATATAATCAGTATACTTTCGAAAGGGAAAATTTATCCGGTTATCGTCTAAACAAATATTATTGACCTTGGGGGGAAAAATTATGAAGAGATCAATTATGAATAAGTCGATCATAACTAAGTCATTTGCATTTATTTTTTCTTTACTGCTTTTGATCTTACTTGTCGGCTGCAATAATGCAGATAACTCAAATATTACAGATAACTCATCGGCACTGCGATCAGATGATCCTGCAGCTGAAACGACCATGCCGGAATTGGAAAAAACAGATTGGCCGGCTGTCAGTACAGACGCCGAAGCATTCGATCTTAACGGCGGTTTCGATAACCCAAATTTCGAGAATGTATTCAATAATATTGACACAGTTCCTTTGGATCAGCTTGTCGCATTTTCTCTGGCAGCAGACGCGGCTGCAAGCGAGGGCGCGTCCGAAGAATTGCGGAGCCGTTTTTTAGAGGCCCCGAACACCGTGCTCTCTTACCTTGTGCTTATGGGAGATCAGAAGGCTGATCCCGCAGATAACTCTACATCGGCAGAGATCATCTGCAGGTCTATCGCATCCGCAGATGCCGCATGGCATGACGGTTCGGCAGAATTTACACAGACAATGGAAGCTTGCAGGGCAAACTATCCGGGCGGACAGGCTGCGAAATTACTGGATGTGATGGAAGAAGAACACAAAGCGAGTATGGAACGAAATAATGAGACTGTGATAAAAAGTCTGTAAATGTAGATCTTCTATGATAATCTGGAACGGA
>CAVGTL010000181.1:0-5458 GCA_963632005.1 Succinivibrio sp.
AAGCAGGATTATGAGGTGCTGCTCCAGATATTTCATGAGAGAACAGGCAGAAAGCCTTCTCTGCGAATGGAACTCGATCTTAAAATAGGAACAGGCGAATTATTTTTCGGCAAGGATACAGCACTGTTCCTAGAGCTGATATCCGTCACCGGATCAATAAGCTCCGCCTGCCATGCAATGAACATATCCTATACAAAGGGCTGGAAGATGATAAATAAAGTAGAGGAAAAATTTGACAGAAAAGTTATCCTCAGAAACGTCGGCGGAAACGACGGAGGCGGCTGCGTCCTCACAAGGGACGGAGAATATCTTTTAAATGCCTATAAATATATGGAAAATGAGCTTGAAGACTTAAGCAGCCGCATGTTCGATAAGCTATTTAAAGCAAACTGAAAGTGAATTTTGATATAAATAAATTTTGATATATAAATATAAATTAAATTTGAAGATCATCAGTGCTTGCAGCGCTGTTTGATATATTAAACAAACCAGACAATTGTGATATTTGTAAGATGAACTTATCCTTAAAGCAGAAAACGCCTCCGCGGTTTGCGGGGGCGCTTTCTGCTTTTTGTATATATGTTTATGAAAAACCGCTACAGCGCTGCGATCTCGCCGACGCCGGAAGCGACGACGCGCGGCCTGTACGGGAATCTTTCTATGCCTTCGCGTGTAGTAACGCCTGAGAGCACGAGGCATGTGTCGAGGCCGGACTCTATGCCTGCAACGATATCAGTGTCCATCCTGTCTCCGATGATTGCCGCGTCCTCAGAATGTACACCGAGCATGCGCAGTCCCGTACGCATCATGAGAGGGTTAGGCTTGCCTACGTAGTAAGCCTCCTTGCCTGTGGCGAGCTCTATCGGCGCTACGAGCGCCTTGCATGCAGGGAATATCCCGTGCTCGTCTATGCCTGTGAGGTCGTAGTTCGTGCCTATGAGCAGCGCGCCGTTGTTGACGTGATAAGTCGCGCGCACGATGCTCTCGTATGTGTAATTTTTAGACTCGCCTATAACTACGTAATCAGGGTGATAGTCGCTTATCTCTATGCCCGCCTCGTCAAGCGCCAGGTAAAGGCTCGCATCACCGATGACGTAAGCGCGGCAGCCTGGCTTCTGGCTGCTCAGAAACGCTGCAGTAGCGAGAGCGCTCGTGTAAAATCTGCTTTCTTCTATTTCAAGCCCCATTTTATAAAGCTTTTCTGACAGTCCCTTCGGAGTGTTCTGACTTGAGTTTGTCAGAAAAAGGAAGCTTTTGTCTTCTTTGTAAAGCCACTCGACGAATTCCTTAACGCCGGGGAGCAGTCTGTTTCCGTGATAGATGACCCCATCCATATCACATATAAATCCCTTTTTTTCACGTATTTTTTCCATATTATTACCTTCCTCCTGCCGGTCATACTTCATCACACCGGCTCAAATTTTCTTTTAAACTTTTATTTTCTTACATCGTAAGTTTAACCGACGAGTATAAAGATATTACGAAGAAAATGCAAAGAATATGTAAAAATTTCGACGAATACGGCAGCAGTGAGTCGGCATCACCGCCGCAGCAGACGAGCGCCGCATTATCGCAGTAAAGCTCAAAAACATTGAAAATTCAGACATTTTACATAGATTTAACATAACGCCGCTTACCTTTTTACATTGAAATAATACAATTGAACATGCAAAGAAGAAATGTGAAATACTGATGTGTCGCGCCGCGGCGCGGAATGCCCGCGCGCCGGGCGCGCCCACGTCATGAAGCATTCATTCGTTGCATATGAGAGTAAATTAAAAAAACAAAAAAAGAACACAACAAGAAGAAAAGATCAAATGAAAAAGGAAAAAACAGGAGAAAAATTATGGGAGAATTAATTCAGACGTTATTCGGGCTGTTCGGCGGACTGGCGATATTCATCTTTGGTATGAATATGATGAGCGAGTCGCTTCAGAAGGTTGCGGGCAGCAAAATGAAAAAGGTCATAGGATTTCTTACGATGAACCCGCTGATGGGCGTTCTGGCGGGCGTTATCACTACTGCGGTGCTCCAGAGCAGCAGCGCGACTACTGTAATGGTTATAGGCTTTGTAAGCGCGGGCCTTATGACGCTCAAGCAGGGCGTTTCCGTAATACTCGGCGCGAATATCGGTACTACCATGACGGCGCAGCTGATCGCGTTTAAGATAAGCGACTATGTTTATCTGATAGTTTTCATCGGCTTCCTCATATTTTTTATAGCAAAGAGCGAGCGCGTGAAGAATATCGGTAACAGTATCTTCGGTTTCGGCCTGCTTTTCACAGGTATAGAGACTATGAGCAGCGTTATGAAGCCGCTGGCGGCAAGCCCTGTATTTACAGACCTTATAGCGCATGTAGCCGATATCCCTGTACTCGGAGTTCTCGTAGGTACGCTGATGACTTTAGTAGTCCAGAGCTCAAGTGCGACTATCGCAGTACTTCAGAATTTCGCTTCGCAGGCGGGGCCTGACGGAGTTTCAAGCATTATAGGCTTGGCGGGCGCGATCCCTATCCTGCTCGGCGACAACATCGGAACGACTATAACGGCGATACTCGCAAGCGTAGGCCAGTCAAGGAACGCAAAGAGAGTAGCGCTCTCGCACTGCATGTTCAACGTTTCAGGCGCGCTGATATTCATATGGTTCGTAAAGCCATATGCGGCGCTCATACAGGCCATATCGCCTAAAGGACCTGAAGTTGAAGTAATATCAAGACAGATAGCGAACGCGCACACATGCTTTAACGTAACGATGACGCTTCTGTGGCTGCCGCTCATATGGCTGCTTGTAAAAATAGTTATGACTATACTTCCTGAGAAAAAGTCAGAAAGGCTCAATACTCGCAAGCCGCTTTATCTTGACGGAAACCTGATACTGCAGCCTGCCGCTGCGCTAGAAATGACGGCGCGCGAGGTCATGCACTGCAGCGATATGGTAGGCTCTATGGTCCCTGCGTGCGCTGAGGCATTCAAGAAGGACGATGCGCCTGAGCTGCATGAGCTCGAAGAGGAAACTAAAGCGATAGCGAGCATAAACGATGCAATAATGAACTACCTTGCCAATCTGTTCTCAGCCGGCGTTCTCACAGAAAAGCAGTCTGCCAGGGCAGCGTCGCTGATGAGCGTAATGACAGAAATTGACAGAATAAACACGCAGTGCCGCATAATGATGCAGTATGTTCAGGAAAAGCACGAGAAAAATTACAATTATTCGGAAGCGGCCATGTCGGATATCGCAAGAGAAATGAAAAGCGTAGGCGAGATGTACGAAAAAGCCGTTGAGATGATAAAGACAGGCAATACTAATAATATAGACGAGTTTATGCGTACAAAGGACCGTATAACGGAGCTCGACATAGCACTGCGCAAGGCGCACATGAAGCGCGTCAAAGAAGGCACATGCGACTCGAGCCTCACGGCACCTTATACACGCATACTCAACGTAATAGACCGTATAAGCAACTGCTGCCTTAATATAGCAGAATCGGCAAAGAACGACAATGTATCGTTTGAGGATTTCCTTGCAAATGATGCAGACCTTGACGATGAGGACGAAGAAGATCATGCTCGACAGTAAGATACTCAGACGCAGAAAAGGCGACAGATTCATAGGACTTGCCGATATCGGATCAAATACGATACACGGCGTAGTATATAAAGTAAACAACGGTGATACAACAAAAATATTGAATCATAAGGACTCTACAGAGCTCATAAGCTATATCTGCGCAGGCATACTGTCAGACGAGGGCGTTGACAGGCTTTGTTCAGAGGTCAAGCAGCTCGACGACCTTTTCAGGCTGTCCAAATGCGATGAAGTCGATTTCTTCGCTACATCAGCCCTGCGGAGCGCATCAAACTGCGATGAAGTCCTGCGCACAGTGCGCGAGGAAACAGGAGTGCATATAAGGCTCATAGACGGTAAGGAAGAAGCGCTGTATGACTATATGGCGATGAAGAAAAACTGCCGCGAGAAGAACGCCGTAGGGCTCGATCTGGGCGGCGGCAGCATGCAGGCCGTACTGATGGAAAACGGCGAGCTTTCGCGCTCGATCAGCATAGACTGCGGCGGTCTGCGTATATACAACAGCTTTGTGAACGGCATACTGCCGACGGCTGACGAGGAACGGGAGATAACTGAACATATAAAGTATCTTCTTGAGTCAGATATAGTAATGAGATCGATAAGAAATGACATGAAAGCCATGGGCGGTTGCAGTACATATATGATGGGAGGTACTGCGCGCGCATTCGGCAAGTTCCACCGCGCGCTCGAGGATATGTCTGGCGGAAAACGCGTTTACGGCGTAAGCTCAGACGCGCTTCAGCAGGTGGTCGATAAATTCAGAGAGGATGAAGGGTATTGTGTTTATCTCACAAATAAGCTCTTTCCTGAAAGGATATGCACGTTCCTTCCGGGGATCATCGTCTTCCGGGCAGTTGCAGATTTCCTCGGAAGCGAAGAGCTTCGAGTTATCAAAGACGGAATCAGGGAGGGAGTCCTGCAGCATGACCATATATGAAAACAGAGAGCTTTCGTGGCTTCGTTTTAATGAAAGAGTACTGGAGGAGGCAGCATCGGACTGTGTTCCGCTCGGAGAGCGGCTGTCTTTTCTTTCCATATTCCAGAGTAATTTAGACGAATTCTTTATGGTAAGAGTCGGCTCGCTTACAGACAGAGCCAAGACATCGCCGGGCTCGCGCGACAGCAAAACGCATATGACGCCGGAGCAGCAGCTTGAGGCGATAATGAAGGAAGTGCGCAGGCTGTGCGCCAAGAAAGATGAAATATACGCGCGCGTTATGGCGGAGCTTCGGGAGTACGGCATACAGCTCATAAACTTCAGCAGCCTGTCAGAAGAAGATGCGGCGTTCCTGGAAAAATATTTTAAAAAAGAGATAAGGCCGCTTCTCGCGCCGCAGATAATAAGCAAGCGTCAGCCGTTTCCTTTTCTGCGCGGAAAAGAGATATACGCGGTAGTAGCGCTCAGTACTAAAAAGTCAAAAAATGGAAAACATAAAAATTCAGATGACGACGCAGAGAACGGCAGCGGTAAGAAAAAATCGACTGTAAAGCTCGGAATAGTCCCGTGCAATAGCCAGATGTTCCCGCAGCTCATAAAAGTACCGGGACGGGAAGAAACTTTCATGCTCGCAGACGAGCTGATACTTCATTTCATGCCGAAGATCTTCAAGGGCTACGATATAGAAGGAAAGTCGCTCGTGCGCATAATACGCAACGCAGATATAGATATGGACGACGCGGATTTTGACGATTCTACTGACTACAGGCGCGACATGGAAAAGATACTTAAAAGCCGCAGAAAGCTTGCTCCCGTAAAAGTAGATTACAGCCGCTTCATGGGCAGCTCGGTCATAGCGCTGCTGTGCTCGTATCTCGGATTCAGCACGGAGAGAGCTTTCCATTCTGAGTCGCCGCTCGATATGGGCGTTACAG
>CAVGTL010000182.1:0-5392 GCA_963632005.1 Succinivibrio sp.
GTGTCAAAGCTTGAAGGCGTAGATAATGTAGCTGTAAATCTGCTTGCTAACAGCATGGTCGTTGAATACGATGAATCTAAGCTGGATGCGGGCGGGATATCTGCAGCTGTTGAGAAGGCGGGTTACGGGGCGTTTCCGAAGGAAGCGCCGGGCTCGGGCGGGGCTATGTCAGGCGCGGGCGGAGCCGGCGCCGCGGGGGCTGCCGGAGGCAGCGTAAATGCTGCTGCTATGGAAGCGAAAAGCATGAAGCACAGGCTTATTGCTTCTATTATATTCTTTATACCGTTATTTTATATCTCCATGGGCCATATGATGGGACTTCCTCTGCCGGGCTTCATGTCAGGTCTTGAGAACGCTATAACCTATGGTATGGCGCAGCTCGTGCTCACTGTTATATTGATGTATATAAACAGAAAGTATTATGAATCGGGATTCCCGGCGTTTGCGCATAAAGCGCCTAATATGGATTCGCTCATCGCTGTAGGCTCGCTGGCAGCCGTAATATACGGTATATTCGCTATTATCCGTATGGGTCACGGACTTGCGATACAGGATTTTGATCTTGTCGAGAAATACCATATGGACATGTATTTTGAATCGGCAGGCACGATACTTACGCTCATAACTGTCGGAAAGTTCCTTGAAGCGCGAAGCAAGGGCAAGACAACGGACGCTGTTTCAAAGCTTATCGATATGGCGCCTGATACGGCGATAGTCGAAAGAGACGGTGAGGAAAAGGAAGTAAGAGTTGAAGAGGTAAAAGTCGGCGATATACTGATAGTAAAGCCGGGCAGCAGAGTCCCTGTTGACGGCGTGATAGTAGAGGGCGAGTCATCAGTTGACGAGTCATTTATTACAGGTGAAAGTATCCCTGTTGATAAGGCTGTCGGAGATAGCGTAACGGGCGCTTCTATCAATAAATCAGGATATTTCAAGATGCGTGCGGAGCGTGTAGGCGCTGACACTGCACTTTCTAAAATAATACAGCTGGTAGAGGATGCGGGCGGTTCAAAGGCTCCTATAGCGAAGCTTGCTGACAAGATAGCCGGAGTTTTTGTTCCTACTGTAATGGTCATAGCTTTTGCTGCAGCAGTAATATGGCTGCTTGCGGGATATTCGTTTGAATTTGCGCTTTCTACGGGAATTGCGGTACTCGTTATCTCATGCCCTTGTGCGCTCGGTCTTGCAACTCCTGCGGCGATCATGGCGGGTACTGGTCGCGGCGCTGAGCTCGGCGTGCTTTATAAAAATGCTGAGATCCTTGAACATTCAAGGTCTATAGATACTGTAGTAATGGATAAGACAGGAACGCTCACAACAGGCCAGCCCGGAGTGACGGCTATCGCTGCTGCGGCTGATATATCGAGCGTAACAGGTATGAAAGCTCCTGCTTCAGGCGATGAGGGCGCTGCACAGCTCCTGCTCTCCATAGCTGCTTCAGTAGAAAAACAGTCGGAGCATCCACTTGCTCAGGCTATAGTCGGCCAGGCCGACGCTCTTGGACTTGACATTCCTGCTGCTTCGGGATTTGAGGCTGTACACGGAAAGGGTGTACGAGGAACTGTTTCAGGTAAGGATATTATTGCAGGAAATTCGCGCATGATGAAGGAAGCGGGTGTAAATACTCATTCATTTGATGAAGTTGCTGTTTCTTATGCTGAACAGGGCGCTACGCCGCTCTTCTTTGCTGCTGACGGCAGGATGCTGGGCGTAATAGCTGTAGCAGATATGGTAAGACCGGAAAGCGCAGCCGCAGTAAAAGAATTTTCAAGAATGGGAATAGATGTTATAATGCTTACCGGAGATAATGCTAAGACAGCCGGGGCTATTGCGGATAAGCTTGGCATAACTCACGTAAGGTCAGAGGTACTGCCTGAGGATAAGGAAAAAGAGGTCAGATCTCTGATGGATGAAGGTCGAAGAGTTGCTATGGTCGGTGACGGAATAAACGATGCGCCTGCACTTGCAAGAGCAGATGTAGGTATCGCTATCGGCGCGGGAACTGATGTAGCCATCGAGTCGGCCGATGTTGTCCTTATGAAGAGCAGTCCGCTCGACGCGGTCGCTGCGATACAGCTGTCAAGAGGCGTTATCAGAAATGTTAAGATGAATCTTTTCTGGGCGTTCTTCTATAATATAATCGGCATACCCGTAGCTGCAGGCATACTTTACCCGTTCCTGCAGTTCAAGCTGAATCCTATGATCGGCGCGGCTGCGATGAGTCTGAGCTCGTTCTGCGTAGTAACTAATGCGCTGCGTCTGAGATTCTTTAAGCCGAGCGAGGGCGTCAGAGAGGCAGAAAAGCTGACAGAAGCTGCTTACGAAGGAAATGTGCCGCATATGGCAGGGACATATAAAACTGAAATTATTACAAATGAAAGCGCTGCAAGCGGACAGGATGGAATGACTGCATCCGCAGATGCGGCAAAGGAGGCAAATTTAATGGAAAAGGTACTGAATGTAGAAGGAATGATGTGCAAGAACTGCGTAGCTCACGTAGAAAAGGCTCTCAAGGGAATCGAAGGCGTTACTGACGCTAAGGCAGACCTTGACGCTAAGACTGCTACAGTTACACTCGCTGCTGATGTAGCTGATGATGTGCTTGTAAAGGCTGTCGTTGACGAAGGTTACGAAGCAAAAATGGCGTAAAGCGTCGCTGAAAACGAAAAATTGATTTAGAAAATGACTCAAATGAAGTCTCTGACTGACGCGCTCATCCCGGGCGCGTTTGCCGGAGACTTCTTTTTATGCAAAGAAAACGGTATGCGGAGCACGGCGGCAGAATAATATATAAAAGTGAAAAGGGGGTAAATATGCCTGAAAAAAGAAATGTTATCATAAACGGCTACGTATACCCGAATATAAGCGGAGAGGTGTTGGCAGCCTGGCTGCCCGACATCACATATCTGCTTGATTTCAGTTATGGTATTACGGCAGAGGGCGGTATAGTAGATCTTGAGGATGGGGTTCTCAGACAGGCGGCGGCCGATGCAGGAAAGCAGACGCTTCTTGTGCTGACGCCGTTCAATGAACAGGGGCAGTTCAGCAATGAGCTTGCATCGCAGGTGCTTCGCGAAGAAACGGCTCGCGCAGCGCTTGCATCGAACATACGCGATACGGTCATATCAAAAGGCATGAGCGGCGTTGATTTCGATTTTGAGTACGTGTACGCCGAGGACAGAGACTTGTATACATCACTTGTAAGGGAGACTGCCGAGCTTTTGAGACCTCTCGGGCTCACAGTGACAGTGGCGCTTGCGCCTAAGACATCGGCTGATCAGCCGGGATTGCTGTACGGAGGCCATGATTACCGTGGAATGGGAGAAGCGGCTGACTATGCGCTCCTTATGACGTATGAATGGGGCTATACATATGGACCTCCCATGGCGGTCGCACCGCTGAATAAAGTCAGGGAAGTGCTGGAGTACGGTCTTACCGAGATAGAAGCGTCTAAGATATTGATGGGGATACCGAATTACGGCTATGACTGGACGCTGCCTTTTGTAAGGGGAGAGACGGCGGCGCGCAAGGTATCGCTTGACGAGGCGCGCGCCATAGCGGAAAGCTACGGTGCAGATATAAATTACGATGAGACGGCACAGTCGCCGTATTTTTACTATACGGACGAAAATGACCTTGAGCATGTCGTGTGGTTCGAGGACGAGCGCAGCCTTGCGGCAAAGCTGGCGCTCATACAGGAGTATGGTTTGGCCGGCGCAGCTTACTGGAATATAATGACATATTATGCCGGCAACAGCGCTGTATTAAATGAAATTTATGATGTCGTCTGAGCGGATATGTTTGTGCGGTGACGCGCGCTCGTGAGAACATTTTTCCTGGCGGTTGATTTTGTGCGGCATGTATGATATATTGCAATAGATTTAAAGTCCCGGGAGGTCGAACTCTCGGGCTTTTTAATGGAAAATTTAACGGAAATTATTCAAAAGGAAAACTATTTTAAATGAACGGAGAGATATATTTTATATGAAGAAGCGAACGAAGAAATATACGGAGCTGCCGCCTGATACGCAGCCGAAGTTTTTAGGGATATTTATAAAAGAAAAGACATTTTATAAGACGTTTTTCCCGCTGCTTTTGGTAATAACGCTGCAGCAGCTTGCGGCTCTTATGGTAAATATGGTAGATAATATCATGCTGGGGACTTATTCGGAGCTGGCGCTGTCCGGCGCGACGCTCGTAAACCAGATACAGTTCGTGCTGCAGCAGGTGGCTGCGGGCATAGGAATGGGTATCGTAGTGCTTGCATCGCAGTACTGGGGCAAGCAGAACGTCACGGCTATAAAAAAGATCATTTCCATAGGAGTCAAATTCGGATTCCTGACGGGAATAATATTTTTTACGCTGGCGCTGACGATACCGCACCAGATGCTTTCGATATTTACTAACGATGAGACGGTAATAGCCGAGGGAATGAGATATCTTAAAGTTATATGCTGGACTTATATACTGTTCTCAGTCTCAAACTCGCTGATGTACTCACTGCAGAGCGTTGAAACTGCAATGATAGGCACGGTAATGTCGATAAGCACGATCTGCATAAACATGTGCCTGAATTATTGCTTAATATACGGGCATTTCGGCGCGCCGGAGCTGGGAATAGTCGGCGCGGCTGTTGCTACGCTTGTGAGCAGAGCTGTCGAGCTGGTAATAATACTCGTTTATGTGGTATTTATTGACAGAAAGCTCAGGATGAAGCTGAGAGAAATAATACATTTTGACTTTACATATTTGAAAGATTACATACGAGTTTCATCGCCTGTGATAGTAAGCGGCCTGCTGTGGGGCGTCGCGCAGGCGGCACAGACGGCTGTGCTCGGACATATAAGCGCAAGTGTAATAGCAGCTAACAGCATAGCCGTAACGTTTGGACAGATATTCGCAGTGTTTGGAATGTCGTGCGCCAACACGTCATCCGTAATGACAGGAAAGACGATAGGCGAGGGCAGGCTGGATGTAATACGCGCGTATGCGAAAACACTTCAGGGAATATTCATATGCTTTGGAATAGTATTTGGCGGGCTGCTCTTCATAAGCAGGTACGCGATAGTTGACATATACAACATTTCGGAGGAAACGCGCCAGCTGACGCTCAGCTTTCTGCTCGTACTGAGCATAACGACTGTAGGCTCGTGCTACCAGTATCCGATATCAGGCGGTATAATATCAGGCGGCGGCATGACAGAGTACACGGCGATAGTGGACAATCTTTTCATGTGGCTCTTCGTAATACCGTTCTCGGTACTGAGCGCATTCGTATTCAACTTCCCGCCGGTCATTACTTTTATGTTCCTCAAGGCCGACCAGATACTTAAATGCATCCCGAACTCAATAGTCTGCAACCGTTTCAGATGGGTAAAGCAGCTTACGCGGT
>CAVGTL010000183.1:0-5313 GCA_963632005.1 Succinivibrio sp.
ATTTACAGAATTTGGTTCAGGCTTCCGCATTGCGATGAAGGACCTTGAGATACGAGGCGCGGGAAATCTTATAGGAACAGAGCAGTCGGGTCACATGATGCAGATAGGTTATGAGCTGTACTGCAAGCTGATAGATGATGCCGTAAGGAAGCTGCGCGGTGAAAAGGTAGCAGACGAGGAACTCGAAGTAGCAGTAGAGATAAAAGTCGATGCATTTATTTCTTCTGATTATATCGAGGATGAAAAGCTCAAGCTCGATATGTATAAGCGCATAGCCGAGATAAAGACGTCTGACGATATATCTGATGTTACCGATGAGCTCACAGACCGCTTCGGCGAGATACCGCCTGAGACTGTATCTCTTATGCAGGTCGCATATATACAGGCAAAGTGCCGTGATGCCGGCATAAAAAGAGTTGCGCTTGATGGAAATAAGGTGCTCTTTGAGTTCGTACCGGAATCGAATGCGCTTACTCCTGAGTTGATTGCAAAGCTTACGGATGCTTACGGTATGAAGCTCATAATAAATATGGGAAGCAGACCGTATATACGAATGCCGTTCAACTCGCAGAAGACGCTGATAAATGAGATAATCGATTTTCTTATTACATTTGAAAAGTAAAACAGCGTGAATGTATTTTAAGATAATTATGGGTGCAATGTTTGTATTATGTGATAAAATATATCAACATTCATTAGGAATGCGTTGCACATGGTATGGAGGAACTGATTTATGAAAGGGTCTTTTAGTAAAAAAATTACAGCTGTATTGCTTGCAGTTACAGTGGTAGTGACTGCGCTGTCTTTTACCGGCTGCGGATCAAAAGGTGACGATGGTTCAGCTAAAGTAGCAAAAGTTAATGATACTGTTATCACTCAGGATCAGCTCGACTGCTTTGCAAAGATAAACATGCAGCTGCTCGGATACGATCCGTCAGATATAACTGAAGATCAGGAGCAGGAGCTTTTGAATCAGCTCGTGGTCGTTCAGGTAGTAAAGGAATATTACAATGACAAAGATGATGATCTTTACGGAGAAGATTATGATGCTGCAGCAAAGACATTTGTTGACAGCGCGCATGAAAGCGCAGCCGACTTCCTGACACAGTATGAGATAACAGACGATCAGCTCAGGGATTTCTACAGCGGCCAGTATGCTGTAAGTGCGCTGTTCCGTGAGATACAGGAGGAGCACGCTTCTGATGACATGTATGCACTTGCAACTGAATATTATAACGCTCATAAGGATGAGTTCAAAAATGACGATGGAACTTATTCAGAGCTGGACGATGTGATACAGTCTGTATATTATGCGCTTTACAGCAACATGTATGACGAAAAGGTAACTGAACTTAAGAAAGACATGAAAATAAAAGTATATTAATTATGCATATCTGGGGACATTTTAAAACGATAACGAAACACAGACACAAGGTCATGCGGCTGTGCTTTCGTATAGGACTTTACAGACAGGGCCTGATGCATGACCTTGCAAAATATTCGCCTACGGAATTCCCGAAGGGGTGTATATATTTTCAGGGAGACAGGAGTCCTAACAATAAAGAACGAGAAGTGACAGGAATATCTCTGTCATGGCTGCATCATAAAGGCAGGAGCAAGCATCATTTTGAGTACTGGCTCGATTATGACGAAACAAGACCGGGGTGCATGCGCGGAATGCGCATGCCTCGCCGTTATGTCGCTGAGATGTTCTGCGACAGACTTGCAGCCTGCCAGACATACGAAAAGGAAAATTACACACAGGAAAGCCCGATAAACTTCTTCTACAGAGGCATGGGCAGGTATTTTATGCACCCTGAAACAAGAAAGGAGATAGGCTATCTCCTGACATATTACGCTGAACACGGCGAAGACGAGACCGTGAGATACATAAAACGTGAGTACCTTAAGGGTGCGCCTGTTCTGGATTCATATATGGAAAGAGATGCTGTGGACGGAAAGCCAAGAAAGCCGTCACAGGAACCGCTTAGCAAGGCGAGGATACATGCGCCTGAATTTGCGGAGCTCGATCCGATAACAGGGATGATAATACCACCTGAATCCATTGATTTTAAGTAAGAGGAAAAAATATGGCGTTTACGCATTTGCATGTTCATACTGAATACAGTCTTCTTGACGGAGCTGCGCGTATAGAGCCTCTTGTGAAAAGAGCAGCAGAGCTTGGCATGGATTCGCTTGCAATAACGGATCACGGTGTCATGTTTGGCGCTGTAGACTTTTACAAAGCTGCGAAAAAAGCAGGTATAAAGCCTGTAATAGGCTGTGAGGTCTACACTGCGGCGCGTACTCGCTTTGACAAAAATTCAGAGCTTGACAAAAAGCAGGGACATCTTGTGCTGCTCGCTGAAAACGATGAGGGGTACAGGAATCTTATAAAAATAGTATCACGCGGATATACTGAAGGTTTTTATTACAAACCGCGCGTTGACAACGAACTGCTCAGGCAGTTCAGTAAAGGAATAATTGCAACGAGCGCGTGTCTCGCTGGACGCGTGCAGCAGGAGCTCCTTAATGGAAATTATGAAGGAGCTAAGAGGGAAGCTCTTGAGTATCAGGATATATTCGGTAAAGATAATTTCTTCCTGGAGATCCAGGACCAGGGATTGGAAGAAGAAAAACGTATAAATCCAATGCTTAAGCAGCTTTCAAAGGAAACAGGTATAGAGCTCGTCGCTACAAACGACGTCCATTACATAAATAAAGAGGACTGGGAGTTTCATGATGTACTGCTTTGTATACAGACAGGTTCGTTTGTTGCAGATGATGACAGGATGAGGTTTCCAAATTCAGAATTTTATCTGAAATCGGAAAAAGAGATGAGGCGCATATTTGCCGACATCCCTGAAGCAATAGATAATACTCATAAGATCGCAGAGCGATGCAATATGGAGTTTGATTTCGACCACCAGCATCTGCCGGAATTCATACCTCCGGAGGGCTATGATACGAGGTCATATCTGAGGATGCTCTGTGAAAAGGGCGCTGTCGAACGATACGGTGATATAACTCCGGAGCTTCGCAGCCGTCTGGAATACGAGCTTTCTACGATAGAAAATATGGGTTATGTTGAATATTTTCTTATTGTATGGGACTTTATAAATTACGCAAAATCAAATAATATAACAGTCGGTCCCGGAAGAGGCTCAGCAGCCGGAAGTATAGTAGCGTACAGCCTGAAGATAACTGATATAGATCCGATAAAATATAATCTCATCTTTGAGAGATTTTTGAATCCGGAAAGAGTCAGCATGCCTGATATCGACGTTGATTTCTGCTACGTCAGAAGAGGCGAAGTAATAGATTATGTTGTACAGAAATACGGCAGAGAAAAGGTATCTCAGATAATAACATTCGGTACGCTTAAGGCAAAGGCTGCCATACGCGATGTAGGAAGGGTACTTGAGCTGCCGTATGCAGAGGCCGACAGGATAGCAAAGATGGTCCCGTTCGACCTGCATATGACGCTCGATAAGGCTATAAACATAAATCCGGAGCTGAAGCAGGCATATGAGACTGACAGCAGGATAAGGCATATGCTCGATATGGCACGGAAAATAGAAGGCATGCCGAGAAATGCGTCTACCCATGCAGCAGGCGTAGTAATATCAAAGAATCCTCTTGATGATTACGTTCCGCTTTATATGTCTGACAAGGGCGTTTCGGCGCAGTTCAATATGACGACCATAGAGGAACTTGGACTGCTCAAGATGGACTTCCTCGGCCTTCGAAATCTGACTGTCATAGCAGATGCGCTCGAAGCAATAGAACAGATACACGGCATAAAGATAGATTTCAGTAAAATGGAATTTGACGATCCGGATGTGTATAAAATGATAGCAGATGGCAATACGCTCGGAGTATTTCAGCTGGAATCAGGCGGAATGACTCAGTTCATGAAAAATCTTGCACCTGACTGCTTTGAAGATATAATAGCCGGTATATCGCTTTACAGACCAGGTCCTATGGACTCGATACCGACATATATAGAAAACAAGAAAAATCCTGATAAGATAACGTACACAGATCAGCATCTTGAGCCGATACTGTCGGTAACATACGGATGCCTCGTATATCAGGAGCAGGTAATGCAGATAGTCCGTGACCTTGCAGGATATTCATACGGCCGAAGCGACCTTGTAAGAAGAGCTATGAGTAAGAAAAAAGCAGAGGTCATGGCTGAGGAAGAGCAGTATTTTATTTACGGCAAGCCTGCTGATGAAAAAAATGCTGAGGTTCCGGGCTGCATAAAAAATGGCATACCAGAAGCAGCGGCAAGAACTATATTCCAGGATATGGTAAAGTTTGCAGAATATGCATTTAATAAGTCACATGCTGCTGCATACGCTGTACTGGCGTATGAAACGGCATGGCTTAAGAAGCATTATACAGCAGAGTTTATGGCTGCTCTTATGACAAGCGTAAGCAGTGATGCCGCTCAGATAAATAAATACATCAGAAATTGCAGAGAGCTCGGCATAGAAGTGCTTCCTCCTGACGTAAACATGAGCAATAAAAAATTTACAGTCGTAGATGGAGCGATACGATTTGGCTTCATGGGCGTAAAAAACATGACAGATAATGCTGTAGATGAGATAATACGCTCAAGAGAAATATATGGCCGCGCAGATGATATAAGTGAGTTTATAGGCAGACTTGATATAAGCAAGGTAAACAAGAAAACTATAGAATCGCTCATAAAAGGCGGTGCATTCGATACGCTTAATCCTAACAGAGCGCAGCTCCTGTCTGTGTATGAGAGTCTTATAGAATCAGCGCATAATACTGTAAAAAATAATGTTGCCGGCCAGATGTCACTCTTCAGTGATTTCGGAGAAGCTTTTGATAATGCTGCAGGTGAAGCATCTGTATCAGTAACACTGCCGGATGTTAAGAATTTTGAGAAACCGCTCATACTTGCTATGGAAAAAGATGTTCTCGGGGTATATGTTTCGGGACATCCCCTTGAAGAATATGCGGAAAAGCTTAAAAATATATGCTCAGTAGACACCGAAATGATGGCGCGTGCAGGAGAAGAAAATAATTCAGAGCTGCGCGACGGCATGAAGGTGATCGCCGGAGGAATGATACAGTCAAAGCGGACGATGATAACAAAGAAAAATCAGATGATGGCATTTATAGAGGTCGAAGACCTTTACGGAATGACAGAGGTCATAATCTTCCCAAAGACATACGAAAAATACAGCCATATGCTAAAGGAAGACAGCATTGTCATCATTCGCGGCAGCCTTCAGTTCAGAGAGGACGAAGCACCTAAGATAATAGCAGACAGTA
>CAVGTL010000184.1:0-5192 GCA_963632005.1 Succinivibrio sp.
GATATTTATGAAGAGGAGATTGATGATAGCGCTTGTGACCGTGCTGGTGATAGCGGCTTTCGGGGCGCTGCTGCATAAGATAAGCTTTGACCCTGACTTTTCGCTGGTGGACGCGCTGACGGGCGCTACTAAGAAATAAGGGCGGGTGATATTTATGAGAAAATGGAACGGAAGGCTGGCGCGGCTGATAATAGCGCTGCTGCTGCTTCACGCCATGGTCGGCAGCTTTGCGCTGCTCGGGCTGAGCACTGTATATATAAAGCCGCTCGCGTATCTGCTGGCTGCGGCTGTCATGGCGCACGCCGTACTGGGCGGTATATCGACAGTATCTGCACTTAAAAGCGGAGCACGCGGGGCGAGATGGCATCTTAAAGTCAATAGCGTGTTCTGGATAAAACGCGTGACGGGAGTTGCGATACTGCTCATGGCGTTTTATCATTTTGGCGTGTACACGGGTACGGAAAACGGAGAATTCGTCCTGAAAGAATTCACAGCGTTTAAAATGCTGACACAGATAATTTTTGTATTAGTCATATTTATACATATATTTGTGAGCGTAAAGGGCATGCTGGTCGCCGGAGGTGTCGTAAAGTTTAAGGAGCGCATGTGGGACTGGATACTCGTGCTGTCTGTATTTATGCTGTTTTTCTGCATAGCGATAGTCGGCTATTTCATAACATGGAAGGTAACTGGAGGTGCGGCGTTCAATGGATAGTGAAAATACAGTAAATGGAACTGTCGCAGTCATAGGCGCGGGAGCCGCTGGCATATCGGCAGCGCTGCGTCTGGCAGAAAACGGGCTGAGAGTCATACTTATATCTGTGCAGCCATCGGCGCGCGCCCAGTCAGTGATGGCAGAGGGCGGCATAAACGGCGCGCTCGGAAGCGACGACTCGTGCGAGCTGCATGCGGAGGAAACGCTGAAAGCGGGGCGCTTTCTTGAAGACCCTGACGTTATAAAAGGCATGACTGAGGCTGCGCCCGGGATAATAAAATGGCTCGACGAAATGGGAATGTCCTTCAGACATGACGATGAGGGAGCGCCCGCGCTCAGAGCATTCGGTGGTCAGAGCAGGAAGCGCACAGCATTTGCCGACGCGAGCACTGGCAGGCAGCTTATGAGTACGCTGATAATGCTTCTCAGAAAGTATGAAGCAGATGGGACAGTCAGACGGCTAGACCATCACACATTCGTAAAGCTGCTGACTTCCAGCGGCTCTGCAAGCGGAGCCGTTTTATATGACAATATAAAAAGAAAGCTTATCGAGGTCCGCGCTGATGCAGTGATTGCCGCGTCCGGCGGTATGAATGGGTTGTTCGGAAGCGCTACAGGCTCTCTGACGAACAGCGGAATCGTAACGGCTGCGCTGTTTGCTGACGGCATACCTGTAGCTGACGGAGAATTTATACAGTATCATCCTACGACCGTTAAGATGCGCGGAAAAAGTATGCTCGTAACGGAAGCCGTCCGCGGCGAAGGCGGCAGGCTGTTTACCGTAAAAGACGGCAAACGCTGGTACTTTATGGAAGAATTATACCCCGAACAGGGAAATCTCGCGCCGCGCGACGTAATATCGCGCGAGGAATGGCGGCTCATAAAAAGCGGTTATGAGATATTCCTGGATATGACTTGCATAGACCCTGAAATATGCCACGCGCGGCTTCAGGGCGTCATAAACGACTGCCGAGAGTATTTTGGTATCGATCCGCTCAAAGAACCGATAAAGATACAGCCCGGGATACATTTTTTCATGGGCGGCATAAAAGTCGATCACGAGCACAGAACGCCGCGGAAAGGCCTGTACGCCGCAGGCGAGTGCACGTGCATATACCACGGCGCAAACAGACTTGGAGGAAACTCGCTTCTCGGCGCTCTGTACGGAGGACGGCGCGCGGCTGACGCGGCAGCAAGTGATATAAAGACCGCATCGGAGGGAAGCGCAGGAACGAATGAAGAGACACGCCCGGATGGACCGGGATATTTTGATATATCGGATATAGTTAAGGATGCTGACATCAGTATAGATGAAATTCGTACTATGTACGGCCTGTCTGAACCGACACATGCGGGCAGCGCAGCGGCGCTCCGCGCGCGCCTGAACGAGATAATGCAGCGCGCCATGGGTATAGAGCGCGATGAGGCTCAGCTTACAGCGGCGTTAGATGAACTGGAAAAACTGGAAAAATATTCTGAAGCGATATATGATGACAACGCCGAGCCATATGAATGTATGGCGCTCATAAACAGCGTAATACTTGCAAGAGCGCTCGTAATGTCGGCGCGTGAACGCCGCGAGAGCCGCGGAGCGCATCAAAGAAGTGACTTTCCGGGAGAGCGCGACGAATTCCTTAAAAAGACTGTGGCGTATCGTGATAAAGAAAATAAGGCGATAAAGATAAAATGAAAGAAGAAAAGCAGATACTTGTAAAGATAAAAAGGCAGGAAACCTCGGAAGCAAAGCCGTTTTTCCAGACGTTTGCAAGCGAAGGCGACGGGATAATGACTGTTGCTGACTTTTTACGTCAGCTCAACGAAAGAGATATGCTCACTGATGCAGCGGGCGTCCAGGCGCGCCCCATAGCATGGGAATGCAGCTGTCTGGAAAAAAAGTGCGGCGCGTGCGCTATGCTTGTAAACGGCAGTCCTGTACTCGCATGCGGTGTATTCCTGAATGAAGCTGCACGCGATGCGCGCAAAAAAGGCGAGGTAACGCTCGAGCCGCTGAGCAGATTTCCCGTGATAAGGGATCTGACTGTAGACCGAAGCTCGATGTTTGATATGCTCAATAAAATGAAGCTGTGGCTCGAGGAAAAGGACTGGACAGGCTTTAACCGCGACGAGCAGCTCGAGTTCAGCTCGAGCCAGTGCCTTATGTGCGGCTGCTGCCTGGAGGTATGCCCAAACTTCATCCCGGATGGAGACTTTGGCGGCGCTGCAGCGATGAACGCCGCATTTAAGATACTTGAGCAGCAGACGCGAGACGGCCATTTTGCAGAGATGGCGGCTGAATACCGCAAACACTTTTTCAGCGGATGCGGTCAGTCATTTTCATGTCAGAAGGCTTGCCCTGTCGGACTCCCGCTCGACGAGATACAGGCACGAGCTAATAATTACGCTGCAAAGCGATAAATGAATCAATTAACGCATTAATGCAAAAAACGCAATAAAACTGTACAAATGTTGGAATTTCAACGGGTGCGCCAGGCGCACGATTATTTATACATTGACATTGAGATATTCATAAAGTATCCTTTTATGTAGTTATTGCAGACTAACCGCGAGGTCATGCACCCCGCGGTTTATTTTTGCCGGATAAGTTAGTAACGACTAACATTATTCTGTGTTTTAAGGCACTGCAAAAGGAGGTTTTAAATGGTATTTGTGATCGCGCTGGTGATAGCAGCGCTCTTTTCACTGCTGTGCGACAAGGCACTTAAAAAACATGCAGGCGTGTTCTATGGCATTGCTGTCGCGCTCTCTGCGATAGCGGCAGGATGCACGTATGCCGGACTGACGGCGGGATTTCCGATATGGTTCAGCCAGTGGGTATGGCCGATAGTAGCGCGCGGCGCGCTGGGAACGGCACTTTTCGTTGTAGTCATGATAACAGGCGCTCTGCCAAACGGCTCTGCGGCGATGAAAAAGCTTATGCCGATAAGGGGCGAGCTTTCGATAATCGCGTCGATACTTACGCTCGGACACAACATCACATACGGAAAGACATATTTCGTCATGCTCTTCACACAGCCTGATATGCTTTCAGGTACTCAGCTGCTGGCATGCCTTACATCGCTTGTTATGATATGCATCATGCTCCCGCTTTTCATAACATCGTTCAAGGCGGTCCGCAGAAGGATGAGCGCAAAAAGCTGGAAAAAGCTTCAGCGCGCGGCGTATGTATTTTACGCATTGATATACGTTCACATCATGCTGCTCTCGATACCGATGTACATGCGCGGCATAACTACTTACATGGCGAACATAATAGTTTACACAGCAGTATTCGGCGTTTACGCCGTCATGCGCGTACATAAGGCAGTAGCAAAGAAGCATGCAGCGGCAGCCAGAAATCAGACGTACAGAAAAGCAGCGTAATGAATAAGAATGACCGGAATGCAGCAATGCTTTCCGACAAGGGGGCGCCAGGCGCCCGCACAAGCGTTGTGGAAATATTATTAAAAATAAAAACGATTTGAGGAAAAAGAAAGAGGAAAATAATTATGTTAAAATTCAAAAAAATATTACCGGTAATATGCGCGACAGCTCTTATTTTCGCAGGATGCGGTTCAGACGCTCCGGCAGCTGACAACTCAGCATCAGGGGCAGACACAGGAAGCGTTGCAGAGGAAAATATCGATGATCAGCTTTCAGCAGAGGAAGAAGTACCGGGCGACGCAGAAGACGGACAGCAGTCTGACGACAGCGCCGCTGCAGGACAGAACGAGGCAGACAATACAGAGCAGAAGGCTGACGCAGAAAAGACTTCTGACAGCAGTGCAAAGGCTGCAACGGCAGATAAAAACGCATCGTCTAAGAACGATACATCTAAGCCTGCAGCATCAACATCAAACACATCTACTTCAGGCGGCTCATCATCAAATACATCAACAGCATCATCAGGCAGCACAGCTGCAGCAGCTCCTGCGGCAAAGCCTGCAGAGCCGACATACAAGTACAAGGACGGAACATATTCAGGCTCAGCGCAGGGCTTCAACGGTCCTATAGGCGTGAGCGTTACGATAAGCAAGGACAAGATAACTGCAGTATCAGTTACATCGGCTACTGACGATGAACCTTATATTTCAAACGCTAAAGCCCTCTGCTCACATATCGTTTCATCTAACAGCGCTGACGTGAGCGGCGTGAGCGGCGCTACATACAGCTCAAACGGCATAAAGGGCGCAGTAAAGGCCGCACTTGCCAAGGCTAAAAATTAATTGTATTATTACAGACGTGAAAATACGATAAATTTAAATAAAGCGCGAGGGTATGTATGATGAATAAATGTAAAAAAAGCCAGAATAAAAAGAGCTTTATGTTCGGAAAGGCTGCGGCGGCTGTTGCGCTGTGCGCCGCGCTCGTATTTGCAGCGGCAGGCTGCGGTACAGGCGGCAAAGCTGCGGACGGGTCAGCTAGAGCTGACGGAACGGGCGCTGTTCAGGGCGACACGACAGAGCACGATATTACAGTA
>CAVGTL010000185.1:0-5105 GCA_963632005.1 Succinivibrio sp.
CCCTAATATGCCGCTCAGAGGGTTTATCTATATTGCAAAGCTTTATGAAAAATACATAGAAGAATACGGACTGAATATTAACTCAGGAAAGCTTATAAAAATTCCTACACCGAGATATTTCGTGTTGTATAATGGAGTTGAAGACATGCCGGAAGTAAAAGAACTGAAATTGTCAGATGCATTTACACATCCTGATGAAAATTTTGGTATAGAATTTACGGCTACGATGGTAAATATAAACTACGGAAAAAATAAAAAGCTGATGGAAGCTTGCCGTGTTCTTGAGGAGTATTCGATATTCGTGGCGAAGGTACGAGAATATGTAAGGTTAAGTATGGATGAAAACAAGATCGACAGTGCAATCGACAGAGCTATAGATGAATGCATACATGAAGGTGTTCTGTCAAAATTCCTGTCGATCCATAAAGCGGAGGTCAAAGGAATGATATTAACTGAGTATGATGAAGAAAAAACTATGGAGATGTTCAAACGTGAGTTCAGGCAGGACGGCTACGATGAAGGTATAAAAAATGCGAAAAAGAACATAGCGGCTAGACTTAAGGAAAAAGGCATGTCTGATGATGATATAGCAGATACGCTCAGCGTGACTGCTGATCAGCTTAAAGAAATGCTTGATTCAAGTGTTGTAGCTGAATAATAAATAATTTATGTAATATCAAACCTGCCGCCCGGCGGCGGATATCGTTCTGTTGGATGATCTGTGAAAATGGATCGTTTATACAGTGGTGTCTGCCGCGGGCGGCAGGTCTTTTTTTGTATTTATTTGTACATCAATATTTTTATGAGCAGTTATCAGTGATGTTGGCAAAAGTGCCTCCAAATGTCCGCTGTATGTCAGTTTTTTGTCGATACCGAAAATGACATAATAAAGCTACAGGAGGGGACAGTCCTGAACGGAAAAATGAAGATGATACATAAGTTGAACAGAAAGGATGGTAATTTATATGAAGAGAGATATTGGAGGGCGCGGCAGTCTTGATATGATAAAGGATATGGTACTTATCGATGAGGAAAAAGAAGATAAGAATGTAAAAAAAAGAAAGCTGAAGAATGGTGGAAAAAAGAAAAGACCGCCGCAAAAGACACCTCTGAAATATTTTCTGACAGGCTCGGGATGCACTATTATGGCATTTTCTATCGGAATACTTGTATTCAGCGAGCTGCCGTATATCATGAGATGGCTGTCGTGGTACATGGAAGATCTGGGCTTTATAGGCGTTATGCTGATACTTGCGATTTTTGGGCTTGTGATCATTATGCTTGCCGATGATATCAGCTATCTGATGACGGAGGAGCTGGATGATGAAGAGGAATTTCTATTTGGTACGGATGATCCTGACGACCCGGAGTACTATACGTTTTACGACAGTTTTGAAGATCCTGAATGTGATTTCGGTGAAAACAGCTTTTATGACGGAGTTTATGATAAAAGCGGATGTTACTGCAGATGCGAGTACAGATGTGACAGTGAGTGTTGCCATGATAACAGCCGTAAACCGGAGCTTAAGGTCATAAGACCGGACTGTAATAATGATAAAAATGAAAATAAAAATAACGAAGAAGCAGGCAATGAAGATGAAGGCAGGTAAATAAATGGCAGGAAGGAGGCGAATAAGATGAAAAAATATGTAAGAATATGGAATGTGATAAAAGCTGCATCTGACATCTACAGGTCTGACAGAAGAACGACGATGATCAGCAAGCTGATAGCGTACAGGATGGCTCTTGATCAATAAAAATAACAGATGAATAATGAATAAATGGTCCTGTGATCGATGTGGGCGCGCCGGGCGCGCGGGCGAGAACGATGTATTATTGGGGAAAGACAAAGCTGCCGTATATCATTGCGGCAGCTTTGTGAAAGAAAATATTATGAGAATATGATATTCGTATTTTTTATTTTATAAATCTGTGAAGTCTGTCGGCAAGTATCGTAGCAACCACGATCTTAATGATGTCAGGGATGATGAACGGGAATACGCACCAGCCGAGTACTGTCATGAGGCCTACGGCTCCTGTCTGGCTTGTGTATACGAACATGAACCATGCTGTTCCGAAAACGTAGCAGACTGCTATGCCGAGTACCATTGAGATGGCTAAAACAGGGATCTTGTAGCCGAATTTCTGTGTGGCGAGTCCGACTATCAGAGCTGTAAATATGAAGCCTATTATGTAACCGCCGGTCGTTCCGAATATAACGCCGAGTCCGCCGCTGAAGTTTGCGAATACAGGGAAGCCTACGGCTCCGAGACATATGAATACGATAACTGCGAGCACGCCGCGCTTAGCGCCGAGAAGACCTGCTACGAGACATACAGCAAATGTCTGAAGCGTGAACGGTACTGTAGTCGGGATCGATATCCATGAGCATATTGCGATGAGTGCCGCTGACAGCGCGATATACGTCAGCGTAAGTGTTTTTGAGTGTGAATTTTCCATAACAGAATAAAGTCCTTTCAAATATTAAGTATTTTGATGAATGCGTCGTACTGCGTAATTGTCAACCAAATGCAGTACTTTATCGACTATTGTAAACTAGATGAAATGGATTGTCAACTTTAAAATGCAATTAAGGTTGACAATTAAAAAACGACCGGCATTTACTGAACGCTGTTTGAAGCGCCAGATGGTGCCGGTCGTTTTTACATCATGCCTGCCGGATAATGTCTGCTGAATTTAAAGCGCAGCAGAGAACTGATGATTTCGCTTGATCAGTGCGGTGCTATGTTATGATGCGAAAGCTGCGATCACTATCATAACGCCGGCCAGCAGGAATATTATCAAAAGGTATTTCCAGACGAATTTCAGCCAGCGGTCATACGGAACGCGCCCGATGGCGAGACCGCCCATTACTACAGCGCTCGTAGGAGTTACCATGTTTACGAGGCCCGACGCTGACTGGAACGCCGTTATGACGAGCGAGCGGCTCACGCCTGCGAAATCTGCGAGCGGCGCGAGTACGGGCATGGAAAGTGTTGCCAGTCCTGATGTTGACGGTATAAGGAATGAAAGCGGTATAAACACGAGGTAATTTATAAGCGTAAAAGCCGCTGAACCGAGGCCGGAGAGCAGGCTCTCGCCCGCATGAAGTATCGTATCCGTTATCATTCCGTCATTCATTATTACGGTGATGCCGCGTGATATACCTATTATGAATGCGACTCCGAGCAGCTCTGCTGCTCCCGAAACTACGCCGTCTATGATCTCTTTTTCTTTAAGTCCGTAAATAAGTCCGGTGACGACGGCCATAGTCAGGAACAGCGCTGAGAGCTGCGGAAACCACCATCCGAGCGATGGGAGCACGGTTATCCCCATATCGTCGAACGGTATTACGCCGTATATCATTATGAGGAACGTTATCGCGAACAGTGCAAGCGCTGCTTTTCTGCGGCCCGTCAGCGCGGGCGCTTCGTCATGCGGCGACGCAAAATGCTTCAGATTGCTTTCCCGCATATCAGCAACGTATGAGCGTGCCGGGTCGTTCTTTACTTTTTCAGCGTACCGCATTACATATATTACAGTTATTACCAGGCCAACGATGAATATCGCAAGGCGTAGCAGCATGCCGTCTCCCATACTTATGCCAGCAAAGCCTGACGCGATACCCGTAGCAAACGGGTTTACTGTCGAGCCGAGCACGCCGATACCCGCTCCGAGCATTATGACGGCGACTGCTGTTACCGCGTCGTATCCCGCGGCTATAAATATCGGCAGGATGAGCGCGTAGAATGCGATAGTTTCCTCAGACATGCCGAACGTAGTACCGCCGAGTGCGAAAAGCGTCATCATTATCGGTATCATCCATTTTTCGCGCCCGTTCATAATGTGGAGCACGCGGAATATCCCTGCCTCCAGTGCGCCTGTCATATTCATGACGCCGAGGAACGACCCGACCATCAGGATAAATACTGCAATATCAACGGCGTCGTAAAAGCCGCTGAACGGCGCCTGCAGTATCGCGCTGATCCCCTGACCGGAACGGGCTGTTGCGCTGTAAGTGCCGGCGACGGGCTCAGAGCCGCTGTCCGTCAGTATTTTTTCGTATTCGCCCGCAGGCACTATCCATGTGAGCAGCGCCATTATCGCTGTCAGTATTACGAGGATAGTGAACGCCTGCGGCATTTTAAGCTTTTTCATGAGATGAGGCCTCCCGTCAGCCTCTGCCGATAGTAGCGACGAGCACCGCCTTTATAGTGTGCATCCTGTTCTCGGCCTCGTCAAATACCACAGAATGTCTGCTGCGGAACACCTCATCAGTGACCTCGCATATATCTGTCCCGTTTGCGATCCATTCGGCAGCCATGCGCGTCTTGTCATCGTGGAACGAAGGCAGGCAGTGCATAAAGAGCACGTCGCGGTTTTCAGTCTTGCGGAGCATGTCCATTGTGACCTTGTAAGGCGAGAGCAGCTTTACGCGCTCCGGGATCTTGTCCTCTTCGCCCATAGAAGCCCAGATATCAGAATATATAACATCAGCGCCTTTGAGAACGTCGATATCGTCCTTTATCTGGATAGATGCTCCCGTCTGCTCGCAAACTGCCTTTACCTTTCTGATGACCTCCGCGTCGATGTCGTTTATGAGCTTCTGCGGGCCGTAAGCGACGAAGTGCATGCCCATCTTGGCGCAGCCGTACATCCATGCGTAGCACATGTTGTTTCTGACGTCACCGACAAATGCAACAGTACACTTGTTTAATGGTTTTGCTATATGCTCCTCTATAGTCAGCATGTCTGCGAGTATCTGAGTAGGGTGATCCTCGTCGGTCAGACCGTTCCATACAGGCACGCCGGAGTATCTGGCGAGGTCTTCGACGACCTTCTGGTCGAATCCGCGGTATTCTATTCCGTCAAAGAAGCGTCCGAGGACCTTTGCGCTGTCCTCGATAGACTCTTTCTTACCGACCTGTGAGCTGCCTGAGTCGAGGAATGTTACGTGAGCGCCCTCATCGTGCGCGGCAGTTTCAAATGCACAGCGCGTTCTTGTGGAAGTCTTTTCGAAAAGCAAGACGATATTTTTTCCTTCAAGTGCATGTCCGCATATACCGGCGCGCTTTTTTGCCTTGAGGTCGCGCGCGAGGTCGAGC
>CAVGTL010000186.1:0-5044 GCA_963632005.1 Succinivibrio sp.
GAGATACACAGCTTTGAAGATCTCGGACTGGATAACGACGGCATTGATTTTTCGTCTATTCCTGACGCTGACGGACCGCATGACTCAGATTCGGAGACGCCTGAAGCGCCTGCGGAAAAAACAACGGGGGATAACGATAATATGACAGAAAACACGGAAAAAAGACCTGCTAAGCAAAAGCGGAAAAAGAAAAAAAAGAAAGGCGCCAGACGCGTTGTCGGCCTTTTGATAAAGCTTTTCCTGCTGCTCATAGTATTATGTGCTGCATACGTAGGCTACGTCGTACTTACTACGCCTGAGATAGACACTTCAAACATCTACGAAAACATCTCACAGAGCTCTATAATCTATGACGATAACGGCGATGTGCTTGAATCGGTCGCGACCTCTCAGAACAGAACGAATGTCGAGTACGGCCAGATGCCGCCAAACCTCATAAATGCCTTCGTAGCTGTTGAGGACAAGACATTCTTCACGCATAAGGGCTTTAATGTCATACGTATATTCGGAGCTATAAAAGACAGCGTGCTGCAGCACAGAGATATCGGCGGTACAAGCACGATAACTCAGCAGCTCGCCAGAAACATATACCTTACGCAGGAGCGCTCCATGACGCGTAAGATTCGCGAAGCTTATTATACGATAATACTCGAAAAGCATCTGTCGAAGGAGCAGATAATAGAAGCGTATCTGAACACAATAAACCTCGGCTTCGGCGCCTACGGCGTTCAGACTGCCGCGCAGTCGTATTTCGGATGCGACGTTCAGGACCTTACGATAGCAGAATGCGCAGTACTTGCTTCTCTGCCTAAGAGCCCTGCAAACTACGCACCTCTCAAAAGATACGAATCAGACAAGGTAGAGGCAGATAACCCGAATATCCTCCTTGAAGACGGCGGCTATGTTGTCGTTTACGATGACAATTACAAGAGCCGTCAGCAGCTCGTCCTGAAATTCATGAACGAGCAGGGATATATCACTGACACTGAATATCAGACAGCTCTTGAGGAAGATATCAGGTCTGAGCTCAAGCCTTCAGCAATGAGCACCTCAAAAGTTTCATCTTATTTCGGCGATTACTGCGTAAGCGAAGTCATAGATGACCTTGTAAATGAGCTCAATATGGACGAGGAATCAGCAAAGAATCTCGTATACTCTCAGGGAGTACGCATCTACAGTACACTTAATGTAGAAATGCAGAAATCAGCTGAGGACGAGTTCTCAAAGCTTTCAAACTTCCCAAGCGTTACAGGACTCAAGAAACAGAAGGGCACCGGAAATATCCTGAGCGATTCAGGAAATATCCTGCTCTACTCAAAGTCGACTTATTTCAACGATGACGGTACATTCACGCTTTCATCTGATGAATTTAAGCGTGACTCAAACGGAAATCTCGTCATACTCACAGGCCACAGACTTAATATTTACTCTGTAACAGGCTCAAGCGGCGAAAAGGTACCTCAGATAGAATTCAAGAACCTTTACACTGTAAAGGATGGAATATTCTACAGTATAAACGGCGGATACTGGGCAGGCATAGATGAACAGTATCTCACAAAGGACAGCGACGGCAACGCCGTTATAAGCGCTGAATTCCTCAACAACAACCCTGATTACTTCATAATGGGTGACAGCACTGTTTCCATAGGACCTGCGCACTACACGCTCCATCAGGAGACTATACAGCCGCAGAGCGCTATGGTCGTTACAGACTACACTAACGGTCAGATAAAGGTAATGGTCGGCGGACGCAGCCTTTCAGGCAGACTGCTCTACAACAGAGCCACAAAGACACGTCAGCCGGGTTCTTCAATAAAGCCTCTCGCAGTATACGGACCTGCCATCCAGTCAGGCAAGGACAAAGGCACAGGCTGGACTGCAGGAAGTACTATCGAGGATGCCGAGAACATCGAAAACGGCAAGGTATGGCCTAAGAACTCTTATTCAGGCTACAAGGGCTGGGTAACGCTCAGAACATGCGTAGAGCAGTCTATAAATGTCTGCTCTGTAAAGCTCCTCAAGAGCATCGGTATAGATTACGCTGAACAGTTCCTTGAAAAGAATGGTATCACATCTGTGGTAAAATCAGGAAATGTAAATGATATGAACCTCGCAGCACTCGCACTCGGCGGTATGACAAAGGGTATATCTCCTATACAGATGGCGAGCGCTTACGGTACATTCCCTAACGGCGGTGTTTACACTGAGCCTTGCTCATACACAAAAGTAACAGACTCAAAGGGCAATATAATACTTGAAAAGACCCCTGAAACTGCTCAGGTATTTGACGAAGGCGTTGCCTTCATAATGACAGATATCCTGCAGACTACAGTTACTCACGGTATCGCAGGAAGAGCCGCTATAGGCACTCAGCCTGTAGGCGGTAAGACAGGTACTACTACAGACAACATGGATGCATGGTTCTGCGGCTTCACACCACAGTTCTCCGCAGCTCTCTGGATAGGTAATGACATAAATATCGAGCTTTCAAAGGGTTCAAGCGCTGCTGCAGCTCTTTGGAGCAAGGTCATGAAACGTGTATGCTCAGGTTATTCATACGGTTCGTTCAGGTCAAGGCCTTCTAACGTATATGTAGGTTCTGACGGAGAATACTATATCAATGGTACAAAGAGGACCGGTCCTGCTGTAGGTTCAAGCGAGGGAGACGGAGAGCATGAGATACTCACTGATGAAAACGGTCAGTCTTACTATCTCGATGCCAATGGTAATAAGGTATATGTAGACGAAAACGGCAACCCTCTCGATGATCCTGACGGAAACGGGGATGCAAACAGTGATGGAACGACCGACCCTGTAAACCCTGATAGCGGTCAGACTACTCCTTCACAGCCGAACAACGGTGATTCAAATACCGGCGGCAGCACAACAGGCGGTAATACTACTGATGGCGGTACCCACACAGGTGGAGGAACTTCTTCAGAGCCTTCACACAATGGTGGTCAGACTACTCCTTCACAGCCGAGCAGCGGTGGCAGCTCAGGCGGCAGCGGCCTTGTAGACGACCCGGCTTAACTGCATCCACAAAATAATGCTCCTATTCTCTCAGGCTTAAGCTTGGGGCTATTTAAAAAAATATCCCGGCGATACCAGTCACGGTCATCGTCGGGATATTTTTATGCATAAATTTTAAAGTGAAGCAAAGCCTCTGACAAGCTCACTTGATGGAGATTGTGCAGTCTGAAAACAATATCATTCACAACAAAAAACTCCGTCAAAGCCATCGACAAGTCCTTACTCGCCCGACAGCTCCGACGGAATCTGCATTTCACAGTTATATTTTTTCTTCTTCCTTTATTACATATGCATCAAAGCCTCAGCAGCAAAAACAGCCGCTACGCCAAGTATAAGCGACAACAGCATATACGCTGCAGCTGCAGCCCAGCTTCCGCCGCGTATCAGGTCGCTTATCTCAAGTGCAAATGTAGAAAACGTTGTAAACCCTCCGCATATGCCGGTCTTCAAAAGCAGCACGACGCGCGGGCTCAAGTCCGCGTTTTTCGCCGCCGCTGCAGCTATAAGCCCGATGGCAAATGCGCCGACAACGTTTATAACAAGCGTTTTTACCGGAAACCCGTTTGACGGCGAAAGCGGTATCAAACCTATCAGATACCGGCACACGCTGCCGATAAACCCGCCTATCCCCACAAATAAACATTCTATCATTTTGCAAGCAGCTCCTTCACAAGGTCGCGTATACGCGCAAGACCCTCAAGCAGCGTCTCCTTATCCGTAGCATATGCTATCCTCACGTAGCCTTCCTTACCGAACGCAGTTCCCGGCGCAATCGCCACATGCTTTTCATTGAGCAGCTTCATCGTAAATTCCATAGCGTAAGAATCAGTCCCACTCTGCGGCATCCTTCCGTCAGCTCCCGCTGTAGCCAGCAGCGCGTCCTTCACGCATGAAATATCTATAAACAGATAGAACGCGCCCATCGGCTTTATAAATGAGACCTCCGGCACTTCCTTTTCCAGAAAATCAACAGCAGCTTCCATTCTCTCGCGGAATGCCTTATTCATCATTTCCGTATAATCCCTGCACTCAGCCATCGCAGCAACGCCCGCCCACTGAGATATCGTAGACGGATGCGACGTTATATGCCCCTGCAGCGCAGTCATGCCCTTCGCGATCTCGCGATTCGACGCAGTATATCCGATTCTCCAACCTGTCATCGGCGCAGACTTTGAAAGCCCGTTGACAACTATCGTCAGCTCCTTCGCCTCAAGCGAAACCTCCGCCATGCTCACGAACTCGTCAGCAAAGCAGATAGTCTCGTAAACCTCGTCAGACATCATGTAAATGCCCCTTCTCACGCAGACCTCCGCGATGTCAGCAAGCTCATCGCGCGTGCAGACAGTTCCGAGCGGATTCGAAGGATTGCAAAGTATTATCATCTTTGTACGGTCAGTAGCCGCCGCCTCTATCTCAGCGCCCGTTATCTTAAAATCATTCTCGCGCTTAGTCTCAACAAAAACAGGCACACCGCCCGCAAGCTTTACTATCTCAGGGTAGCTTACGTAATACGGCGAAGGTATCAGCACCTCGTCGCCATCATTCAGCAGCGTAAGGCAAGTATTAGTCACGCCCTGCTTAGCACCGTTAGTCACAACTATCTCGTCCAGCGTATAGTCAAGGTTATTGTCGCGCTTCAGCTTCTCGCATATCTGCTCGCGCAGCTCCACGAGCCCCGGCACCTTATCGTAACGAGTTTTGTTCTCGTCCATAGCGCGGCGCGCGCCCTCCTTAGCCTTGTCCGGCGTATTAAAATCAGGCTCGCCGACACTGAGATTTATTATCTCCGCACCCTCGGCCTTCATCTCAAAAACCCTTGCATTTATAGCTATCGTCCCCGACGGCACGATATTTTTTATTCTTTCTGACAGCATATTCGATTCTCCTTAAAAATTTCATGCAATAATAATTATTAATCAAAATTATATGCCCCCGGCATTAACTTTTCAACTTTATTCAACGTTCACGATTGTATTTATTGCTGTAATGCTCACACGCAATGCAGTAATAC
>CAVGTL010000187.1:0-5039 GCA_963632005.1 Succinivibrio sp.
ACATGCTTCCTCATCATATTCATGGACAGAGGCGCAAGCCAGATATCTACTACGTTCGGGCTCAATCAGTCGTTCGCCGACATAATCACAGGCATACTTCTGTTCTTTATCATCGGCTGCGAGTTCTTTATCAACTACAAGATACACTTCAGAGGAAAGTCGGAAAAAGCTGTAGCCGGCGGTAATGCGGCTGCAATAAATACTTCGTCGGAGGCTGCGCCCGGCGCAGACACAGTCGAAGATACTCAGGGAAAGGACGGTGACAGATAATGTTTGATTTTACATCATTTATTCCTCGTGCGGTCAGCCAGGGCATACCTCTGCTCCTCGGAAGTACGGGCGAAATAATAACTGAAAAGTCCGGCAACCTGAACCTCGGTCTTCCGGGCGTCATGTACGTAGGCGCTATCAGCGGCGTTATCGGCTCGTTCTTCTATGAGCAGTCGCTTGCTTCTCCGTCTGATATCAACGCTTTTCTGGCGATATTCATTCCTGTGCTGTGCTCGCTTATCGGCTCGCTTATCATGGGACTTATATTCTGCTTCCTGACGATAACGCTCCGCGCTAATCAGAACGTTACAGGTCTTGCAATGACTACGTTCGGCGTAGGCTTCGGTAACTTCTTCGGCGGTTCGCTCATAAAGCTGTCGGGAAGCGATATACCGTCTATCGCGCTCTCTGCTACGAGCTCGTTCTTCAGCAAGCAGCTTCCTTTTGCAAAGGATCTCGGTGCGTTTGGAAAAATATTCCTTTCGTATGGATTCCTTGCGTATGCCGCTATAATCATAGCTCTTATTGCGTCATACGTGCTTAATCACACGCGTCTCGGCCTTCATCTGCGCGCTGTAGGTGAAAATCCTGCGACTGCTGATGCTGCCGGTATAAACGTTACTCGCTACAAGTAGCTATAATCATAGCGCTTATCGCTTCATATGTGCTTAATCATACGCGCCTCGGTCTGCATCTGCGCGCTGTAGGTGAAAATCCTGCGACTGCCGACGCTGCGGGTATAAACGTTACTCGCTACAAGTACGGCGCTACTTGCATCGGCTGCATGATAGCGGGTCTGGGCGGTCTTTACTATGTAATGGACTACGCTTGCGGCGTATGGTCTAACGACGCGTTCGGCGACAGAGGATGGCTCGCTATCGCGCTCGCTATATTCGCTATATGGAGACCTAATCTCGATATACTTGCTTCTATACTTTTCGGCGGTCTTTATATCCTGTATCTTTACATGCCTACAGGTATGGACCACATGGAGTACAAGGAGCTTTACAAGATGATCCCTTACGTTGTAACTCTCGTCGTTCTCGTTGTTACGAGCATGAGGAACAAGCGTGAGAATCAGCCTCCTGCTTCGCTCGGGCTTTCTTACTTCCGTGAGGAGCGATAGTTTTTGGGGCGTGCGTTGTTGACGTTTAATTTGTAATTTATTTTGCAGGCTTGTGGGGCCGGTGACGGCCGCAGGTCTGTATTTTAAAACCCCCTGATCGGTTGGCGGTCAGGGGGTTTTTCATTACTTGATATTTATTATTGTTTATTCGCTTGCCGCGCGGCGGGTCTACTGTTCGCGGAACTTGATCTCACCTGTTGACGCGTCCATGCTTTCTACGATAGCGAGCGATTCGAGCTGGTAGCCGAGGTTTCTGATGATCTGGCCGCCGTTCTGGAAGCCTTTTTCTATGGCGATGCCGATGCCTGCTACTTCTGCGCCTGCTGCGTTTACTATCTGGATGAGGCCCTGGAGCGCGCAGCCGTTTGCGAGGAAATCGTCTATTATCAGGACTTTGTCGTCCTCGTTCAGGAATTTCTTTGAAACTATTATGTTGTTTGTAGTCTGGTGCGTGAATGAAACGACTTCTGCTGTGTACATGTCGCCGTCGAGGTTGATGCTCTTTGACTTCTTGGCGAATACTACAGGCACGCCGAAATGGAGTGCTACTACGCTTGCGATGCCGATGCCTGATGCTTCTATCGTCAGGATCTTTGTTATCTCTTTGCCTGCGAATCGCTTTGCGAACTCCTCGCCCATCCGGTCGAAAAGCTTCACGTCCATCTGATGGTTCAGGAAGCTGTCTACCTTGAGCACGTTTCCTTCTTTTACTACTCCGTCCTTAGCTATGCGTTCTTCTAAAAAATTCATAAATAAGTATCTCCTTTGAAGTTCGATTCCTGTTTTCTGTATTTGTATATTTCTGAACTTTTATTGTAACATATTGGCGGAAATTTTGAAGGTGTTACGACGTATTTGTGCTTTGCGGATTTTAGTTACATCGTTAATAGACGATTTGTTACCCGTTCTACTATATCATGTTAGCCTATCAGCTTTTCTATGGCGAGTATATATATCTCGGTCATCTTACGCAGGCTTTCGACCGAAAGGAATTCGTTTGCTTCGTGGGCGAGCTCTACTTCGTCAGGGAAGAGCGGGCCGAAGGATATCGCATTCGGAATCGAGCGCGCGTATGTCGCGCCGCCGATAGAGAACATGTCGTTTTCAGTATCGCCTGTTACCTCGCGGTAAGCTTCCATGAGCTTTGCAACGAGCGGCGCTTCGCGTTCTACGTAAAGCGGCGGCAGATACAGCTGCTCTGTGCAGCCAAAGCCGGCTTTTCTGAATGCCGCATACATTTTATCAGTTACTGCATCCTTTTCCAGGGTTGCAGGATAACGCGTATTTCCCTGTAAACGTACAACACCGTCCGAAAGCTCGGCCGTTCCGATGTTAAGCGTAAGCGGACCTGATATCTCATCGCTGACACATGAATCAACGCCTGAGCCGTCATAGCCTGCGCCTGCAGTCGCCATATACGCCCTAATGAAGCCATTGTCATCAAAGGCTATACCTGAACCGTTGAGCGCTTTAACAAGCAGATCAAGCGCGCTCATTCCCTTTTCAGGCGACATCGCATGAGCTGAAATACCCGCAGCAGTCAGCCTGAACCCGTCCTCCGTTTCTTCAAGGTAAAGTGCTTCCTTGTCCTCCAGACCCGCGTCAAGCTCAGTCTTTGATACAGACGCGCGCAGTCCCTCTGCGGCCTCGCCGCGTACCTCCGGCAGGACTTTTATCTCGCATACAGCCTCAGCCGGAACCATGTTGCGTCCAAGTCCTGCCTTGAGATAAGTTATCGCTGCTTCCGGCGCGTCAGATGTTTCTCCTTCAGCATCATTCCTGCCAGCTTCACCGCCGAAGCTGTTTCCAAGGGCATATTCCAGGTCAAAATCAACAAGTCCCTTCTCGCAGTTTACCATAGGAAAATATCCGTCAGGAACGAATGACACGTCAGGCATGCGTTCCGCATGTTCGTTATAGTAGTCGATGCAGCGCAGACCTTCCTCCTCGTCAGCGCCGATTATGAGCCTTATGCTCCATTCCTCAGGCAGCAGTCCGTTGTCAACTATATACTTCATAGCGTAAAGGCTGCTGACAACAGGCCCCTTGTCATCGAGCGAACCGCGCCCAAATATCTTTCCATCCTTTATGACAGCCTGAAACGGCGGTGTCTCCCAGCCCGGACCTGCTTCTACGACATCGACATGCGCCAGTATGCCTATCATCTTTTCACCGCTGCCGACAGTTATCTCAGCTGCGTATCCGTTGTAATCCTTCGTCTGCATACCCATGGAATCAGCAAGCGCTATAACTGCATCAAGAGCTTCTCTCGGGCTGCGTCCAAACGGCTCACCGTTTTCCTCATCTGCAGTGTCAGGGTCCCACGAACTGTCTATCGCGATAAGCTTCGCCAGCTCATCAGTCATATCGTCTAATACCGATACTGTATATTCTTTTCTATTCATATGTCTATTACTCCTTTTACCGGGTTATCAGAGCAGCGCGTTACTACGCTGCAACATACCAATATTATATCTTTTTCACGCGGTGACGCGTACCCGCTTATATTGTATCATTCACAAAATTTCATTCGCTATTTTTTAAATTATTTCAAAGAAACCATTCTCAAAACACGTTACAATATTACTGTAATACTTCACCACTTTATTCGGATAAAGACAGACGACCGGTCATCCCATGCACTAATGCATTTCGCAGAGCGCCGGCCGGGCCGGCCTGATTCCCTACAAAGTCATTATCATGTGAACAATTTCATTTAAAATAATCAAAGAAAGAAGGTATTCCATAATATGGCATATTTTGAACTCCAACGCGCGGCTGACAAGCTCATCCGCGACATATTCGCCGTAAAAAAGGACGAAGTCGTTGTCATCACTGCTGACACAGGCTCAGACATGGAACTCGTAAACGCTGTCGCTTCAAGCGCATACAGCGCAGGCGCAAAGCCGATGGTCATCACTATCGCTACTCCTTCAGGCGTAGGCAAGGCTGCTGACCCTGACATCCCTGTCGACACGCTCACAGGCGCTCTCATGAACTGCGACGTATGGATAGAATTCAACCACCAGTGGCTCCTCTATTCTACACCGTTTGAAAGAGCCATCGAGGGCAACCCTAAGCTCCGCTACATGTGCCTCGTAGACTTCGACTGCCCGCTCCTCATCAGAGTTGTCGGAAACGTTGAAACTGACCAGCTTCAGAAGTTTATGACACGCGTTGCGGACCTCCACAGAGACGCAAAGGAAATGCACGTTACAACTCCTGTAGGTACAGATGTAAGCTTCAAGCTCAACCCGACTCATTACATCTCAAACGACTGCGGCGATGCTTCTGAGCCTGGAATGCACTTCCTCACAGGTCAGCTCAACATCGTTCCTGAATTCAGCACTATCAACGGAACTATCGTATTTGACGGCACTATCACTCCGCCGTTCGGCAAGATCCCTGACGAGCCTGTAAAGCTCACAGTTGAAGGCGGCAAGATCATAAAGCTCGAAGGCGGTACAGCTGCAAGAGAATACGAAAAATGGCTCGCTTCATTTGAAGACGACGGCATGTTCCGCATGGCTCACATCGCTTACGGATTCAATCCGGGCGCTACTCTCAGCGGCAACATCTGCGAGGATGAGCGCGTATGGGGCTGCACAGAATGGGGCATCGGCTACGTAAGCCCGCTCGACGC
>CAVGTL010000188.1:0-5037 GCA_963632005.1 Succinivibrio sp.
TATTCTAAAATATCAAGTAAGCGCTTTCAAGGCACCTTCTTGTTGAGCGCTTACACTTTTGCAGCGTTTTAAGATATAGGGATCTATATGACAATAGGAAAAGACATCGGGATACGTTTGATTTGTGATATGTATCCTGATGTCTTTTTTATGTTTTAATGAATGAATCTGTTTTTATTTATTTTTTAATAGCGCGCTCTAACCGAACCTGCGCGCTGTGAGCCGTAGGGCTGCGGACCGGGAGGTCGGCAGCCCTACGGCCCGGTTTTTGGCGGATCCGCATAATTTGAAATCAAATTTAAAAATCTGCTTTTAACTGAACAATAAACATTTACACAATAAAAAATAACAAAATAACCGGGAACAGTAACATTGAACTATACTGTTTAACACCGCTTGCCATAAATGTTTTTTGGGGATCCGCCCGGGAAGCGGCGCTGCGGCCGGCAGGCGGCAGCGCTGCCCGGAATTTATGAGGCGCGGCGGTAACGCGGCGCCACGCTTTTTTTCATACAAAGCCGCGCGAAGGCGCGGCCTCTCAGCCGCCGGGCGGCTGCTACACTTCAAATTCTACAGTCTGATTGTATTTGTCGAGCGCTATCTGCATTTCTGCTATTTCCGCATCTATACGCTCATATTCTTTCTTCACAAGCTCAAGATCGTAATTTATATAACGGTACTCCGGAGCTGGATTCCTGCCTGCGACCACATACCCTGAGCTTACCCTCGTCTTAGGCTGCTGCTTACGCATCGTATCGAGCATGCTCTTACGCCTGTTGAGCTGAGCCATCCTCACGAGCACAGCGTCCACAGTCAGCTCCTCGCCGCCGAATTTTATAGTATTTGTAACATTTGCCAGATTTATCGCATGCTTTATCCTTACGATCTCACGGTCGATCTCCTCTATATGACGCGACACATCCTCAAAATCATAATCAGGCACAACAGGCTCCTCATTGACAGCAGCCACATACATAAACCCGTCACCCTCCTTGCTGCACCAGAACTCCTTATCCTCATTCAGCTTTTTCAGCATCTTATTCGCATAAGCTGATGTCATCATTTTTATCTCTGCCATTTCAAGACCTCCTGTTGTATATTTTGAATAATTCAAGTATATCTTACAATATATCCTCTGCTATCCGCACAGCCTCAGCTTTTGCGGAATCCAAAGCAGCATCAACATCAAACCCTTCTATATCAAGGCCCTCCGCAGCCACAACATGAAGCGCAGATATTCCGAGCATCTTAAGCACAGACCTCAAAAACGGTGCAGCATGATCGTCGGCGACAGCCTCTCCCTTTGAATATACCCCTCCGCGAGTAGTTATAAACACAGCATTTTCAGCCTTGCAGCGTCCCTCGTATCCACGCTCCGTACACTCAAACGTCAGCCCCGTAACGCACACATGCTCTATATATGTATGCACGGCAGCCGGAAACGTGCCTTCCCAAAAAGGAGCAGCGATCAGCACAAGATCCGCTTCTCTGAACCTCTGCGCAGGCGCAAACATATCATCATCCCATTCACCGCGCTCCGCAGCATCATTCCTCGCCGCAAGCGTATCACGATACATCGGCTCAAGCCTCAGCTCGTTCAGATCCTCCGTGATCACCTCCGCATCACGATGCGCTGCACAAAAAGCTTCGATAAAACGCTCCGCTATACTTAAAGTCCTCGATTCCTCTGCCCTCAGGCAGCCATTTACAAACAATACTTTCATTTCAAAATCTTCCCTGACATATCAATCCATACAAATTTATTTATATATTCAAACATTCATTCCAGTCATTAATAGCCTGTCGATGGCCTATCCCTCCGACGGCTCACGCCGTCCCACAGGCTGCGCTACACAGTCCACAACATTAATAACAATCCAACAATCATTTATTCAATAACTTTCCATTTACCGCCGCGATTAGCCCCTATACGCACAAGCTTCCCATCAACTTTAAGCGCTGCGATCAGTCTTTCAGCCTGTCTTACAGATACTCCCAATATGTCAGCAGCGCCCGCTGCCGTCATTTCAGGTCGTCGTTTAAGAAGTTCAAGAATTTTATCCTCAGTAGAAGCAGACTTCATATTTATACCGACACCATTACCGACATTTATACCGACATCATTACCGACACGTATATGCGCGTCCTGATTTTCAACTATCTCCTCCAGAGCCTTCTTTATTATCCTAAGCATAAACTCAACAAATATCGTAGACTCACCACTGTTATTCGATGCATTTATCGCTGAATAATATTCATTCTGATTTTCATGAATCAAAGTCTCTATAGGCAGCCATGCAAAAAAATGCCTCCAGTTCATCAATATCAAAGTATGCCACAGCCTGCCTGTCCTTCCATTGCCATCAGCAAAAGGGTGTATAAATTCAAACTCATAATGAAAAATACATGATTTCACAAGAGGATGCATATTTGAACCCCTCATCCAGTCAAAAAGCTCAGGCACATAAAAGTATTCTGCTCTATAGCAAGCGAAGAATATATCGTCTTTATCCTGTTTTCCCTTCTCAAAGTAGGATTTATCGATAGATCATCATGAGCATCTATCCTTCCGACAAGCTCCCCGATATCTATCACCATATTTACAATTTCTTCCGTCATAGTAAACGGCGGAATATACGTATCAGACATGATAATTTTCCTCTTCAAATACAATTATATCTATAATATTATATATCAGATTCCTGTAAATATCCATTAATAGCCTGCCGGCAGCCTATCCCTCCGACGGCTCACGCCGTCCCACAAGCTGCGCTTTTATAATTATGCACAGCATATCATCGAAAAATTTAATTGATTTCGGATTTAACATATTTCCCAATTCTTCCTATTCTTTCCCAATTTTCAGAAAATCCCATTTTATCAAGTACTTTTTTATGTATTGGATGCTTTTTAAAGCACACTCTTAAATCTTTAAAGAAAATATGGAAATCTTCATCTGACAGGAGTAACTTTAAAATAATAACCTGCGCATAAAGATCATTCTTGCCATATTTATAACGACCTTTTTCTTTTGGAATTCGTAAGCGTTCGTAGATATTTCTATCTAACAAAGCATCTTTCGTATGAAAATCAAACAGGCGATCATTATGCGCACAAACATTCCTAAACTTTGTCATAACCGCCAACATTTTTCCCATCTCATTTACTTTCAGAAAACCAAAGTCCTTACAGACTTTTATCTGTATACGACCTTTTTGACTAGCATATATTTTTGACAACTGCCCAATAGTAAGGACATTCATCAATACCCACAGTGGGACATATTGATATTTAGTCATATAATGTCTAATATAAACATAATCACTGTCATATCTCAACTGCCCTGACATGATCTTCAACATTTTATCTATTACAATCCTTTTCTTTTTTGTATAGTCATAGTTGTTTACATTTAGATAGTCAGACTGCAAATCTCCATATTCTTCACAAAAATGATATGATAACGATGACTTAATATTTCGTTCTGTAACTAATATGTATTTAAGAAAAATGTTTCTTAAATCATTGTCGAAGCTATATAACTCATAGATATCCTCAAACGCCGTTCCTCTACAGAACTGGTCATTTAATGACTCTTTAAAGACTTCTTTATAACCATTGATCAGTGGAAAATATCCAATCTTAAGCAATGTCTTTCTTGCATATTCTCTATCAGAAATTATTAAACCTTTCTTTTCCTTCAGAAAAGAAATTTGTTCATCATATGTTAGAAATTGCTTTTTCTCCATATTTTCCACCACCTTTCATCAATTTCACAGATTTACTGGCATAAATAACAAAAGGCTCCCGAAGGAGCCTTCCGGACTATGGGCTTCTCAAGTTTCCATAGTGCGATCACTGAGGATATTATACTCTTTTTAAACAAGTTTTTCAAGTAGAATATATCCCCTTTTAGTTTATGTTAATCTATCCAAGTTTATTACTATATATACCTAAATAGATGTACATCATCCCCAGTCACTTTCAGCCTCACGAAGCTTATTTTCCAGCGTTTCCTGCAAAATCGCAAACGCAGGTATGAAACTGTCCCTTATAAGAAGAATAAGCTCGTCCACCTCATCCTCATTATATATATGCACCGAAGTATTACGCTTCTTCAGCATCATAAGCCATACTGCAGAATCGTTCATAAAACCAAATTTATAACCAAGCTGTAGAATTTCCCTCGGAGAGCCCGTACTTGCATCATCCACGCCATGAAGCTCAAGAATCCCCTGTAATGCTTCACAAGCAAGCTTGAATGTAAGTTCAAACTGGCATATAATACCCATTCTGTATATTTTATCTTTAGTTGCAGATTCAAATTCTGCATTCTTCAACACCCCAAGACAATTCGAAAAATTATCAAGTTCCTTCATTGTTTACCTTATTTTCTATTATTTATGATTTCATGCATTTAGTTTTATTTAGGCTTTATCTATATAAAGAATTAATATATCATTACTTTTTTTTGGCATTTTTCTTTTTATTAATCAGCAACACTGTCTGGTTTAATCTTCCATCCCATAATTTTGCATTTAACCTCTGCATATCAGAATGCTGTATTTTCTTAGAATTTACCATATAATGTCTTGCGACTCTTTGCATCATTAATTTAAGTAATTGCTGTTTCTGCTCAGAGAATGCATCTTCTATTTCTTTTGTAAATCTGTCAACATTGTCCCTTTTTTCTAATCCCATCAAATGTTCTATTCTATACAAATCTGAATCATCATAATTAAATGAATCTATAAACTTATGTGTATTGCTCTTTGTCGCATTTCCTATCGCTGAGTTCATTATCTCCATTAATAATGAAATTGATTCCCAGCGTAAATAATTAAGTACATCCTTGTCGTTAATTTTTTCTTTTCTATAATCCCAATCATTCAAATTTTTTATCTCATCTATTAATTCTAATTTTATTCCCTCAACCTGAAGCGCCCAAATATTAAATATTTTTAATGGTAAAGAATATATTAATTGAACACACTTTTCCTTATCTTGTTTTTTCATCATATGTTCAAAGCTTGGTAG